>NZ_CP094380.1:1165000-1500000 GCF_022809775.1 Pseudodesulfovibrio tunisiensis
CTCGCGCTGGGAACCGCCGATGATTTCCCCGATGCGCGGCACCAGGCAATCCATGGCCGCCACGGTCTTGTCATCATCGTTCATGCGCATGTAGAACGGCTTGATGGTCTTGGGATAATCATAGACATAGACCGGCTTCTTGAACTTCTCCTCGCACAGGAAACGCTCGTGCTCGGTCTGCAGGTCAATGCCCCACTCCACCGGGTAGTCAAACGTCTTCTTGGTTTTCTTGAGAATCCTGATCGCCTCGGTGTAGGACACGCGCTCGAACGGCTCCCTGAGAATGGTCTCCAGAGTCGGCATGAGGGTCTTGTCCACCCATTTGCCAAACAGTTGCACGTCCTCGGCACAATGATCCAGAATGTGCTGCACAAGGTACTTGATCATGTCCTCGCCGAGATCCATGTCATCCCGCAGGTCGGCAAAAGCCATTTCCGGCTCGATCATCCAGAATTCGGCCACGTGCCGGGGCGTGTTGGAGTTCTCGGCGCGGAAGGTCGGACCAAAGGTGTACACATCCCCGAGAGACAGGGCGAACATCTCGGCCTCAAGCTGACCGGACACGGTCAGGGAAGCGGGCTTCCCAAAGAAATCCTCTTCTACCGGGGCCCTGCTGCCGTGTTCCAGACTGGTCACACGAAACATTTCGCCAGCGCCTTCGCAATCCGAACCGGTCAGGATGGGCGTATGCACGTAAAAGAAGCCGCGCTCCTTGAAAAACTGATGTATGGCCTGTGCCAATTCCGACCGGATGCGGAACATGGCACCGTACTTGTTTGTGCGGGGACGCAAATGCGCAATGCCGCGCAGAAATTCGTCAGTGTGCCGCTTCTTCTGAAGAGGAAAGGTATCCTGATCGGCTTCACCCAGTACATTCAGGCTCTTGCCGCGAACTTCCCACTTCTGCCCCTTGCCCGGGGATTCCACAAGCTCGCCCTCGACCAGAACCGAAGCGCCTGTACCGATGCGTTCGAGCGCCGCCAGAATTTCCGGCGTGTGGTCCACGATGACCTGAATGTTGGTCAGGCAGGAACCATCGTTCAGTTCAATAAAGGAAAAGCCCTTGGAATCGCGCTTGGTGCGGACCCAGCCGCCGATGCGAATCTCGGAAACCGGGGCCTCCGCATGCAATGCGTTTTTTATCTTGGTTCGTTTCATCGAGACGTCCTCTTGATGTTTTTTGCGATTCTTCTAGCCGCATATCGCCGGAATGGCAACGAACAGGACCAGGAAAGCCCACGACGGACCGATTGCAGACATCCGAAACCGCATGATACGGGAGCAGGAAGCTGAAAACCCGCCAAACCGCCCAAACTATTGCGTCCCGGCAATAGGTGGGCTACAACCATGCCCCGAAACAAACCGACATTGGATATACGAGGAACGCATGGGATTCTTTTCAAAACTGAAGAAAGTCTGGAAAAGCCCGGAAGATATCGCTGCCGAGGCTGTCGAGGAATATAAGGAAGAGGTCGGCATAACGCCGGAGCCGGTTGTGGAAAAGAAAGCGGACCCCGAACCGTCCGCCCAAAAGACCGAACCGACTCCCGCCCCAGTCCAGGAACCGAAGCAGCATCAGCAGGACCCCACGGACGCCGCCCCCACGGCCAGCGAAGGCTGGCAAAAGGAACTCACGCTTTCCCTGCGCAATGCCGAACCCCGACTTTCCGAATGGCTGAACACCATTCTGGCGGACGTGGACACGGCGGACGAAAAGCTCTGGGAACGTCTGGCATTCCTCTTCAAGGCCCTTGGCGCGCCCGAGGATGAGGCAAGGGACTTCATCGACCGCTTCCGC
Organism: Pseudodesulfovibrio tunisiensis; assembly: GCF_022809775.1. NCBI lineage: Bacteria > Pseudomonadati > Thermodesulfobacteriota > Desulfovibrionia > Desulfovibrionales > Desulfovibrionaceae > Pseudodesulfovibrio > Pseudodesulfovibrio tunisiensis. Next base: position 1,166,799 of record NZ_CP094380.1, read on the forward strand.
GACTGGCTGGACAACATGGGCTACCGCGCCGTGGAGGAGTTCAAGTCCGAACTGCAATACCGTCTGGCTCTGGCTCTGGAACTGGAAGACGAGGAAGACGAACGCGACCGGCTGTTCCTCAAGCTGTCCGAGGGCATTTCCAAGACACGGGAACAGATTACCAAGCGCATCGACGGCCTGCTCTCGGCCCACTCCAGCCTGGACGACGACTTCTGGGAGGAATTCGAGGAAATCCTGATCATGGCCGACGTGGGCATGGAAGCCGCGGGCATGCTCATGGACAACCTCAAGGAACGCGCACGCAAGGCCGGAACTGACAATCCCGAGGATTTCAAGGACATCCTGCGCGACGAGCTTGAGGAAATCTTCAAGCCCACTCCCCGCATCACCGTGGTCAACCCGCCCGAGGTGGTCATGATGATCGGCGTGAACGGCGTGGGCAAGACCACGACCATCGCCAAACTCGCCTATCGCGCCCAGATGCAGGGCCGCAAGGTGCTCATCGCGGCGGGCGACACGTTCCGCGCCGCAGCCATCGATCAGCTCGAAGTCTGGGCCAAGCGCCTCGGAACCGGATTCTTTGCCAAGAGTGAAGGCTCGGACCCGGCTGCCGTGGCGTTCGAGGCCATGGACATGGCGGTCCGCGAAGGATACGACCTGCTCCTGCTCGACACGGCCGGTCGGTTGCATACCAAGCACAACCTGATGGAAGAACTGAAGAAGATCAGGCGCGTGGTCGGCAAGAAGCATGAAGGCGCTCCGCATCGAAACGTATTGGTCATCGACGCGACCACGGGCCAGAACGCCCTTTCGCAGACCAGGCTGTTTCACGAGGCTGTGGGCGTGGATGAAATTGTTCTCACCAAACTGGACGGCACGGCCAAAGGCGGTGTAGTCGTAGCAGTGACCATCCAGTATGGTCTGCCCATCACCTTTGTGGGACTGGGCGAAAAAATGGAAGACCTGCGCCCCTTCAATGGCAAGGATTTCGCCAAGGCGCTCCTCACTTAACCTTTAATAGCATGGGTAAACACGTGTCCGAGGAATTCAAGAACCGCAATAATGATGGCGGCGGAGAGGAATCCTTCGCCGAATTGTTCGAACAGTACAGCGAAGGCGGAACCGACAACGTCAACGTCGGTGACAAGATCGCAGGCACCGTCATTTCCGTGGGCGACACGCTGGTGTTCGTGGATACCGGGTCCAAGCTGGACGGCGTTGTGGAAAGGGAAGAACTGCTCGATGACGAGGGCAACTGCACTGTGGCCGAAGGCGACACCGTGGAGCTCTACGTGGTTGGCAAGGATTCTTCCGGCATCAAGCTGTCCCGCGCTCTGACCGGTATCGGTGGACTGAAGATGCTGGAAGAGGCCAAGGAGCGCAACCTGCCCGTGGAGGGCAAGGTGGCCGGAACCTGCAAGGGCGGGTTCAACGTCATGGTGCTGCAGCGCCGCGCTTTCTGCCCCATCAGCCAGATCGACAACAAGTTTGTCGAAGACGGCGAACAATATGTTGGGGAAACCTTCCAGTTTCTGATCACCAAGCTTGAGCAGAACGGCCGCAACATCGTGGTCTCCCGCCGCTCCCTGCTGGAAATCGAAGCCGCCGAGGCTGCCGAGGCCTTCCTGAGCGAAACCAAGGTCGGCGACGATGTGGAAGGCGTGATCACCCGCCTCGCTCCGTACGGCGCTTTCGTGGAGATCAAGCCCGGTCTGGACGGACTGGTGCATGTCTCCGAACTGGGCTACGCCCGGGTGCAGCATCCCGAGGAAGCCGTGAGCCCGGGCCAGCACGTCAAGGCCCGCATCCTCAAGATGGCGGAGGACAAGGGCGGTCGTCTCAAGATTTCCCTGTCCATGAAACAGCTTGCGCAAGATCCGTGGGACGAGATTGCCTCGACATTTGCCGAAGGCGACAAGGTCACGGGCAAGGTCGTGCGTCTGGCCGACTTCGGCGCGTTCGTGGAAATCGCTCCGGGCGTGGACGGTCTGGTTCACGTCAGCGAGATGAGCTACACCAAACGCGTGAACAAGCCCTCGGACTTTCTGTCCGAAGGCCAGCAGGTCCCGGTCAAAATCAAATCCATAGATCTGGACAAGCGCCGCATTTCCCTGTCCATCAAGGATGCGGAAGGCGACCCGTGGCTGGATGCTGCCGACAAGTACAAGCCCGGGCAGACCGTGACCGGCACCATGGAAAAGATGGAACAGTTCGGCATGTTCGTGCAGCTTGAACCCGGCATCACCGGCCTGCTGCCCAAATCCGCCATTGCCCGTTCCGAAAAGCCCGCCGAGTTCGACAAGTTCAAGCCCGGCGATGAGGTTTCCCTGAAAATCGGTCAGGTGCGTGCGGTCGAGCGCAAGATTTCTCTTGTGCCCGCCGATGCCCGTGATGCCGAAGACTGGAAGGAATTCGCTCCGAAAAAGGCCTCTTCCGCCCCGTCCGGCGGCGGCATGGGCCTGCTGGGCCAGAAGCTTCAGGAAGCCTTGAAGAACAAGAAGTAGTTCCTGTTCCGAATACAACAAGAAAGCCCCGGGTTCTCCATGAGAACCCGGGGCTTTTTTCGCGTCGAAAGCAACCAGCCGCCTGCTTGGGGATCAGAACGCCGCTTCGGACTGCACGGAAAAATCGTCCAGCGAAAAACAGCGATGATGCAGATGCAGGCGTTCGGCCTCGGGACCGCCGTACAGAGGGTCGCCGAGAATGGGATGCCCGAGCGCGGCAAGATGCACGCGAATCTGATGCCGCGCGCCCATGCGGATGAAACACCGGACCAGCGAAGTCTGCGTTTTCTCGTCCCAGTTCAGGGGCTCCACCCGGGTCCAGCGCCGGGAATCGGGATCATCCTTGTCCAATGCCCGCGTCAGCCTGCGGTTGTCCGTATCCAGAGCAAACCTGACCGTGACCGGGGAATCCAGCCGCCCGGCAACCCGCGCCAGATATTCCTTTGTCACGGTTCGGGCGGACTCGGCCTCGTGATACCGGGCCTCGGCCTCCGCTGTCAGCGCGACAAGCACAATGCCGGAAGTCAGTCGGTCCAGCCTGTTGAGCAACACCGCGTTCTCACCGGGGAAAAGCCGGGGCAACGCCCCTTCCACGCTTGGTTCCGACGAACCGGCCACCACAGCGGAATGCACACCGGCCGGCTTGTCCACGGCGGCCAGTCCGTTCCTTCGGCAAAGCACGCGCAACCCCATGTCCGCGGGATCGCAAGCCACCCGCTGCATGCGGACCTGCACGGTCTGTCCCTCGCGAACCTTGCATGACGATTTGGCGGGCCTGCCGTTGACAAGAACCCTGCCCTGATCGCACAAACGCCGCCTGAGCCGAAGACCGCCCTCGGGCACAAGCCCTTCCAGCACCCTGTCCAGCCGAAGGCCCTCCTCTTCGGGCCCCACCCTCATTTCCACCACATTCTCCATGCCCGGACAGTACCCGCCAACACGTTGCCACGCAAGATGATTCCCCCCTTTGACGGAGTCTGGAAAAAGCCCTACACCAGTGAGTCAATGGCGGTCCGTCCGCAATGCCGATCCGACAATTTCCAACCGGGAGAAAATCATGGGATTTGACGTACTCTGGATTTCTTCGGCTGAAATCGACACCCTGGGAATTTCCATGCGCGAAATCATGGACGCAGTGGAAGCGGGCTTCGCGGCCCTCGGCAAGGGGCAGGGGGAAATGCCTGCCAAGATCGGCATCCACCCGCGCGAGGACTGCTTCATTCACGCCATGCCCTGCTATCTGGGCGGCAATGTTGACCGCGCCGGAATCAAATGCGTTTCCGGCTACCCGAGCAATCCGGAAAAGGGACTGCCCTACATCACGGGCATCATGCTGCTGACCGACCCGGAAACCGGCATTCCCCAGGCCGTGATGGATGCAGGCTGGGTCACGGCATGGCGCACTGGCGCTGCCTCGGGCGTGTATGCCCGCCATTTCGGCGATCCGGCCACGCAGACCGTGTCCATCATCGGCACGGGCGTGCAGGGACGGGTCAATCTGCTGGCCATGAAGGAAGTCTTTCCGCGCCTCTCCCGGGTGTTCTGCCACGACAAGTTCGACGAAGCCGCGGAACGGTTCGTGCGCGACATGCACCGCGAGCTGCCGGACGCGGAATTCGTGATCTGTCCGGACGTGCGCACTGCGGTTGCCGAAGCCGAAGTCCTGATAACCTGCACTCCCATTGTCGAAGCTCCGCAACGTTTCGTGCACCGCGAATGGCTGAAATCGGATTGTCTGGTGATTTCGGTTGACTATGATTCCGCCATCCACGAAAACGTCTTTCTGGGCGCACACTTCACCTGCGACAACCGCAACCAGTATCTCTGGACGCGGAAACAGGGCGCCTATTTTCAAAATGGCTACCCGGGTCCGCAGGACATGGACGCGGACATGGGGGAAATCTGCGCGGGCGCCAAACAGGGCGTCCGCACCGGGCGACGGAGCGCGGTGCTCATGGGCATTGCCAGCCATGACGTGATGACCGCCGCACTGATACACGAACTGGCCCGGGAAAACGGACTGGGCACCAAGGTGACATTGTAAATGGACATTCGCGGAGTTTTGTACGTATTGGCGGCCGCCTCCATGTGGGGCATGATCGGGGTATTCACCAAATACATTCTGGCCGAGGGCATCAGCGCACTGGAAATCGCATTCTGGCGCGCCGGGTTTGCATGGATCATCTTCGTGATCCACGCCTCGTTCACCAGGGAGCTCAAGGCGCACCGAAGCGACCTGCCCCTGCTGCTCATTTTCGGCGTGGTCTGCGTGACCACGTTCTACGGCTCCTACCAGCTCGCCATCCGGGATGCAGGCGTGGCACTCGCCGCCGTGCTCCTGTACACGGCCCCGGCATGGGTAGCCGTGCTCTCCTGTCTGGTGCTCAAGGAGCGCATGACTCCGCTCAAGACCATCTGCGTGACCATGACTCTGGCCGGCGTGGCCTGCATATGCCTTGTGCCACGCCTCATGAGCGGCGGCGATCTGAACCTGAACACCTTCGGCCTGATCGCCGGCCTCGTCTCGGGCATGACCTACGCCCTGTATTACATCTTCGGAAAAAAATACCTGTACAAGTACGCCACGCCCACGATCTTCGTCTACGCCCTGCCCGCCGGGGCTCTCCCCCTGCTCCCGTTCGTGGATTTTCATGAAAAGACCCTGACCGCATGGCTCCTGCTGCTGGCGCTGGGCGCAATCACGTCATACGGCGCGTTTTCCGCGTATTACGCGGGCCTCAAACGCCTTGAGGCAACCAAGGCCTCTGTCATCGCCACCTTTGAACCCGTGGTTGCTGCGACCCTGGCCTTTGCCCTGTTCGGGGAACGGTTCACCCTGTCCGGCTATGTGGGCAGCGCCCTGATCATCTCTGCGGTGTTTCTGGTCGTACTCGCCAGCCGCAATCCCAAAAGCGCACCAACCGCGCAGCCTGCGGAGCAGTCATGATCGTTTCCGAACTCAAACAGGTCAAGGCTTCAGCCGGATCGGGCAAGACCTACCAGCTCACCCGTCGCTTCCTGAGTCTGCTGTTCAGTTCCGACGAGGCGGACCGCCCGTTCACCTGTCAGGCCAGGACTCCGGCAGGCCACGCATGGCCGGAGATACTGGCCGTAACCTTCACCAACAAGGCAGCCACGGAAATGAAGGAACGCGTGGTGGGCAGCCTGAAGAAGATCGCATTCGGGGATGCAGCGGAAATCCGGGGCGTTCCCGAGGCCACTCCGGCCCGGGCCGCAAGCGCGCTGAACGCCATTCTCCGCCGCTATCACCGCCTGAACATCCGCACCATCGACAGTCTGCTTTCCCTGCTGCTCCGTCTCTTTGCCCTGGAATTCCGCATCCGCCCGGACTTCGAGATCGCTTTCGACGAATCCGAACTGTTCAATGCCATCTTCGACCATTTCGCGGAACGCTGCGAAGCGGACGGCCCGGAGCGCGACGAACTCGCCGCAGCGCTGGACACCATGATCCGCGACGAAGGCAAGAACGGCTTCTGGCTTCAGGACGCATTCCGCAGCCGACTGGGCACATTGGTCAACTACCTGCGCACGGCTCCGGCAAACGTGGAGACCGACCCGGAAGTCATTCTCGATCTGTTGAAAAAGGCCAATGCCGAATTCAGGGACGCGGTGGTGGTCATGCAACGCCATCTGGAGCAGCGCGGACTTCCAGCCACTGCGCACTTCAAGAAGTTTCTCGTCAAATGCACCGACCTCGGCCTGTTCGACAAGGTTCCGGATTCCGCGACCATAAAAAAGACGACCATCTACGACTGTCTGCTCAAGGCCGGCAAATCCAAGGCGGATGAAAACGACGAGCAGGCATACGCAACAATGCAACGCGCATGGGCCGACTACGGGCGCCAGCAGGCCGAACTGGCCGGAGCGCACTTTCTGGCTCCCACGGTTCGCATTGCCCGATCCCTGCTGCATGAGCTGGACGAACTCCAGAAACAGCGCGGCATCGTGCTCGGCTCGGCCCTTGCCGCTGGCGTGGCCGACCTGCTGGAAGATGGCTCAGCCATCCCCGAGGCATACTGCCGCATGGGCTGCCGCCTGCATCACATGCTGGTGGACGAATTTCAGGACACGAGCCGCGAACAATGGCGCGCGTCAACGCCGTTGGCCGTGGAATGCCTTGCCAAGGGCGGCAGCCTGTATTTCGTGGGTGACGTGAAGCAGGCCATCTACGGCTGGCGCGGCGGGGACTCCGCCCTGTTCGATGAAGTGCTGCGCCAACCGGACATCGCGCCCCTTGCCATGCATCTCGATTCCGAGAATCTGCCGGACAACTGGCGCAGCCACAGGAACGTGGTGGACTTCAACAACTGGTTCTTCCAGCATTTCGAGGCCACACCGCGCACCGAGGAACTGGCGCGCCATGTATTCAGGGACGCGCCCGAAACCTTTCTGGAATCCTTTTCCGACGACATGGCCGAAGGCTTCCGCGCCTGCACTCAGGGGGTGCCTGACAAACATGCGGAAACAGGCGGATACATCCGTCTGGAACGACTGGCAGGCGGCAAGGTCGAGGAAGAGGAGCAGGCAGCGCTGGAGGCATTGGGCCAGAGCATGGACGACATCCTTGCCCGGCGCCCCTGTGGCGACGTGGCCGTGCTCGTCCGCACCCATGCCCATGCCAAGCTGGTCTGCGACCTGCTCGTGGCCCGAGGCGTTCCCGTAATCACGGAAAACAGTCTCCAACTCGACAAGCACCCCATCGTGCGCCAGCTTGCCGCATTTCTCGCCTTTCTGGACTATCCGCGCGACAACATCGCGTTCGCGGACTTTGCAGGCGGAGCCGAGGTCTTTCTTGCCGAGGCAGGCATGGCGGAAACCGAATTCTTCGACTGGCTGTCCCGGCCCCGCAAGAAACCGTTGGGCGTACAGTTCCGCGAGGATTTTCCGGACATCTGGAAACGGTGCGTGGAACCGTTCTACAACCGTTCCGGTCTGATGACGCCCTACGACCTGACGCAGGAGGCAGTCCGCGCCTTCCGCGTTCTGGAACGCCACCCGGATGCGGAACTCTATGTGCGCCGTTTTCTGGAGGTGGTACATCTGGCCGAGGAAAACGGTCTGGTCACCCTGTCCGCCTTTCTGGACTTCTGGGAGCAGAACTCGGGACAGGAAAAGGTCCCCCTGCCGGAAAACATCGATGCCGTGCGCATCATGACCATCCACAAGTCCAAGGGACTGGAATTTCCGGTCGTGATCGTTCCCTTTCACAACTGGAAGGTCGGCCCGGACCGCGACTACGAACTGCGGCGCCACAACGGCCACCAGCTGCTCGTACCCATGCGCAAGGGACTGGGCCACCCCTATTTCGAAAGCATGGGGCGGGCCGTGCGCGAACAGCTCAATCTGCTCTATGTGGCATGGACCCGCGCCGGGCAGGAACTGCACGGATTTTTCACGGACAGGACCGGAGATTCCCCGGCCCAGACAGCCATCAACCTGATTCTGGACCTGCCCGAGGGACAGGACGTGTTCGAACAGGGCGAGATCCCGGCAACCTTGACAACGGCCCGGGAGGCCGAAGCGGTTCCGGCCACCAGAGAAATTGCGCCCCGGGAGCAGGCTCCGGAGCTCATGGAATGGCTCCCGAGGCTGCGCGTCTATCGCCACAACCTCGACGAATACTTCTACAACGAACGCATGCGCGGCGAAGTGGCACACAGAGCCATGGAACGGCTCGTCATCAGCAGTACCCCCGATGCAGACCGGGACAGGGCCGTGTTTCTGGCCATGCAGGATTTCCCGGCCATCGGCTCCCTGAGCCGCGACGAACGCGAGACACTTGAAGCCGACCTGCGCTCCATGCTGGATTGGGCCCTGCATGAAAAACAGCTTGCTCCCCTGCTTGCCAAGGGCGTGAATGAACCTGAAATCATGGATGAAAACGGCGACTTTCATCGCGTCGACCGACTCTGCCAAAGCCCGCAAGGAACCATTGTGATCGAATACAAAACCGGACAGATCCGGGATGAACACCAGAAGCAGGTAAACCGCTACCTGTCCCTGCTCAAGGCCATGGGCTCTCCTGCTCCGCTCTCCGGCATGGTCGTGTATCTGGACCTGCATGAAATTCATGACGTAACCGGAGGCAATGCCTGATGCAGCCCATCACGCTCATCCCCTGGAACGCGGATTTCATGGTCGAACTGGCCGACCTGATTGCGGCACGCCCGGATTTCTCCTCGCTCACCGTGATCTTTCCCCACAACAGGCCGCGCCGCTACCTGAAGAAGCTGCTGGCCGCGCATCCCGCACTGGAACGCCCGGTATTCCTGCCGCGCATGACCTCGGTAGCCGAATTCGTGGCCGACCTGCGGCGCGAGCTTTCCCCGGTTCCGGTCTCCCCGGCCAACCGGCTCGATCTGGTCGAACTGCTGCATGCCACGGTCAACACCCTGCGCGCCGAGCGCACCGAGAAATACGGCCTGCTGGCCGAACTGCCGGCCATGGACCGGGAAGCCTTCTTCCCGTGGGGCATGCGGCTGGCGGCCCTGCTGGAGGACCTGCTGCGCCAGAACGTGGAGCCCGGCGGCCTCAAGTACATGCAGGGCGAAGTCGCGGATTATGCCGCAGCCCTGCTGGAGCAGCTCGACAGGATCTACGCGGCCTACACCACAGCCCTGTTCGAACGAGGCTGGACAACCCCGGGCCTGGACTGGCAGTTCGCGGTCACCCATCTGGACGCCATCCGCGCGCATCTCGGGAATTCCACGGTCATCGCAGCGGGCTTCTACGCCCTTGGCGGCGCCGAAGACCTGTTTTTCCGCTCGCTCTGGGAAAGCGGCCAGCTTCTGCCCCTGTGGCACAGCGATCCGGCCCTGACCACGGGAGAAAAGGCGCACTGGGCAACCACCGAGCATCAGGCATGGATGACCCGCTGGCATGTCCGACCCGAGCTCGCTTCCACTTCCACGACAAGGACGAATCCGCCGGAAGTCCGGTTCTGCGAAGGCTTCGACCGCCACTCGCAACTTGCCGCCCTGAACACGGACCTTGCCGAACCCGAATCACTGGACGACGCAGCCGTGATCCTGCCGGATGAAGGCGCACTGCTGCCCGTGCTGCATCACCTTCCTGTGGAACCACCGAACATTTCCATGGGGTATCCGCTGGAACGCACCGGACTGGCCCGGCTCATCGAATCGATTCTCACGCTTCAGGAAACGCGTCTCAAGGACGGGCGATGCCACTGGAAGAGCGTGACCGGGCTCATCCGCCACCCATGGCTGCGCATGCTCGGCCCCGAGGACAAGCCGTTGCGCAAACTCTTTCAGGTGTGGGAAGGAGAAATCCGCACCGGGTCCCGGCATTTCCACCCGCTGGCCTGGGAGCCGCCATATGACGATCCCGTTCTGGAGGGCGTGAACCGGCACACGGCCGAACCGCTCCGGCAGGAGATCATGCACCATTGCGTCACGGCCTTTACCGGGCTGGAAACGCTGGACCAGCTTGCGGACTCGCTTTCCGGGCTGGCAGCCATGCTGCACCGCCACGGCGAATCCCTGTGGCACACCTATCTGATGGATGCGGAATGCCTGTTCCGGTTGACCACGTCCGTGATCCCGGCCCTGAAAAGCGCGGAAGCGGCCAGCGAGCACTATCCCCGGCGCGTGCTCTTTTCCATGCTCCGCCAGCTTCTGCACGCGGAACGCGTTTCCTTCGAACCGGACCCGCTCGGCGGGCTTCAGGTCCTCGGCGTGCTGGAAACCCGCCTGCTCCGTTTCGGCAAAATCTTCCTTCTGGACGCGGTGGAGGAACGGCTGCCCGGCACCAACCCGTTCGATCCGCTCCTGCCCGATCCTCTGCGCAAGCTGCTGGGCCTGCCCGATTCACGCGAGCGCGACAACGTGGCCGGATACAACTTCTACCGTCTGCTCATGGGCGCGGAACAGGCCGTGATCTATTATCAAAGCGGGATTCAGCCCGGGCTGCTCGACTCCAAGAGCGTGCGCAGCCGTTTCGTCGAACAACTGCTATGGGAACGGGAAAAAAAGGCAAAACGGTTGCTGGAAAAGGATACATCCGTATTCCGCACCGTCACCTTTCCGGCCTCGGCCATCCCCACGGACACCCGCGCCGTGCCCGTGACCCCGGCCATTCGCTCCGCGCTCCGGGACAAGCTCGAAACACGCGGCCTGTCTCCGTCCTCCCTGGATCAGTACCTGAACTGCCCGCTCCGCTTCTTCCTCGGCTATCTTGGCGGACTGCGGCCCATGGAAAAGATCGACGAGGATGGCGACCGCAGCGCATTCGGCTCCCTGCTGCACGAAGTCCTTCGCGACTGCTTCCTGCCATGGAAGGGACGGACCGTGACCCCGGCGAACATGGACCCGGCCCCGATTCTGGCCGACTTCGAAACCGCACTCAGACAAAGCGACTTTTTCGAACAGCTGCCCTTCGACACCCGGGCCGCACTCCTGCGAACCGGACGATTCCGGCTGGCCCGTTTTCTGGAGAGTCAGGAACCGGCAACCCTGATCGGACTGGAAACCAGCATGGAGACCAGCCTCCGCGCCGATGGCCTGACCATCCCCTTCAAGGGCCAGCTCGATCGCATCGAGAAACGCGAGGACGGCATCCATGTTCTGGACTACAAGACCGGACAGGGCGGACTGCCAACCAAGGGATTCTGGGAGGACATGGACCTCTGGGAACGCCTTGCCGAACCCGAGGACGACACCGCACTGCTTGCCGATCTGGCCCGATCCGTTGTCAGCGTGCAGCTTCCGGCCTACTGCCATCTGTATGCGGCCAATCACGATCTCAGGCCGCACGACGCCGGGCTGGTGCTCATGGGTCGGAACGGCGACATCAAATGGCTGTTCGGCTCCAAATGGACCGAGGAGGAGCGCGACGAAGCGGTCTTGTCCATGACACCGCGCCTGCTGAATTTTCTGGTCAACCACATGCTCGGGGCCGAAGAATTCCGCGCCACGCCGGGACGCACATGCCAATGGTGCGACTTCAAGGGGACCTGCGGACAGTAACGCACACCAATCCAACCGGGAGGGAACCATGAAATATACTGCCGACATCACCATCTGCGGGGCCGGAATCATCGGCCTGACCATTGCCAGGGAACTCGTGGCCCGGAATGCGGGCAACATCGTGATCATGGACAAGGAACCCGAACTCGGTGCGCATGCCTCGGGCCGCAACTCCGGCGTGCTTCATGCGGGCATCTACTACGACCCGGGCACGCTCAAGGCACGCATGTGCTTCGAGGGCAACCAGCGCATGCGCGCGTATTGCAGGGAAAAGGGATTGCCTCTGTTCGAATCCGGCAAGGTTGTGGTGGCCCGGACCGAAGACGAGCTGCCCACTCTCGAGGAACTCAAGCGCCGGGCCGACGCCAACGGCGCAAAAGTGGAACTCATCGACGAAACCCAGCTTGCCGAGCTGGAACCCAACGCCAGAACCGTGGGCAAGGCCCTGCATTCCCCGTTCACCGCCGTGGTCGATCCCAAGGCCGTGCTGACTTCCCTGCGCCACGACCTGGAGCGTTCCGGCAAGGTTCGGTTCTTCTTCAACACCCGGTTTCTGGAACGCACTGCCTCCGGCGTGCGCACCAACCGGGGCGACATCGACTGCGGCCTGTTCATCAATGCGGCAGGCACCTACAGCGACCGCGTGGCACAGGCGTTCGGCGTGGGCATGAATCTGCGCATGATTCCGTTCAAGGGTATCTACCGCATCCTCAAGAAGCCCGCAGCCGACAAGATTCGTGGCAGCATCTACCCGGTTCCCAACATCAGGAACCCGTTTCTGGGCGTGCACTTCACCCGCAGCGTGTACGGCGACGTCTATGTCGGCCCCACCGCGATTCCCGCTTTCGGACGCGAAAACTACGGCATCCTGCACGGTCTGGACGGCGAAATGTTCTCCATCCTGCTCCGGGACGCTTCCCTGTTTCTGGTCAACCCCAAATTCCGGGGCGTCGCACTGGAGGAACCCAGGAAATACATCGCCAAATACTTCTATCGCGACGCGGCAAAGCTGGTGAAACATCTTGCGCCCCGGGATATCCTGCCCTGCGCCAAGGCAGGCATCCGTCCCCAGCTCATCAATCTGGACACCAGCGAGATGATCATGGACTTCATGGTGGAAAAGGGGCCGAACAGCGTTCACGTTCTCAATGCGGTTTCTCCGGCCTTCACCAGTTCCATGACCTTTGCGGAGATGGTGGTCAGCGACTTCGTCACCATTTAAACATCTGTTTTAGACGCACCTCAACACTGCGAATATCTTGACTCGACGGCACGGTGTGCTATTGGGAAGCACCTTTATATATAAACAGAGGTGAGATAATGAAACTTCCCGAACTGAAATTCGGCGATCTGGCCGCAAAGCTTCCCATCGTCCAAGGCGGCATGGGCGTGGGCATTTCCCTGTCCGGCCTGGCTTCCGCCGTTGCCAACGAAGGCGGCGTGGGCGTCATTGCCACCGCCATGATCGGCATGCGCGATCCCGATCGCAGCAAGGACCCGATCGGTGCGGACATCCGCGCCCTTGCCGACGAAATACACAAGGCCCGTGAAAAAATGACCGACGGCCTGCTGGGCGTGAACATCATGTGCGCCCTGACCAATTTCCGCGAAATGGTGACCACCTCCATCAAGGAACGCGTGGACATCATCTTTTCGGGAGCCGGTCTGCCTCTGGAACTTCCCAAGTACCTGAAGGAAACCGCTGCGGAACTCAAGCAGGACCTCGGCACCAAGCTGGTGCCCATCGTGTCCTCGGGACGCGCCGCAAACATCCTCTGCCGCAAATGGATGTCCAGATACGACTACGCGCCCGACGGATTCGTGGTCGAAGGTCCCAAGGCGGGAGGTCATCTCGGATTCAAGCCCGAACAGATCAACGACCCCCATTACGACCTCGACCACATCATGGGCGAAGTCATCGAGGCCGTGACTCCGTACCGCGAAAAATCCGGCAAGAACATCCCGGTCATCGTGGCTGGCGGCGTCTACACCGGCGCGGACATCGCCAAGTATCTGGAAATGGGCGCCTCGGGCGTGCAGATGGGCACCCGGTTCGTGGCCACTCATGAATGCGATGCGGACGAGGCATTCAAGCGCGCCTATGTCGAGGCCAAGCAGGAAGACGTGACCATCATCAAAAGCCCGGTGGGCATGCCCGGCCGGGCCTTGAAGAACCCCTTTCTGGAAGCGGCCTCCGCCGGACTTCGGCATCCCAAGAAATGCATCCACAAGTGCCTGCACAGCTGCGCCGAGGAAAATTCCCCGTACTGCATTGCCCAGGCACTGGTGAACGCCTACAAGGGCAGATTCAACTACGGCTTCGCCTTTGCCGGAGCCAATGCCTATCTTGTGGACAAGATCGTGTCGGTCAAGGAGCTTGTCGGCTCCCTGCGCGAGGAATGCGAGACCTTTCTGGACGAGAAACGGTCCGGCATCGACGAAATGATCGGACGCAAGAAGACCGAGCTGGACGACTTTGTCCAACGCAAGAGGGGCGAACTCGACGAATTCGTGGACAAGACGCTGGGCAAGAAATAACGCCCGCATCACATGAAGACAGGCCCTCCGCAGCTGTGCGGAGGGCTTTTTCTTTCCTTCGTCCCGAGGTTGCCGTACCATTCCCGCAGGAGAACCACGCCATGAACGAACGCGCCATGTTGCAACGCCTGCCCAAGGGCGGCGATCTGATCAGGGAAATCAAGCGCGCCGCCGACGCCCAGAACATGACCAAGGGCACGGTCCAGGTCATCGGCGCACTGAAACGCGCCGAAATATCCTTCTACCGCCAAAAGGATCAGACCTATGTGCCGCGCACGCTGGAGCATGACGTGGAAATACTGGCGGGCATGGGCAACATCTCGCTCAAGGACGGGGAAACCTTCGTGCACCTGCATCTCACCCTTGGCGATGAAAGCGGCGGGTGCACCGGCGGACACGCCATGGAAGGCTGCATCATCCTTGCGGCCGAAGCCATGATCCGGGAAATCTCCGGCCCGCCCCTGCATCGCGAATTCGACGAGGAAACCGGCTTGTTCCTGTGGCGGGAGCCAAACTGATTCCCCCAATTGCCCAAAAGAAAAAAACGCCCCGTGCACCATGAGCGTGCGCGGGGCGTTCGCAATTGCAATGCGTGCGAATCAGGACAACCGAAGCGCCTCGGAGACCGCGTTGAGGCTCTTGACCTTTTTCAGGGTCGCATAGAGCTGGTCAAGGTCCTTGACCTCCACGGTGAATTCCAGAAGCGACGTACCGTCGACACTGGACGAAAACGTACCGGCGGTAATGTTCACGTGCTGTTCCGTCAGCAGGGAACTGATCTTCGCCAGCATGCCCAGTTCATTGCGACACTTGATGCGGATGTTGACCGGATAGGGCTTTTCCTCCGCCCCTTCCCATGTCACGGTCAGAAGCCGTTCGGGCTCGAAATTCCTGACATTGTGGCAACTGTGGCGATGAATGGTCACGCCCCTGCCGCGCGTGATGTAGCCCACGATGGGATCGCCGGGCAACGGGTTGCAGCAACTGGCGAAACGCACCAGCATGTTGTCCACGCCGCTGATGTTCAGCCCTTCGCTCTTGGGCTTTTTCCTGTCCTCCGGCTCCTTTGTTTCGGCGGGCTTGCGCATGTCCAGCGTCTCGCCGTTCAGTTCGGCATACAGCCGCTTGACGACCTTGCGCGGCGTGAACCGGGAAAATCCGACCTGACAGTACAAATCCTCGAGACTGCCGCTGTTGAACAGCCCGGCCACCTTGAGCAGATCACCATCCTTGGCCGCCTTCTGCACGTTCACCCCGTAGCGGCGACCTTCCTTTTCCAGAAGCTCGCGACCAAGGGCCATGCTCCGCTCGCGCTCCACCGTGCGGATGTACTGCTTGATGCGCGTCCGGGCCTTTGCAGTCTTGACGAACTTGAGCCAGTCCCGGCTGGGGTTGCGATGGTTGTCCGTGATGATCTCCACGGAATCCCCGTTCTTGAGCGGCATGTGCAGCGGCACGATACGGCCGTTGATCTTGGCCCCGGCGCAATGATCGCCCACCTCGGAATGGATGGAATACGCGAAATCCACGGGCGTGGCCCCCTCGGGAAGCTCCTTGATGTCCCCGTTGGGCGTGAATACGTAGACCTCTTCCTGAAAAAGATCGAACCGCAGGGAAGCCATGAATTCCCGAGGATCGGAAAGCTCGCGCTGCCAGTCCATGATCTGGCGCAGCCACGTGAACCGCTCGGCATCGCGCGTTCCGGACGTCCTGCCAGCCTTCCTGCCCTTGCCCACTTCCTTGTACTGCCAGTGGGCAGCAACGCCGTATTCCGCAACCTTGTGCATCTCGTCGGTACGAATCTGCACCTCGATGCGCTCGCCCTCCGGGCCAATGACCGTGGAGTGCAGGCTCTGATACATGTTGGCCTTGGGAATGGAAATGTAGTCCTTGAACCGTCCGGTAACCGGCTTCCACATGGCGTGAATCAGGCCGAGCACGGCATAGCAGTCCTTGATGGACCCCACAATGATGCGGAAGGCGATGAGATCGTATATCTGGTCGAACATCAGATTCTGCTGTTCCATCTTCACGTGGATGGAGTGCAGATGCTTGGTTCTGCCGTGGACATTGCCCTTGATCTTGTTCCTGGCGAGCATGTCGTTGATGATCTCGATGACCTTTTCGATATACTCCCCGCCAGCGGCCCGGTGCTCGGAGACCGCCTCCTGAAGCTGTTCGTACACATCCGGCTTGAGATACTTGAGGCACAGGTCCTCCAGCTCGGTCTTGATGCGGTGCAGGCCGAGCCGATTGGCCAGAGGCGCGTAGATGTCCAGCGTTTCCTCGGCAATGAGCTGCTGCTTGAAGGACTTCATGAACTCCAGCGTGCGCATGTTGTGCAGCCGGTCCGCCAGCTTGACCATGAGCACGCGGATGTCTTCGGCCATGGCCAAAATCAGCTTGCGGATGTTCTCGGCCTGAGCCACGGCCCGGGATTCGAACTGCATCTTGCTGATCTTGGTCACACCGTCCACGATATCCGCGACTTCCTCGCCGAACAGCTCCTCGATCTCGTCCACCGTGGTATCCGTATCCTCCACGGTGTCATGCAGCAGACCGGCCGCGACCGTGGCCTCGTCGAGCTGCATTTTGGCCAGAAGATGGGCCACGTTCATGGGATGGGAAATGTAGGGTTCGCCGGAACGGCGCACCACGCCATCGTGGGCCTGAGCCGCAAAAATGTATGCGCGCTGGACAAGGTCCAGATCGGGTTTGTCGATATACGACGAAATGAGGTCGGTTATTTCATTGATGCGAATCATGTATCGAAGCCGCCTGAAGCTTGGGGAAACGAGGGCCGACGGAGCGCGCAACGCCTCCGAACCGGTCACATGCCGTCTTCGCAAGCCGGTGTATTGTTCTGTTGTACCGAGCTGCTAGGGCCGAAGTTGCAGCTTTTCGGGAATCCACCATTCTTCAAAATTGTAGCTGATGCCTGCCGGGGCTGGCGCAATGCCCTGAACACGGGCCTGCACGATGGGCAGAGCCATGGGAACGTATAAAAACACGTAAGGTGCATCGTCATGCAGTATTTCCTGCACCTTGTCGTAAATGGGCTTGCGCAGCTTCGGGTCGAGAAGTCGCCTGCCCCTTTCCAGAAGCCGGTCCAACTTCGGATTCCTGTAGTGCATGAAGTTCAGTCCGCGCTCCTTGGCTTGAGACGAGTGCCAGACAGCATAGATATCAGGGTCTTGAAGTATATTCCATGATAAAAGCACGGCATCGAACCGGCCCTTGTCAACGAATTCGTTTATGAATGCAGCCCACTCCACGGTTCGGACATCCACCTTGATACCCACTTCCCGAAGCCGCTGCTGAATGATGATGCATGTCTTGACGCGCTGGGAGTTACCCTGATTGGTCAGAATAGTGAAGGCAAAGGGCACGCCGTCCCTGTCGAGGATGCCATCGCCGTCCTCGTCCTTCCATCCGGCCTCGGCCAGCAGGGCGCGGGCGCGTTCCGGATTGTACGGTCTGGGCCTGACCGATTCGTTGTACTGCCATGTTCCGGGCTTGTACGGCCCGTTTGCAGCCACGCCCATGCCGAGCAGCACGCCCTTGACGATCTCCTGCTTGTCGATGGCAAAGTCAATGGCCTGTCTGACACGCACATCCTTGAAAAAGCTGTGCCGGAAGTTGAATCCCAGCCAGGAATAGCCGAAAGCCAGATACTTGTATTTGTTGAACGAACCGTCCCAGCCACTGCCCGAGGTCTGATACAGATACTGCATCGGAGTCAGGGACATGCTGTCCAGATGCCCGGCCTTGAGTTCCAGAAACTGCGTGGAAAGGTCGGGAATGACCCGATAGACAACCTTGTCCAGATAGGGACGCCCCGCAAAATAGTCCGGATTGGCCTCCAGAACGATCTGGGAGCCGGGAACCCATTCCTTGAGCTTGTAAGGGCCAGCTCCCAAAGGCTTTCGGCTGTATTGCGTGGAAATCAGGTCCTCGCCCTCAAGGGCGTGCTTGGGCAGGATGTCGCCAGCCCAGGTCACGAGAGCCTGGGCAAAGGGCTCCTCGTATTCCACCTCAAAGGAAAACCTGCCGGTCTTGCGGAATTCCTTCACGGCCTTGAACTTCTCGGCATACGCTGTCGGCGTGGCCGGATCGATCATCATGCGATAGGTGAATTCCACATCATCCGCTGTGAGCGGCACGCCGTCGAACCAGCGGATATCCTGCCGCAGCCGGAACCGCAGCAGCTTGCCACCGTCCAGAACCTCGAAGGATTCGGCGGCGTAGGGAACCAGCTTGATGTCCTTGTCGTAGCGAAGCGGGCTGACATAGATCAGCGTCCCGACTTCATGGGACGCGCTGTCCGTGGCGAAATAGGGTATGAGGTTGCTGGGTTCGCCAAGGGATGGCTCGACAAGAGTACCTCCGCGTTGCGGAACTGCGGGAATATCTGCCGAATCCACGGGAGACACCGGCGTGGCAGGACCGGATTCGCCACACCCGACGAGCACAAGCATTATTAATAATACTGCTAACGGGACAATCTTCGTTTTTTCTTGCAAAATAAAACCGGGTGGTCATACAGTTTTTTTTCGATTCATTACACCCGTGGAGTATGAACCAAGGGACGAAAAATGCCAAGCTGTCAGAGCCTGAGCCGAAAAATATATCTTGACTTGCCCCCCGTGGAATATGGGTGTATATTCTCCGGTCCAAAGTACCGACTGTTCCTGAGCGAGGAGTCGCTGAAATGACATACAGCGAAGAAAATATAGTAAAATCAATACTCGATAATTTCATCAACGACACGGTCCCGGATTACATTCTGGACCTTGCCCGTGATATAGTTGCCTCCGGCGGCGTGCAGAAACTGGATCTGAAGAAACGCGATCAGTACTGGGACATCGACGGACAGGTCGAAGGCGAGGACTTTCAGAATTACACTTCTGAAGTCGGATTGAATCTGAGCGACAATACCATCAATTACTATTGCAACTGCGCAGATTCCTTTTCCGGCGTGTGCCGACATGTCGCAGCCACGGCGCTCAAGCTCCACAACTCGCTGGACGGCGATCAGGGCGAGGAAGCCCTGCCCACGCCCCGTACCGACTGGCGGCAGACATTTCGTCCGTTTTTCGCCACGGAGCTGGAGCCCGAAGCCGGCAAGCACTACCTGATCTACCGCATCTTCCCGGAAATGGGACGGTTGCAGGTGGCGTTCTTTCGCGCCCGGCAAAACAAATCCGGCATATCCCAGGTGCAGAACGAGGTGACCCTGACCCAGATCGTGGAAAACCCGGACTGGTGCGAGACCTCCCCGGCCCTGCCCGGCGTGGCCGACCAGATCGGGCATTTCCTGGACTACTGGGGCCACAGGGTGGAAATACCGGCCGGTCTGCATTCCTGGTTCTTCCGTGCGGTCAAGAACGAGTACTATCTCTATCTGCGGGAGACCGACCAGCCGCTGCGCATCGAGAACAAGCCCATGCAGCTCAAGCTCGCGCCCAAGCTTTCCGAGGACGGCCTGAGCTTTGAAACCCTGCTGGCGCGCGAGGACAAGATTCCCTTTTCCATCACGGATGAAGAGGAACTCTTCTTCTACGGCAGACTGCCGCTGTGGGTTTTCTATCGTCAGGCCTTCTACCCGGTGCAGACAGGCCTCGACCCCAAGCTGATACAGGAAATGGTGCAGCTCAAGCCCATCATTCCCCATGCCGATGTTTCGGAATTTCTGGATCGCGTGTGGACCAAGATTCCGGTGTCCGACCTCTACGGACAGGAAGACTTCCTCGAACGGGTCGGCCCTATCTTCCAGCCAGCGGACTTCAATCCCAAGCTGTACATGGACGAGGAAGGCAGCCTGCTGGTCATGAAGATTCAGAACATCTACGAGAACGAGCATGGCGAATTCGTCATGACCGGTCCCAACCCGGACCTCCAGACCGGCAGCTACCATTACGAAGGCAAAAGCTACCTCATTCGTCGCGCTCAGGACGAAGAGGCCCAGCTCTTTGCCGAGCTTCAGGACATGGGCTTCCAGCCCAGAAGCAACCACATCTGGTTCATGGAACAGGAGGAGGCGATCAACTTCCTGCTGGACCACTACCCCACTCTGGTCAAGGCGTACCGCGTCTATGGCGAACAGAATCTGACCCGCTACAAGGTGCGCACGTCCCAGCCTCAGGTCGTGGCCGAGGTGGAGACCGACGAGGACGACAAGTGGTTCAACCTCGATCTGCACGTGGAATACGACGAACAGCGCGTGCCCATCGAGACGATCTGGAAGGCATGGACCTCGGGCAAGCGCTATGTGCAGCTTCAGGACGGTTCCTACACCAGCCTGCCCGAATCCTGGCTCCACAAGCTGGGACACAAGCTCAAGGCATTGGGCTTTGATCCGGAAAAGCCGCCGCAACGTCAGTTCAAGCAGTTCGAAGCCCCGGTGCTGGACAAGCTGCTTGAAGACCTGCCTCAGGCGCACACGGACTCCTTCTATGTCAAACTGAAGGAAAAAATAAACAATTTCGAACAAATCAAGATGATTGGCCAACCCGAGGGCCTGCTGGCCACCCTGCGCCCATATCAGGTGCAGGGGCTCAGTTACCTGAACTTTCTGCGGGAATACGGATTCGGCGGCATTCTGGCCGACGAAATGGGGCTTGGCAAGACCATCCAGACCCTCTCCTACATCCAGAAGCTGAAGGAAACCGGACTGGAAGGCCCGAACCTCATCGTCGTGCCCACGTCCGTGCTGCCCAACTGGGAGCGCGAGGCCAAGAAGTTCGTGCCCGAACTCAAGCGGCTGACCATCTACGGTACCAAACGCGAAGAGCTGTTCAAGCACATTGGCGAATCCGACCTTGTCATCACCACGTACGCCCTGCTCAGGCGCGATCTGGATGAGCTGCTCAAGTTCACCTATGCCTCGGTGATTCTTGACGAGGCCCAGAACATCAAAAACCCGAATACCATCACGGCGCGCTCGGTGCGCAAGCTGGACGCAGGCCTGCGCGTCTGCCTGTCCGGTACGCCCATCGAGAACAACCTGTTCGAGCTGTGGTCCCTGTTCGAGTTTCTCATGCCCGGCTTCCTCGGTTCGCAGCATTCGTTCCAGCGCGGCATCGTCAAGCCCATCAAGGACGGTGACGAGGAAACCCTGGACTACCTGCGCACCAGAGTGAAACCCTTCATTCTGCGCCGCACCAAGTCCGAGGTTGCCAAGGACCTGCCGCCCAAGGTGGAAACCGTGCACTATTGCGACCTCGTGGACGAACAGCGCGACCTCTACAACGCACTGGCCAAGAAGCTCAAGGATCAGGTGCTCAGGGACGTGGACGAAAAGGGCATTGCCAAGAGCCAGATGTCGATTCTGGATGCGCTACTCAAGCTTCGCCAGATATGCTGTCACCCGCGCCTGCTCAAGCTGGACATTCCGGGCGTTTCCACGAATCTGCCCTCGGGCAAGTTCGACGCCTTCAAGGACCTGATCACGGATATCGTGGAAAGCGGACACAAGGTGCTGGTCTTCTCCCAGTTCGTGCGCATGCTCCACGTCATCCGCAACTGGCTCCAGATCAGGGAAATTCCCTTCGCCTATCTGGACGGCTCCTCCAAGGACCGCTTCGATCAGGTCGACCGCTTCAACGAGAACGAGGATATTCCGATCTTCCTGATCTCGCTCAAGGCGGGCGGCACCGGCCTGAACCTGACCAGCGCGGACTACGTCATCCACTATGATCCGTGGTGGAACCCGGCCGTGGAAAATCAGGCCACGGACCGGACGCACCGCATCGGCCAGAAGCGACAGGTCTTTGCCTACAAGATGATCTGCCAGAATACGGTGGAAGAAAAGATACTGAAGCTTCAGGAACAGAAAAAGGATGTGGCTGAAGCCATCATCCCGGGTCAGTCCGCTCTCAAGAGCCTGACTCGTGACGATCTGGAAATGCTTTTCGAAATCTGAGGGATCGGGAACATGCCTTGGCATGTTCCCTTTTTCCGCACGCAACTCCAATAAAAATTATCATTGTCACAGGTAGCAACAAATGCCCGGATTCAGCTCGATATACGCACTTGCCACTTACGCATTCGACCCTCTGCACCAGTACTGGGAACGGGAATCCACGCAACGACGTGTCGGCGGCCTGTTGATCTTCGTCTTTCTGCTTTCGCTCGGAGCCATCGAGCTGAACCGGCAGGGGCTGCTCCCCTCGCAATTCACGCATCTGGTTCCTTCCAGCCACTACATGGCCATCAGTCTGGCTTTCACATTGGTGCTGATTCTGGAAGTCGTGAGCCTGATCTTCACCCTGCCCTGTTCCATATCCAGAGCCGTGGGCAAGCAATTCGAGATTCTGGCCCTGATCCTGCTCCGAAATTCCTTCAAGGAACTGGCGGAATTTCCCGAACCCATCACCGTGGCCGGCCACATGGACGCGGTGTGGCGGCTGCTTGCTGACGGGGGTGGAGCCATCGCCATTTTCGGTCTTCTCGGCGTGTACACTCTGTTGCGCTACCGGCTGGAGGAATCCCTGCGCGGCGGCCCCAGACTGTTCCGCTTCGTGGCCTCGAAAAAGATCGTGGCGCTTGTCCTGCTCTGCGTCTTTCTGGTTATGGGACTGGAAAATGCCCGGCTCTTTGTTTCCGGCCAGCCCACCTTCCACTTCTTCAAGAATTTCTACACAGTGCTGATCTTCAGCGACATCCTGCTGGTGCTCATCTCCCAACGCTTTCTGCCGGAATTCCGGGCCGTGTTCCGCAACTCCGGATTCGTGCTCTCCACGCTGCTGATCCGGCTGGCGCTGACCGCCCCCCCTTCTACAATGTGCTGATCGGCGTTGCCGCAGCACTTCTCGCCATCAGTCTGACCCTGATCTACAACACATTCTATTCCAGTCAGGCCCGATACGCGCGAAAACGCAGCTGATCGCGCCCCGAAACAATTCAAAAAGGCATCATCCCCACGCTTCGCTTGTGCTGAAACGTGGGGATGATGCCTTTTCTTGTGGATTTTTCTCTCCCGGTACAATGGTGGAATATCGATAAATCTTTAAAGAGGTGCATCGTGAAACACGACCCCATCAACCCCGGACCGGCCTCAGGCCGGACGCTTCCCTTTGACGGGCTGGGATTCGATCTCTCCCCGGTAAAGGCAAGGGCTGGCGCGCTTGTGGCGCGGTACGCATTGTCGTGCCGCGAACATGCGAGCCGGACCGTGAGGCAGGCCCCTGAAAGGCCGGGAGGCTTCGACCTGCTCGTGGCCCTGGGACGCGAAATTCGCGGACGATGAGCAAACAACGTCAAAGGAGGTAGGATGAACGTCAATCGCAGATCTTTCCTGAAACTCTCCGCCGCAGCGGCCACCATGACCGCTTTCGGAGGGCTCGGGTGCACGCAGACCGCCAAGCTGGCCGACCGCGCGGCGATGCTGGACCCGAAATGGAGCAAACAGACCACCAGCGTCTGTTGCTATTGCGCAGTGGGCTGCGGGCTCATTGTGAACACGTCTCTCAAGGACCACAAGGCCGTCAACGTCGAAGGCGACCCCGACCATCCCGTCAATGAAGGTTCCCTGTGCGCCAAGGGCGCGTCCATCTGGCAGCTCGGCGACAACGACCGCCGTCCGGATTCCGTGCTCTACAGGGCTCCCTATTCCGGAAAATTCAAGAAGGTGTCCTGGGAATGGGCCCTGAAGCGCATTGCGGAAAAGGTCAAGGAAACCCGCGATGCCGGGTTCACCCGGGTCAATGCCAAGGGGCAGGTGGTCAACAGATGCGACAACATCGCGTCCCTTGGTTCCGCCGCATTGGACAACGAGGAGTGCTGGGCCTACCAGACCATGCTCCGCAGCCTCGGCCTGGTGTATGTGGAGCACCAGGCGCGTATCTGACACAGCGCAACTGTTGCGGCTCTGGCAGAGTCGTTCGGACGCGGCGCGATGACCAATCACTGGATCGACATCCAGAACAGTGATTGCATTCTGATAATGGGCAGCAACGCTGCCGAAAACCACCCAATTTCCTTCAAATGGGTAACCAAGGCGCAGGAAAAGGGCGCAACCCTGATCCACGTCGACCCCCGGTTCACCAGAACGTCGACCAAGGCGGACATATTCGCACAGCTCCGCTCGGGTTCGGACATTGCGGTACTGGGCGGCATGATCAAGTACATTCTGGACAACGACCTGATCTTCCGGGATTACGTTGTCGACTACACCAATGCCTCGTTCATCGTGGGCAAGGACTTCGATTTCTCGGACGGTCTGTTCTCGGGCTATGATCCCAAGACCCGATCCTACGACAAGAAGACCTGGGCCTTTGAAATGGACGAAAACGGCGTTCCGGCTCAGGACCCGACTCTCAAGCACGAACGGTGCGTGTACCAGCTCCTCAGGAAGCATTATGCACGCTACACGCTGGACAAGGTCGAGGAAATATCCGGCATGTCCAGGGACAAGCTGCTTGAAGTGTACAAGGCCTACACCGCCACCGGCGTCGGCGACAAATCCGGCACCATCATGTACGCCATGGGCTGGACCCAGCACTCGGTTGGCGTGCAGAACATCCGCACCATGGCCATGATCCAGCTCCTGCTGGGCAACATCGGTGTGGCTGGTGGCGGCGTGAACGCCCTGCGCGGCGAATCCAACGTACAGGGTTCCACTGACCACTGTCTGCTCTATCACATCCTGCCCGGCTACCTGAAGACTCCGCTGGCCGGCGAGGATTCCTTCGACGAGTACAACAAGAAATACACGCCGATTTCCAATGACCCCGAGTCCGCGAACTGGTGGCAGAACTATCCCAAGTACTCGGCAAGCCTGCTCAAGGCCATGTGGCTGGAGGACGATCCCAAGGTCTCCTACCAATACCTGCCGAGACTCGACAACAGATCGGCCCGCGAATACTCCTGGCTGACCCTGTTCGACAAGATGGACGAAGGCCAGTTCAACGGCCTGTTTGCCTGGGGCATGAACCCGGCCTGCTCCGGCGCCAACTCCAACAAGACCAGACAGGCCCTATCCAAGCTGGACTGGCTGGTCAACGTCAACATCTTCCCCAATGAAACCGGCTGGTTCTGGGAAGGCCCCGGCATGGACCCCGAGTCCATCAAGACCGAAGTGTTCTTCCTGCCCTGCGCGGTTTCCATTGAAAAGGAAGGGTCCATCACCAATTCCGGCCGGTGGATGCAGTGGCGCTACAAGGGACCGGAACCCCGCAAGGGAACCATGCCCGATGGCGACATCATGTACGAATTGATGAAGGAGATTCAGCATCTGTACGCCAAGGATGGCGGTGTGTTCACCGATCCCATCCTCCGGCTGAACTGGGAAGGCATTGCGGAAAACAACGTGTTCGACGCACACAAGACCGCAAAGCTGATCAACGGCTACTTCACCCGCGACGTGACCATCAAGGGCAAGCAGTACAGAAAGGGCCAGCAGGTTCCGAGCTTCGCCTTCCTGCAGGCCGATGGCTCCACGACCTCGGGCAACTGGCTGTACTGCAACTCCTATACGGACAAGGGCAACATGGCTGCCCGCCGCGACAAGACGCAGAGCGCGGAACAAGCCAGGATCGGCCTGTACCCGAACTGGAGCTGGTGCTGGCCGGTCAACCGCCGCATCCTGTACAACCGCGCCTCCGTGGACCTTCAGGGCAAACCGTGGGCACCGGAAAAGCCGGTCATCGAATGGAACGGCTCCAAGTGGGTCGGCGACGTACCCGACGGCGGCTGGAAACCCGGCACCAAGCATGCGTTCATCATGCGCAAGCACGGCTTCGGCCAGATATTCGGCCCCGGCCGGGTCGACGGTCCGTTCCCGGAATACTACGAACCTCTGGAATGCCCGGTGAAGGAACATCCCTTCTCCGGCACCCTGCACAACCCCACGGCTCTCAAGTTCGACGATGAGGCCAAGGCCGTGTGCGACCCCAGATTCCCGTTCGTATGTTCCACCTATCGCGTGACCGAACACTGGCAGACGGGCCTGATGACCCGCAACTGCACCTGGCTCACCGAGGCCGAGCCGCAGGTGTTCGTGGAAATGAACCCGGAACTGGCCGAACTCCGCGGCATCGAAAACGGCGAAAAGGTCATGGTGGAAAGCCTGCGCGGCTCCATCTGGGCCATCGCCATCGTGACTCCGCGTCTCCGGCCCTTTACCGTACAGGGACAGACCATCCATCAGGTGGGCCTGCCTTGGCACTTCGGCTGGACCTGGCCCAAGGATGGCGGCGATTCCGCCAACATCCTGACCCCGTCCGTAGGCGACCCGAACACGGGCATTCCGGAAACCAAGGCCTTCATGGTCAACGTACGCAAGGCGTAAGGAGGACGACATGAACGGAAAGAGTTTCTTTGTCGACCTGACCAAATGCACGGCCTGCCGGGGTTGCCAGGTAGCCTGCAAGCAATGGAAGAAACTGCCCGCAGAAAAGACCGTGAACTGGGGCTCCCATCAGAATCCCAGGGACCTCTCGGGCAATTCCCTGAAAATAGTCCGCTTCTCCGAAATCGTGGAAGACGAAAAGATCAAGTGGCTGTTCTTTCCGGAACAGTGCCGCCACTGCACCGATCCGCCGTGTGCGGCGGCCGCCATGGTGGAAGGCTCGATCATCGTTGACGAGGCCACGGGTGCGGTCATCTACACCGAACTGACCAAGCAGGAGAACTTCCAGGACATCCGCGACGCCTGTCCCTACGACATTCCGCGCCTGCGCGAGGATGGCGTCATCACCAAATGCGACATGTGTCACGACCGCGTGGCCGCAGGCATGCTTCCGGCATGCGTCCAGACCTGTCCCACCGGGGCCATGAGCTTCGGCGACCGCGAGGACATGCTCAAACTGGCCGAGGAAGCACTGGAAAAGGCGCAGAACGGAAAGTACCCGGATGCCGAACTGGTGGATTATGAAGACGTGCGCGTCATCTACCTGGCAGCGGAACCCACGGAAGAGTACTACGAGTACCTGTCCGCGGATGCCTCCGGCGTTCAGCGCGGCCCGCTGTCCAGAAAGCAGTTTCTGGCAAAGCTGACTTCCCCTGTGAAACGCATGCGCTCGTAATCAAAGGAACACCTCCGTAATAGCTCCGGGGCTGCGCAAGCGGCCCCGGACTTCCCGGAATACGGCTCCGGGACGGCAATCGTCCGGTTGCGGAGAATCCAGGCCCCGCCCGCTCCGGACGGGGCCCTTTATACTTCCCTATTCCCCGGACAAAGGCTAATCTCAGCAGATCAATCAGGGAGAATTGCATGAGAAAATCGATACTGGCAGCAACGGCGCTGTTTCTGATTCTGTCTCAGTCCGCCCTTGCAGGCGGCACGTTTCCGGATTTCAGCATCAGAACGAATCTGGAAGAATCGGATCGAACGTATCTGGGCCTGACCGAAACAGAACAATTCCGTCTGTCGGATACCGCCGCAGAGTACCTGCTCATCGAGGTTTTCAGCATGTATTGTCCCCTTTGCCAAAAGGACGCACCAACAGTGAATGTCTGGTTTGAGGAAATTGCTGCCGAGGGCAACAACGGCAAGATCAAGCTCATCGGTATCGGAGCAGGCAACACGCCGTTCGAGGTGGAATTCTTCCGCAAGAAATTCAATGTGCCCTTCCCGCTGATCCCGGACGAGGACTACTCCATGCACAAGGCGCTGGGCAATGTGGGCACGCCCTATTTCGTTCTCGTAAAGAATTCGGGCCCGGACAATCTGGAAATCATGTACGCCCGGGAAGGGGCCGTGGACAACGAAGCCACCATGCTCAGGGACATCCTTTCCAAGGCGGGAATCCGGTAGGTATTCCAATGAAACGTTGCATCCTTCTTTTTTGCGCGCCCCTTCTTCTTTGCGCGCCCCTTCTTCTTTGCGCGCCCCTTCTCCTGTCCGGTCCGGCATGGGCTCACACCCTCGCGGAAAGCGTCTATCCCGTGGGCATGCTCAAGCCGACAGATTCGCAAACGTCCCTGAAACCGGGTGACATGGCTCCGGATTTCACCCTTTCCTCGATCAAGGGCGAAAAAGTGACCCTTTCGCAATACCGGGGCAAATCCAACGTGGTGCTTTCCTTTGTCCCGGCAGCCTGGACCCCGGTCTGTTCGGATCAATGGCCCGGGTACAATCTTGCTCTGGAGCTGTTTAGTCAGAACGATACCGTACTTCTCGGCATCAGCGTGGACAACATTCCCAGTCTTCATGCCTGGACCAACGCCATGGGCGGGCTCGACTTCCCAATCCTTTCCGATTTCTGGCCCCATGGTCGCGTTGCGGACAACTACGGCATTCTGCGCACCGACGGGACTGCGGAACGGGCCCTGTTCCTCATCGACAAAAAGGGCATTGTCCGATGGCTGCTGGTCAACGACATCAATCAGCGTCCCGATCTCGGGGCACTGGTCAACGCCGTCAAATCCCTTGAATAGAAAACGGCCTGGTCAACAAGAGACCAGGCCGCCGTATTTCGTGTAATTTCGCATGGGATGCTCACTGCAACGAGTTATTCTCCGCCGGAAGGTTCCTGTCCATTGGAATCCGTTCCGTTTTCTTCCTCGCACTGATTACGCGCCAGCCTCCGCTGCTTCTTTTCTTCCTTCTTTTTCTTCTTTGCCAATTCCTTTTGCCGCTTCTCGAACTTGTAGTTGCGGTTGGGCAATGTACTCTCCTTGTAGTGATATCAAAAAAACGCCCGTCTCCCGTAGGGAGACGGGCGCCGAATGCCGTTTTACGGCCTCACGTCGGCAACTACCAACGAGGACGGGGCGCGCGAGGCTTGGCTTCGTTGACACGCAGATTGCGGCCACCGAAATCCTTGCCGTCGAGATTCTCGATGGCTTCGCGGGCACCAGCATCGTCCATTTCAACGAAACCGAAGCCACGGGGGCGACCGGTTTCACGGTCCTCGATCAGATTGACGGAAGTCACTTCGCCGTAAGCTTCGAAAGCAGCACGGACTTCGTCTTCGGTGGCGGACCAGGGCAGATTGCCGACATAGATGTTCTTGGACATTCCAAATACTCCTGAGAAGTGTGAGATAATAACCTTGGCGTCCATACGCCATATAAAAAGAAGCAGGGCACAAGTACGCACGCTGCTCCTCGTTATTCCTGTTTCCTTTAAAGCCAGCACAAGCCAACATAGGACCGCACCTCCAAGGGTGCCGCTGGCATAGAGACCATCTTTTCCGCTGTTTTTGGAATAAAGTCAAGCCATATTCGCAATCCAAAAGCAACTTCCACCAGTTTGCCTTGCAAAATGCGCCAAACAGGCCGCTTCAGGAGGCACAACGCCTTCCCCCAAACATGCAACGGCCCGCACCCGAGAAAACCTACGATGGTTCTTTCGGATTCGGCACCGACCAAAGAACAAAAAAAGGAGGCTCAGGCCTCCTTTTCATGTCATATCCCGAAACCGCTAGAACGGCACGTCATCCATGCCGCTGGCTTCGGACGGGAATGCCGGACCGAGGTCCTCTTCCTGATTCTGCTGAGACTGCTGATTCTGCTGACTCTGCTGCCCCTGCTGGGAATATCCGTTGTTGTATCCGCCCTGCTGCTGATTCTGGTAACCACCCTGCTGACGGCCGCCCTGCTGCTGGTTCTGATAGCCACCCTGCTGGGCCTGATTGAACTGGCCGTCCGGGGCGCGATCCAGCCCCTGAACATTGTCAGCCACGATTTCGGTCATGAAACGATCCTGTCCCGTGTTCTGATCCTGCCACTTGCGGGTCTGAAGCTTGCCCTCGACCATCACCAGACGGCCCTTTCCCAGATAGTTGGCACAGAACTCGGCCGTCTGCCGCCAAGCGACAACGCGATGCCACTCGGTGCGCTCGACGCGCTGGCCGGTCTGCCTGTCGCGATATCCCTCGTCCGTGGCAACGGAAAATTTGGCCATGGCCTGACCATTGGGCGTGTAGGACAGTTCGGGATCACGCCCCAGCCTGCCGATGATTATTACCTTGTTCAAGCTTCCAGCCATATCTACTCCTTGCAAATACAAATTCTCTATGAAACTTTCGAGTATCAGAATTTCCCTGCCGTGTCTTCCAGGGCATCGAGCGAATCTTCCAGGGAATACGTCAACGTATCCGCTTCCCTGGCTTTCCATGCTCCCAATGCCTCTTCGAGACGCAAGCGGATTTTCTCCAGATTCTCGGCTTCCGGACGAAGGGCCTGAGCCTGCGCATCGGGAATCAGCCCGGCGCGAACCGCGTCATACACACCCTTGGCCAAGTCCACAACACCCTTTTGACGCATCAGGGGACCGGATTCCTCCCAGACCAGCTTCCACAAGGAAGGCCATTTTTTCCTGACCTCGTCCTCATCATAGGTCCAAGCCGAAACACGAATCTGCAAGATCTTGCCCATGGCAATGCTCCTGTTGCGCCGGACGGCGGTTTCTACCGTTCCTCTTCCCATTCGCTCTGAATGCGGGCCACCACGTCCTGAATCACGGTCAGCTGATCCTCGGGGCACACGCCGATAAGCGGGCTGCCTTCGTCAACATTCTCGCCGCGCGAAAAATACACGGAATAAATGATACCTTCCGGCCCGGAATAGGCCAAGGGCGTTTCCCGCTTCATGCGGGACACGATCAGAATTTCCATACCCTCATGCACCTTGACGGACCGCTTGCCCGAAACCTTGAGCTTCTGGTCCACCTCGGGCACGAAGTAGTACTTGGCCCGTTCCGGAGCACGAAACAGGTACAGGGCTTCCTGAAGGATCAGTTCGATGACTTCCTTGCGGGTCAGAAAATGGCGAATGGTCAGCAAAGGCTCCCCGGCCTCCACGAACTTGCCTTCCAGTTCCGTGCGAACGGACTGCACTTCACCCTTTTCCGGGGCATGGATGGGCTTGCGGTTGCGCTCCCGGGTCAGATGGGCCAGAACCGTTCCCGGCTTTTCCTGCCACTCTCCGGCCTTGCCGTGCACGCGATCCCCGGCCTTCACGGTCCCGAACTCCACCACACCGGTGTGCGGAGCCTTGACCACAATCTCCTTGTACGGAGACTCTTTTATCTTTTCCAGCAATTCTTTTACGTTAAGCATGTAATTCCCCAGATTGATTGTCTTTGTCGAAACCGCGCTCCCCAACGCGGGTCAGCGATAGTAAAGGTTCCGGCCACCCATGGTCAAGAGCGCCTGATGCAGGTTTTTCCTGACCTCCCTGCGATCCCATATGCCGTGAATGTGCCCACGGGAAAGCGCGAGGTCCGCACTATGGTATTTCGGCGGAATCTCCATGCCAGTGGTCTCGGAAATCACGCCGGGCCCGGCAAAGCCGATGTTCGAGGATCGAACCGCGAACTGATAGGGTGAGCATCCCAGAAAACTCGCCACAGGTCCGGCGTAGGAATTGGTGTCGTACAAAACGAGGTACAGCCCTCCGGCGTCAATGTACCGCCGCACGGCCAGGGTGCAGCGCGGCATCTGTATCACGCCGTTCACACCTTCCTGAATGCGGATTCCGGCCGTGCCGTGCACGTAGGCGATGAACGGATACCGCTTGCGCGCGGCCCGTTCCGCCGCCCGAATGAACTTCTCCCCTTCGGCCGCGCCCACGGTGCCGCCTCGGAACGGGGCGCACAGAACTGCCACGACCGACTTGATGTCGTCAATATCGGTTTCAAAAGTAATGCAGGCGCTCTTCAGTCCGGTTTGCTCCTTGGCCCTGTCCAGCTTGACGTCAAACCGTTCATAGCCAAGCGGATTGATGGATTCGAGCTCACGATTGAACTCCCGGCCCGGAAGGAATCCGAACACGTTGTACAGAGCCCATTGGAACTCCATGGGGAAATGGTGGCCACAGCAGGGGCACACCCCGGCAAAATCCCCGAACAGATCAGGCGCCCACAAATCCGGGCAATGATGCGTTCGCACGTTGGGACAGGAAAGCGTCCTGTCCTCCTGACTCCGGGGACTCATCCACTGCCACGCATCCCCCACAAGGCACGCACCCTCTTCCGGGCAGGAAAGTCGGGTCAGCCGCTCGCGGGCTTCCTCGCCTTTGCTGTCCTCGTCGCGACCGGCCGTGGGCAAAGCACGATCCAGCACGCTTTTCAAAGGCTTGAGCAAACGTCTTCGAACCAGATGGGCCTCGGCTTCCAGATCCTCGACCATGGCGTCAAGCCGCTTCTTGGGTCGTCCGAGCAGATCGTAACGAAAAAAGGAATGCACGGCCCAGGCAGCGCCCCTGACCGAGGATGCGGCCTTGTTGACCAGTCCGGTGCCGTCGATTCGCGCATGTCGACTCATGGCGCGAAACTTCCGGTACCGCCGCTCCACCAGCCGTTCCTGAGCCGAGGTATTGAGATTCCAGCGTACGAAAATGGCTTCGGCATCATCCGAGGAATGACGCCGCAGCGCCATGGCCCGGTACAGTTTCATGGACTTCACGTCCGACACCACCTCGTTGGTGGCCTGAATGATCTCGCGCCTGAGTTCCCGAAAAAAGTCGTAATGATGGGGACGCGCTCCAAGCGACGGTTCCTGGATCACGCGATCCACATACCCGTTCTCCAGATTGTCCCCGGCCGTCAGATGCAGTTGGACCGCGCATTTCTCGATCAGCTCCGGGGTGGTCCGCTGACCGGCACGCAGTCCGCCTTCTATCGCAGCAGCCCCTTCGGGAGAAATCACGGAATAATAGCCGTGGGAAAGCATGAGCCGTTTGTCCGCCAGTCCGATGGCCTCGGCCCCGCCGGAACCGCCTTCGGAAAACACGGAAATGACCGGCGTTTTGAGCGCGGCCATCTCATACAGGTTGCGCGCGATCTGCTGGGCCGCGCCCGGCCAGTCCTCGATGGGATAGGCCCCGGGCGTGAACACGAAGGTGTGCACCGGAATGTTCTCGGTTTCCGCCACCTTCATGTAATGCAGGGCCTTGGCATTGCCCCACGGCTTGACTGAGCCGCCGTTGCGAAAATCCTCGCCATGCCCCTTTTCCTGACCAATGACCATGACCATCTGGTTCACGACCTTGTCCCCGACCCGGCGGGCAAAATAGGCTCGGGCAATCAGCATGCCCGGATCGATGTTGAACTCTCCCCGCCCGCCAATTTCCGAATAGTTGTCGTAAACATTTTCCAGAATGTCCTTCAGGCAGATGCGACCGGGATGGCGCACGATCCGCACCCGATCCATGGGGGTCAGGCCAACTTCAAGCTTGCGCTCGTAAAAATCGAACAGACCTTCCAGACGCCCGAGTTCCTCCTTCACGAAAATCCCGGACGCCTCCCTGCTCTGCTCCACGAATTCGCTAAAACGGGCCGCAAGCATGCGGACATTCTCGTCTTCCTTGTGCCCGAAAATATCCCTGATGTAGCTGAGTCGCTCCCTGAGCGCGTCTGTTCTCTTTTCCGCATCCATGTCAGAACTCAAGGAGATTTGCTGTTTTTTCCCGCAGGAAATCAATGTTCGTGGAAAAATCCGAGCTGCCGCTTGCTGCCCCTTCCAGCACTAGACCGTCCAGAAATTCCAGTCCCCGCGCCTTGGCCTGAGCCAGATTTTCGCCCCAGATGATGACCAATGCCAGATTGGGATCGTATTCCATGGGAATCTCATACTCCCCGGAATCCGGTACCTGCGTGAATACCTGTGCCCAGTCCGATTGCGGCCAGGCAAACCGCGTGACTCGTCCGGCACAGGGCGTGAACCGATTGCCCGGGTCCTCGGCGAGAATGCGATACTCGATGCCCACCCCGGCAAAGGACACGTCGCCCTGCCCGTAGCCCATGGATTCGCCCAGAGCCAGTCGAATCTGTTCGGTAATGATGTCCACGGGCCTGTCGTTTATCCGGGAAATCACGGCGGAAACCCCGTTCTCCACCTGAATGCGCGTGTTGACCTCCATGAGAAACGGCTCTCCCCGAGGCGTGACGATCCATTCCCAGGTCCCCACGTTGTCATATCCGACCTCATGGGCCATGGACAGGGAGTGCGCTGTGATCTCGTCGAGCACGCCCTGTGCGTCGAACGTGTACGGCAGGTCGCCCGGAGCAAACCCCGGGGCCACCTCGATGCGCTTCTGCTTGCCCGTGCTCTGCACCGAGCAGTTGCGAGTGCCGAAGTGCACGTGACGCATGCCGCTGCGTTCGGAAACCATCTGCACTTCCAGATGATTGAAATCGAAAATCCGCTGCTCGATGAGTACGCCCTCGTCCCCGAAATTCCGTTTGGCGTAATTGCGAATGCGCCGGAACACGGAACGGAACGCTTCGAGGCTCCCCACTTCCTCGATGCCCATGCCTCCGCCTCCGGCGGAAGCCTTGACCAGCACCACGCCGTCCACAATGCCCTGAGTAGTCTGGAAGTCGAACAGGGTCCGGGCGATCTCCTCGGCTTCCAGCTCGGAATACACGGGCCGATCCGAACCGGGAATGGTGGGCACGCCCAAACTGCGGGCAATGCGCTTGGTGTTGATCTTGTCGCCAAGGTCGCGGATCACCCACCAGGACGGACCGATCCATTCCATGGGCCGATCCCGACGCACCACGCGCCGCGCGAACCGGAAATCCTCGGCAAAGAAACCGTATCCGGGGTGTATGGCCGTGGCCTGCGCCGCATCCGCAACGGAAAACAGTTCATTGGCATCCGCATAGGATTCTATGCGGTAAAGACAGGAATCCCCGCCAAGCTTGCGGGCCAGCGCCACATGGCCGGACCCGGCATCCTCGCGGGTATGGACGCTGACGAATTCCAGACCGAGGCCGACGCAGGCGCGCATGACGCGCATGGCGATCTCTCCCCGGTTGGCTATGAGAACCCTGTGCGTATCAACCACGAAGTTTTGCTATTCCTCTCGCTGCTTCTTGCGCAATTCGATGAGCCGCTTCTGCACTTCGAGAACCAGCTTGTCCAGCTTGGTCTGCTTCTGACGATCAAGCTCCAGAAAATTCATGCCCACGATGCCATTGTCCAGAACGCGCATGACCTCTGCCCCGACGTCACCGAGAAACAGCTTGTTCCTGATGAGCAGGTCGATGGCCAGCCTTTCGCCTTCCTTGAACGCGCCAGTCTGCTCCAGCACGGCAAATCCGGACGCGCTGAGGTCCTTGACGTCGAGTTGCAGTTCCCGATCCCGGAATCTGGCCGCAAGACCGGGAACGCGTGTACGAAAGGCCTTGCGGAGCTGATCGTCTCCACCATCCAGTTTTATTTCAAAAGACATGGTTTCCTCCAACGCATGATGCCGAAAACGGCTTATCTGCCGGAAACGCGTTTTTCCAGAATGAATTCGACCCGCCGATTCTTGGCCCGATAGGCATCCGTGGTGTTCGGGAAAAGGGGATTGAGATCGGCCAACCCGGTCGCAGTGAGACGCGAGGGCTCGATTCCCATCTTGAGCAGAGCTCTGAGCACATTGATGGCCCGAAGCGCGGAAACCTCCCAATTGTCCTTGAACCGACCGCCGGGCCGAACCGACATATTGTCGGTATATCCGATGATCTTGATGGTCTGATCCGGGTGCTGAATGAAAAAATTCCGAAGTGTGGCAAGAATGGCCCGCCCCTTGGGAGCCAGCTCGATCTGTCCGGACGCGAACATCACGTCCCCGGGCACGCGCAACGTGATGATCCCGTCCTCGAAATTGGCGCTGACCAGTCCTTCCACGCCCTTTTTGGTTTGAAGGGTCTTGACCTCGGCAAACACCTTGCGCTGGGATTCGATGATCTGCCGCCGCATGAGTGCCTGATCAATGAGAACACCGGCTTCCTCCCGGGAAATCCTGCTGGTGGAAACCTTGTCCATTCTCCCGCTCAGGGCCTTGGTCACCGAGGAAAAGGTCTCGGAGAACTTTTCCGTGTCCAAGGTGGACATGGAATACAGCAGGACGAAGAACACGAGAAGAAGCATGGAAAGGTCGGCAAACGTGGTCAACCACTCGCCGCCGCTGTCGTCCTCTTCCTCGCCGCCCAGAAAAATGTCGTTGCGATCTTCGATCATCAGTTGGCCTCTCTCTCCTTGGGAGCCAGGAACGAGGACAGCTTTTCATACACAAGCCGCGGGTTGTTGTTTTCGAGGATGGATTTCGCGCCTTCGAAGATGACGGCCAGATGCACCTGTTCCTGAAGCGTGCGCGCCTTGAGCTTTGCGGCAATGGGAATGAAGATGAGCGTGGCCATGGCCGAACCGTAGAACGTGGTCAGCAGTGCCACGGCCATGGCCGGCCCGATGGATTTGGGGTCGTCGAGCTGGGAAAGCATCTGAACCAGACCGATCAGGGTACCCATCATCCCGAAGGACGGCGCCAGAGCCGCAAGCCGCTTGAACACGTCCTGCCCAACCTGATGACGGCGTTTCATGGAATTTATCTCGATGGCCAGCGTGGATCGAATAAGCTCCGGGTCGGCATTGTCCGCGATGAGCTGGCAGGATTTCTTGAGCACCATGTTCTCGGTCTGCACGTTTTCCAGAGCAACCAGACCTTCGCGGCGGCTGATCTCGGCCACCTTGACCATGATGTTGACCACGTCCTTGACCTTGGTCTTGCGCTGACCGAACATCTTGATGGCAGCGGTAAAGGCCTGTATGACCTCTTCAAACGGGAAAGCCACCATGATGGAGGCCAAAGTCCCGCCGACAACGATCATCATGCCGGGAATGTTGATGAAAACATCCACGGCACCGCCGAGGACGATGGCCCCTGCAACCAGGGACAGACCGACCACAAGGCCGAGTAACGTCGCAATGTCCATAAATCGAGCCTAACCTTGTTGCTAAATCGAAAGAACACCGGTCCAGAGGCCCCGCAGCCGTTTGCGCCGAACCCGATCACGCAAGGAGCCCGCATGAATTACCGCTCAAAACTACGTCATTCTGTCGCATATATACAGGAAAAGCTAGGGAAAACTCAACCCGGAACGGTAGGGATCGTCACGGGCTCGGGACTGGGTGGAATGGCTCAGGCCCTGAGAGACGAAAAATCCCTTGAATATGCGGACATCCCGGGCTTTCCGGTTTCCACGGTCAAGGGACACGCAGGCAGGCTCGTCTCCGGCACGGCTCAGGAAAAACCGGCTCTCGTTCTTGAGGGACGCTGCCATCTCTACGAGGGATTCCCGGCCGAGGACACCGCCTTCGGCATCCGGGTCCTGCATGAACTCGGGGTGCGCACCGTGGTCCTGACCAATGCGGCGGGGGCGCTCAATCCGGTTTTCGAAACCGGCGCGCCCATGCTCATCCGCGACCACATCAACTTCACGGGCCAGACTCCGCTTTGCGGCCCCAACCACGAAGACTGGGGCCCGCGCTTTCCGGACATGAGCACGGTATACGACCGCGAACTCGCAGCTCTCGCCGAAGCCAAGGCTCTGGAACTGGGCCTCCGACTGGAACGCGGCACCTACATCCAGGTCCCCGGTCCCTGTCTGGAAACTCCGGCGGAAACGCGCATGTACCGGATGCTCGGCGCGGACGCCATCGGCATGTCCACGGTCATGGAAGCCATTGCCGCACACCACATGGGCATGCGCATTCTGGGCTTGTCCTGCCTGACGAACAGGAATCTGCCGGACTGCATGGAGCCGGTTTCCCACGAATCCGTGCTGGCCAGAGCCGAACAGTCCTCGGCGGCCATGACGCAGCTGATGCTCGCGGTACTAAAGGAATTCGCGTAACCTGCCGATGAAATTCACGGTGAATTTTCGCCGAACAACCCAAGCCAGCAATGGAACCTGCCATGAAAAAAACGGTCCTCGCCCTTGCCGCCCTGATTCTCCTGCCCCTGATTTCAGGATGCAGTTCGTTCAAGGAGAACGCCAACGAGGCCTATGACACCGTGTTCGACACCGCGCCCACGTCCAAGGCGGTCTTTCACGAGAACACCACGCCGATCATCGAATTCAACTACGATGCCGCGGACACGCTCTACAAAAACGTAAGTGGCAGGGAACTGGGCGGGGATTCCAAGGTATTCGTGCGTCGTTTCCTGAATGAAAACAGCCCGGACGACATGGCCGCGTTCGGCAAGATCATGGCCGAACAGGTTGCGGACCGCCTTGCCCAGCGGGGAATGGTCATCACCCATGGAGCGCCGGATCAGCAGGATTACATGAACAACGGCATGCAGCCAGTTGAAAAGGAATCGCCAGCCAACGATTCCAAATACGAAAAACCGGCTCGCTCGGCCATGCTGACCGGGTCATACATTCCGGGCGACAGCGTCATCTACATGACTGCGAAAATCGTGCGTCTGGATGACAATGCCGTGGTTGCGGGGCATAGCTGGCAACTGCCCGTCACGCAGGATGTCCGGGAACTGCTGCCCCAGCTTCAAGGCCGGGACAGCGGACTGGAACCTACCGTCAAAACGCAGTTCGAATAGCCCTACGCTCTCGGTCCGAGACGACGGTCGAGCAGAAGCAGGTCGGCCAAGGTCAGCGCAGCCATGGCCTTGAGCACCGGATTGATGCGCGGAATGGCCGCGATGTCGTGCCTGCCGCCGATGCGAATGGAGGTTTCCCTGCCCTGTGCCGTCATGGTCCGCTGTTCCAGAGCAATGGAGGGAATGGGCTTGACGTAGGCACGCACCACAATGTCCTGTCCCG
Source organism: Pseudodesulfovibrio tunisiensis (assembly GCF_022809775.1). Classification (NCBI taxonomy): domain Bacteria; kingdom Pseudomonadati; phylum Thermodesulfobacteriota; class Desulfovibrionia; order Desulfovibrionales; family Desulfovibrionaceae; genus Pseudodesulfovibrio; species Pseudodesulfovibrio tunisiensis. Next base: position 1,205,354 of record NZ_CP094380.1, read on the forward strand.
AGGAAATGCCACCCAGCACTCCGCCCGCATGATTGGATGCAAAGCCTTCACTGGTCATGAAATCATTGTTCCCGCTCCCCAGACTGCGGGCCGCGTCCATGCCGTCGCCGATTTCCACCCCCTTGACCGCGCCCACGGACATGAGCGCATGGGCCAGCCGCGCGTCCAGCTTGTCGAACACAGGCTCTCCCAGCCCCGGGGGAACGCTTCGGGCCAGAATTTCCACAACGCCGCCCAAGGTATCCCCCTGACTCTTGACCTCGCGCACGCGTTCTTCCCAAACCGGCACCACGTCCGGATCAGGCGCAAAGAACGGACGGGCCTGCGCGCCCTCCACGTCAACGCGTTTCGCCGGAATTCCGCCGAGTTCCACGGTATAGGCCTGCAAGGCGATTCCTTCGGCACGAAGCAATTCCTGCGCAATGGCTCCGCCCGCCACCCTCGACACGGTTTCCCGGCCCGATGACCGGCCGCCGCCACGGTAGTCGCGCACACCGAACTTGGCATGGAATCCGTAATCCGCATGACCGGGCCGAAACACGTCCTTGATGTCCGAATAGTCGCGGGAGCGCTGATCCTCGTTGCGAATCAGAAACCCGATGGGTGTTCCGGTGGTCACGCCCTCGAACACGCCGGACAGGATTTCCACCCGGTCCGATTCCCTGCGCGCAGTGGAGGCGATTCCCTGCCCCGGTTTCCTGCGATCCAGCTCCTGCTGAAGGATTTCCTCGGAAAGCGGAATGCCGGACGGACACCCGTCCACCACGCCGCCCAGCCCCGGGCCATGGGATTCGCCGAACGTGGTCAGGCGAAAAATTCTGCCGAATGTATTCCCGCTCATGGTCACTCCTAGTATTTGCCCACTTTCATGACATCCTCGGTCTTGCCGAGAAGCACGAGCGTGTCGCCCTGTTCCAGCCGAAGATCGGCCTTGGGCACAAAGGAAAATTCCGTACTGCCGTTGTGCTTGTACGCCACGACCTGCACTTGGAAGGTATTGGTCAGATTCAGATCGCGCAGGGTGCTGCCCTGCCATTCGTCGACCACGATCTCCCGGGTGATGATGTCACTGCCGAACGCCAGATAGTCCATCATGCCGGGCACGGCCAGCCTGTGGGCAAGCTGTTCCGCCACGAACTGTTCGGGAAAGACCACGTAATGCACGCCGATGCGCTTGAGTATCTTTTCATGCTCCGCACTGACCGCCTTGACCCAGACCTTTTTCACGCCCAGTTCCAGCAGGTTCAGGGAGACCAGAATCGAGGCCTCCATGGACTCGCCCGTGGACACGATGGCATGGTCGAACTCGCTGAATCCGAGTTGCTCCAGCGCCTTCTTGTCCGTGCCGTCCGCCTGATAGACCTGGGTAATGAGGGGTCTGGCGCGGTCCACGGAAGATTTGAACGCATCCACGCCCACCACGGAATGCCCGAGGTCGTGCACGGATTTCGCCAGAGTCAGACCGAACTTGCCCAAACCGACAACGCCGATTTCCATTTTCATGAGATATCTCCGTCAGGCTACCCGAGGGGCAGCTCGTCCTCGGGCAGGCGAAAACGCGGCTCGTCCTGCCAACTGTGCAATGCGGACAGCAGCCAGATGGGACCGAGCCTGCCCACGAACATGAGAAGGATGATCACCGCTTTGCCCACAGCCGTCAAATGCGGGGTCAGGCCGGTGGAAAGCCCCACCGTGCCAAAAGCGGAAATGACCTCGAAAAGTATTTCCAGAAATACACCACGCGCCAGATCATGGGGAATTTCGCCGCCTTCGGTGATGTTGAGCACCAGAGTGGCGGCCGTGACCAGAAACATGGCAAAGACCATGAGGGTCAATGCACGGCTCTGGCTCGGACGGTCAAGGGCATGCCGCCCGACAACGACCTGCGATCGCCCGCGCACCTGAGCCATGATGAATCCCCAGATGGCACGAAACGTGGTGGTCTTGATGCCACCGGCGCAGGAACCGGGCGAGCCGCCGATGAGCATGAGCATGAGCATGAACACGAGGGACACGTTGGTCATGTGGCTGATATCCACGGTGTTGAATCCGGCCGTGCGGCAGGTCACGGACTGGAACAGTGCAGCGAGCATGCCGCCCGGCCCGGCCCCGGCACCGCCCATGAATTCCGCAAAATAGATGGCCGCTGTTCCGGCGATGATCAGGAACAGCGAGGTCTTGAGCACCACATCCGTGTGCCAGGAAAGCAGGTGTGCCCTGCCGCGAAGCATCTTCCTCCCGTGCAGGGCAACGCCCTTGATCAGAGTCCCGCATTCGCCGAGCACGTAGAATCCCAATCCGCCCATGATGATCAGGGCCATGATCACGACATTCACGCCCGGATCGCCTTTCCACGACATCAGGCTGTCCGCATACAGGGAAAAGCCCGCATTGCAGAATGCGGAAATGGAATGGAATATGGCGACATACGGTTCAAAGCCTTCCGGGTCGAGCAGCCAGAGACAGACTGCCCCAATGCCTTCCAATGTCAGAGTGCCGAGCACCACACGCACCAGAAAGCGCCCCAGACTGAAGGAGGGATCGTGAAGCAGGCTCTGCCCCACGGCGATCCGGTCGCTGAGCGGCACGCGTTGTCCGAGCAGATGCAGGATCAGCGAGGTGAAGGTCATGATTCCCAGTCCGCCGAGCTGAATGAGCACCAGGATCACGGCCTGCCCGGCCCCGGAAAAGAAACTGCCCGTATCCACCACGATGAGCCCGGTCACGCACATGGCCGAAGTTGCGGTAAACAGACAGTCCATCCACGACAGGGGTTCGCCCGGATGGCTGAAATCCATGTGCAACAGAGCGGCCCCGCCGAGAATGGCTCCGGCAAAGAACCAGACCGGAAGCCAGTACGGACTCAGGAGTTTGGTACGCATGAACGTGTCAGTAACACCGGGCGGAAGGGAAAGGCAATCATGCCCGATGCTCCAGAAATTCCAGAGCGGCGTTGACAGTCGCCCGCAACGATGCCTGCCCGAGCACGGCATGGGCGCATTCGCGATACAGGGAATCCCGCTCGACAAGCACCTCGGCGACCTCATCGGCCAGAGACTTTCCGGTCAGGGAGGGACGCTGGGCCTCGTTGGGATTTCTGGACAGCCGTCGGGCCAGTTCATCCGGACCAACCGCCAGATACAGTACGATTCCGCCGGACAGCAATTGACGATTCTCCGGTCGCAGCACCAGACCTCCGCCGCAACCGACCACCTGATTGCTCATGGCAGCAACATGCTCCAGCACCTCGGCCTCGCGATCACGAAACGAATTCCAGCCGCAACGGGTCACGTACTCGGCAATTTCAGCTCCGACCATGGCAACCAGTTCATGGTCCGTATCCATGAACCGCCGCCCCAGGCGGCGAGCCAGTTCCCGGCCCACGGAGGTTTTGCCCGAGGCCCTCGGCCCCACAAGGTAAATGTTTCTGGTGTCAGCCATACGCGAACAATACGGCAATTCCGCCGGACGCGCAACGCAGCCGTATCAAAGCGGAAACCTCAATACATGCCCCGCTCGCGATACATCCGGGAAACCCCGTATTCCACCAGCAGAAAAAGCAGTACGGGCACGGCCAGAAACACGAGACACAGCAGTGATCCCATGCTTCGGTCCGAAGACGCGAGATATGGAAACAGATACCCGGTGTAGGAATCCACTGCGCCTCCCCCGATGAGAAACACGAGGAAATATTCGGAAAACGCCACCAGAAACACCACGGAACCGCCTGCGATCACGGACGGCATGAGCAACGGCAGCTCAATCCGCAGCAGACGCATCCAGAACCCGGCCCCGAGATTCCGGGCGCAGAGTTCATACTCCTCGCCCACCGCCTGATACCCGGCGGTCAGCGCTCGAAGCATGTAGGGATAACTGAATGCGGTCAGCACCAGAACAACCCCGAAGAGAGTGTCCGTCAGCCCGACACGGATGAACAGATACTGTGCCCCCATGGAAAACGTCATTGACGGCACCAGCGCCGGAGCCAGGAACACGCCTTCCAGCATCGATTTGCCCCGGAAACGCCTGTATGCAAAATGATGGGCAGGAAAAAGGCACAGCACCAGACTCAGCGCCACCACGGCCAGAGAATACAGAACCGATACGCTCAAATGACGCAGAATGGGCTGCCACTGGGAAGCGGCATATTGCAGGGCACGCCAATCCAGCTCCGACGGCACCAGTTCCGGAAAGGTCCAGCCCGGAGCCACCGCATACACAATCAGAACCAGCAACGGCAACAGGGAGCAGACCGCAATGAAGACAAAGGTGAAATACGCTCTCACAGTTTGCGGTCCCCCTGTTCCAGCCTTGAGGCAATGCGCGTGTACAGGGACACGAAACCCAAGGCGAACAGGAACATGCAGACCAGCAGGGCCATGGCTTCGGGCCGATGCGACAGGTCGCGCCGGAAATACAGGTTGTACACCTCCACGGGCAGCATTCCCGGCGAGCTTCTGGCGAGCAGAAACGGAATGTCGAACGCACCGAAGGAAAACAGGAACAGAATGATGAACGAAGTGTTCAACGCAGGACGCATGTGCGGAAGCACCACCTGAAGAAAGACGCGCGCCCGCCCGGCTCCGAGCATGTGCGCAGTCTCCACGAGCCGGGGATCAAGCCGCTTGAGCACGGCATGAGCCAGGATGACCACAAAGGGAATTTCCTTGAAGACATAGGCCAGTATCATGCCGCCCCCCTCCGGTCCGTAAAGCACGGACGGAAAATCGGACACACCGTCAACCAGCCCGAGGTGAAACGCAAAGGATGCGACCACCCCGGACTGGCTCCAGAAGACAAGCACGATGAATGCCACCGCAATGTGCGGCAGAATGAGCGGCACCTTGTACACGACCGAGGCCCGCTCCAAACCATGTGGCAGACGCCACACGGCATAGGCCAGAACAGCCCCGGCACTTACGGAAATCACTGCCGAGGCCAGCGCCACCCACAGGGAGAAACGGGCCGAAGCCAGCACATGCGGATTCAGCAGCACGCCATATCCGTCGAACAGACCGCCCGAAACCGGCACGGGCAGCCAGAATCCCAATGATTGGGCCACGGCCAGTACAAGCCCGCCCAGAAACAGCACGCAAAACGGCACGAGCAGCGGCGACAGCTTGAACAGCGTCACCCACCAGGACGCGCGTTCAGCGAACATGCTCCTCCCACCCCTTTTCAAGGGCTTCAAGATATTCCACGGGAATCTCGGGCACGGCCACGGCGGACAGCGCCTCCCTGCCCAGCGTCGAGCTTCCCAAATCCACGGAGGCAAAACGATCGCGGCTCTCCTGCGGCAACGCACCAAGGTCAATGGCCGGATAATCCCCCCATTTGGCAGGCACGTACTTGGAAAGCTGCGCCTCGGGCGACATCAGGAAATTCGCCACGACCATGGCTCCGGCCTTGTTGGGCGCGTTGGCGGGAATGGCCGTGAAATGCAGATTGAAAATCGAACCTTCGCGCATGACGAAAGTGCGGACGCTCTTCGGGTAGACGCCCTCCTGCACCTTACCCTGCGCGTGCAGCGGATGATAGGACATGTTGATGTCCACCTCACCGCGCGCAAACAGGGTATCCTGTTCCGCAATGCTCTTGGGATGACTTCTGCCGTGCTGCCACAAATACGGCTTGAGATCGTTCAGATACTGCCAGAGCCTGGGAGCCTGTCTCTCGAACAGTTCCCTGTCCCATCCGCCGAGATACTGCTCTGGCCCGCCAGTCACGGCATAGAACGCCTGCCGGATGAATGCGGACCCCGTGAAATCCGGGGGTTGGGGATAGGTGAATTTCCCGGGATTGTCCCGCACCCACTCCCGAAGTTCGGCAAAACCGTCCGGCACGGACTTCGTACGCGCACCATCGTACTCGAACACGAACTGGGCCCAGCCGTACGGGGTCTCGTAGCCATCCACGGGGTACCCGAAATCCGTGGACGCGAGTTTCTTGTTCACGTATTTCAGAAAATTCGGGCACTTTTCCGCATAGGGGCCGTACAGGGCATCCGCCTCACGCAACGCCTTGAAATTCTCGCCATTGACCCAAAGCAGATCAATGGTTCCGGTCTTGCGGCCACCTCGTTTCTCCGCGAGCAGCTTGTTCACGAACACGCCCGCATCCATGGGAACGCGAATCAGGGAAACGCCGTACCGCTTCTTGACCTGATCCGCCACGTAGGTATCCACCCACTTGTTGATGGGGGCGGAACCACCCCACATGTAAAAACGGACCGTGGTTTCCCGCGCTCCGTCTTCGACAGTCTTCCAGTCCTCCCTGAGCCAATCCCGGTCCTGAACCTCGGACACGGAACAGGCCCCCAGACATCCCACCAGCATGATCAGCAATGCCAAGCGCTTCATGATTTCACCCTCTGGGGGACAAAGGATTCCGCCACACGTACACGCACCCGGTCCCCTGGCCGGATGCCGTTGGCCGCGCCGTACACTGTCAGGGTCTGCCCCCCCACCGCGACCCTGTACCGCGTATAGTGTCCGGCGAAAATTACATGCTCGACCCGGGCCGGACCGTTGTTGTCCGGCACAAGTTCAAGAGCTTCCGGACGAAAGCATTCGTGCTCCCCGGACAGCCCCAACTGTCGAGCCGTGCCGGGCAAAAGCGTATTCAGCGGACCAAGAAACCGGGCCGCCTCCAGACTCGCTGGCGAACCATACACCTCCCCGGCGGGGGCGTACTGTACCAATTTGCCATTCAAAATCAAACCGATGATATCGGACATGGCGAACGCCTCTTCCTGATCATGCGTCACGGCCACGGTGGTCACGCCGAATGCTTTCTGCGTGTCCCGAATGAATTCCGCGGTTTCCAGCTTGAGATTCCGATCCAGATTGGCAAACGGCTCATCGAGCAGCAGCAGGGCCGGGTTGACCACCATTGCCCGGGCCAGAGCCACACGCTGCTGCTGGCCCGCGGAAAGCTGATTCGGATATTTCCGGTCATGCCCATCCATGCCGAAAAAAACGAGCAGCTCCATGACCCTTGCCCGAACCTCCTCCTTCGTCACACGCCGGGAACGCAGTCCGAACGCCACGTTTTCGAAAACCGTCAGATTGGGAAACAGCACATAATCCTGAAACACCAGAATCGCAGGCCGCTCCCGGGAAAGAGGCTCGCTGAAGCGCACCTCCCCCGAGTCCGGCTTTTCCAATCCGGCCAGAATCTTGAGCAACGTGGTCTTGCCCACGCCGGACGGCCCGAGAATCGAAACTATACCGCCCTTTTCCACGGAAAAGCTCACGTCCCGCAACACAGGCTTGCCCGAATAGGCCTTGTTCAATCCGAGTGCGTGAAAAAACATTCCATTTCGTCCAGATACGTCCTGATCCTGTCAAAGGTATCCAGGTTTTCCAAGGCACGCCCACCATGGGAATACTCGTGCCAGGCCATGAAACACCAGGACAGGGCCCGAAGCAGAATGGTCCGCTCCAGCACCGAAGTCTTGAACACGGCCTCGTCCAGCGAAATGTCCAGTTTTCCGCGTTCCAGATATTCGGCGACAAAAGCCCGCTTTTCCTCCCGGGAATAGGCATGATCCCTTTTCCAGCGGGTCGTGGTCTCCACCAGAAAATGGCCCAAATCCTGATACCGGGACGATATCACGGCCTTTTCCCAATCCACGAGCCATCCCCGTCCATTCTCCGCAATGATGAAGTTGTGGGAATTCACTTCCGTATTCACCATGACCAGCGGCTCGTCCGCAAACAGGGAATCCGTCTCCTCGGCCAGGGAGAGAATACTGTCCCGATAGTCAAGCAACCGTTTCTGCTCCCGCTGCATGGGATGATCCGGGTAGCGGGAAATCAATCCTTCGCTTTCCCGAACAATATCCCGGACAGGATTCCTCTGGGTCAAAAGCCGCGCGTCCACGGGCTGAGCATGCACCGCCGCAAGAATTCCTGCAGCAACGTCCGTATCCCGAGCATAATCCAGCGGGCGACCGTCAAGGTATTCCATGAGCAGCACGCCGTTCCCAAGACGCTCGTCATCCGGCTCGGGGTCGCAGAAATACGGTCTGGGCGTCACGCCGGACCGGACAAGAGCCTGAAGCACGGCGAATTCGTAGGCGATCTGATCATCAAGACCCAGCTGGCTGCCGTGATTGATGCGCAGTACATGGCGCGACTCTCCATAGAGTTCCTCGGTAACGATCAGATAGTTTTCATTGTATTCGCCCGCAGCCAGAAACGTAACCTGCTCCGGGCCCTCCAATTGCAGCCACCCCTTGTGCCCGAGAAAATCGTGCACAGCCTCGACCATGTTCGCATCCTTCTGCATACGTCTCCATATCACGATCCGGAATTCACGACAAAACCATTGCTTTCCGCATCCGGGACATTATCTTACGTACATGAACGACAAGACCAACGAACACCTTCGCGAAATAGGCCTGGACCTTGGGGAATGCCACGCCTGTCAGGCATGCGCGGAACTGAATCCCGAAATTTTCGAATGGGATGAAACCCTGGACAGGCCTGTTGTCAAAAAAAGCCACGTCACCGAAGAGGAAGTCCGGGAAGCCATGAGCTGCTGCCCCAAGGACTGCATCCTGTTCGTGGATGAGTAGTCGGTTCAATCCTTTTTCTTGAGCAACGGATGCGGAGGCGGCAATGTGCAGGACTCGCTGCAACACGTGCCGAACAGGAATCCGCTATAGGTATGAAAAATCCGCAGCATCTTTTCCCGGCGATCCGAAGTCAGGGGCTCCGAAGATGCGCCCCGAGCCATCCCGAGCAGATTCTCCCAGTCGGGAATGGCCCGCATCCCCTGTTCCACGACATCCCCGGATGCCACATCCAGAAGCGTGGCCTCGTTCGTGTCCGTGGTCACGGCAAACGGCACGGGGCCGCCGTCCAGCAGCCGCGCGGCAAACAGGGTTTCCCGCTCATACGTTCCGACACTGCCGGCACAGAAGATCACGAGCAGAATCGGCCGGTCCGAATCGTCGTACACCACATAGTCAATGGGCCGTTCGAACTCCTCGCCATCCATTTCGTAGCGCAGCTTGACCTTGGCCCGAATGTTTTCCTTGGGATACCCCTTCTCCTCCACCAGAAATCTGGCCAGAGCCTGCCGAAATTCCTCGAAGGTGGTTTCCTCTATTTCCTGCCCGGTGATGTAATCCAGCAGGGTTCCACCAAGACTTGACTCGTGCATAACTTCCTTCCTTTGTTACCTATGCACCCGCCAAACTACAGGATCGCATGGGCTGAATCAAGCAGGCCCGAACCTATCCGAACATTCGCAGGACATATGGCACGCCGAGAACAAGCAGCACGGCCAGATACATGACTCCGAAAATCAGCCCCAGAACCCAGAATTCCTTTCGGCTGACATACCCGCTTCCGTAATAGATGGGGCTCGGCCCGGTGGCGAACGGCGTGATCACGCCCATGATCCCGAGGGTAAAGCACAACAGCATGGCGAACGGTTTGATGGGCAGATCGGGAATGGCCACGGCTGCAGCCAGAAACACGGGCAACAGCGCGGTCACATGTGCCGTGATGCTGGCGAACAGATAGTGGGACACGAAAAATAGCGTCACAAGCAGCATGATTATGGTCAGGGGCGCCATGTCCGACAGCATGAATGCCACGTTGTCCGCGAACCACTTCAGAAATCCGGTCCGCGCAAGGCCACCCGCCATGGTCACCAGTGTGGCGAACCAGACCAGCACGTTCCACGCCTTTCTGTTGCCGATGACATCATCCCAGGACAATATCCCCGTAAGTACCATGAGACACAGGACCACCATGGCCACGGTGGTCCCGCTCATGATCGCTCCCCCGAACATCCACATGGCAAGGGCGAACAGGATCAGCCCCATCATCAGCAATTCCCTGGGTGTCACGCAGCCAAGGGCATCCAGCTCCGCTCCGGCCCATGCCGGTGCCTCCGGTGAATGCCGCTGGGTCGGGGGGTAGATGCAATAGACCATGAACGGCGTGCTCAGAAACAGGACGGCCCCCACAGGCAGAAATCCCCTGAACCACTCCATCCATGTCACGTTCACTCCGGCCACATCCTGCACCATGGTCAAAGCCAGCAGATTCGGAGCCAGTCCGGTAAAAAACATGGAACTGGTCACGCAGGTCGAAGCCAGTGCCGTCCACATGAGATACCCGCCCATCTTGCGCGGCTCGTTGTCCGGAGTCGATCCGTACAGTTCCGGAATGTTTCTGATGATGGGATAGATCGTGCCGCCGCTGCGCGCGGTATTGGACGGAGTGAAAGGAGCAAGAACAAGGTCGGCAAAGGCCACGGCATAGCCCATGCCCAGCGTCCGCCGCCCCAACGCCTTGATGAGGACCAGCCCGATACGACGCCCCAACCCGGTATTCTCATACCCACGGGCAAACATGAACGCGGCAAAGATCAGCCAGACCGTACTGTTGGAGAATCCGGACAACGCCCATTGCAGGGCCTGCCCGGTGGAAACCGGTTCTCCGGGACTTACCGGAACCAAACGCAATACCGCCCCCAAGGTAACGCCTATCAACCCCACTGCTGCGGCGGGAATAGGTTCCAGAATCAGGGCGACAATCACGGAAACAAACAATGCGAAATAGTACCAGACTCCGGCAGGAAGGCCGGACGGCGCGGGAAACAAGGCAACAGCACCACCTAGCGCCACAGGGAGAACCATCTTCCAGTCCAGTTTCATGCGCACCCCCGCTTGTTGACTTCCCTCCCCAGCCACATAGCACATATTTGAAAAAGAACAAATAAAATAACGAACTACAAATAGCGAATCCCAATTCGGAATCTGGAGCCCTTCGTCCCCTTGGAAGACGTACGGCGTGCAGAGATTTTCCGAGGGACACCGCCGGAAAGCACAAAAAAAAGGGAGAACCGCTCGGTTCCCCCTTTCCTGTACCATTCATGCTCTCAGTTATTGCAGCAGGCTTTCCCCGGCCTTGACCGCAAAGTTGAACAGCGGAGCCGGAATCATGCCAACCACCAGTACGGCCCCGGCAAGCAGCCCTGCTCCGGCAATACTGAACGGTCCCTTGTCCGGCTCGGGCCCGGCCTCCTGAGTCGCGTCCTCGGTGTATGCGTGACGCACGATGCTCAGATAGTAGTAGATGGCCAGCGCCGAGTTCACGACCAGCGTGATGACCAGCCAGTTGTATCCGTGATCCCATGCCGAGGTGATCAGGAAGAACTTGCCGATGAACCCGATGGTCGGGGGCAGTCCCACAAGGGCAAAGGCTCCGGCTGCCAAGGCAAATGCCAGAGCCGGGGCACGCTTGTGCAGCCCGTTGAGATCAGCCAGACGCAGGTTCCGACCATCCACGGCAATGCGGCTGACCACCCAGAACACCAGCAGATTCATGATCAGATAGGACATGGCGTAGAATGCGGCAGCGGCAAGGCCCTCGGCCGATCCGCTCACCAGACCGACCATGATGTATCCGGCATGCGCCACGGACGAAAAGCCCAGAATGCGCTTGAGGTCTGTCTGCGCCAAGGCGGACAGATTGCCGAAGGTCATGGAAGCCGCACCGAGCACGGCCAGAATCGAAGTGATTTCCAGACCGGGCTTGAGGAACGCGGCGAGCCGCACCAGCACGACAACCGCGCCCATCTTGGGCAGGGTCGCCACATAGGCGGCAGTTTCATTGCTCGCGCCCTGATACACGTCCGGACACCAGAAGTGGAACGGAAACAGGGCCAGCTTGTAGAACATGCCCGCCAGAAACAGGGACAATCCGACAACGGCCATGGGCGCGTCGGCAAAGTGCCACGGCTTGCTCACCAGCTCGGAGATGTAGGTGGTATGCTGCACAGCCATGATGTAGGACAGGCCGTACAGGGCCAAAGCCGTGGCCACGGCACCGAACAGGATGTACTTGATGGCGGCCTCGGCAGCTCCCTTGTCGCGGGAACGCAGAGGAATCACCGCATACAGGCTGTAGGAAGCCAGTTCCAGAGCAAGATACACGGTAATCAGCTCCACGGCCGAGGAAAGCATCATCAGCCCGAGGGCCGAGAAACCGAGAAGCATGAAGTAGTCCGACCTCTTGCCCTCTTCCAGAGTGGGCTGACGCGTGGCATTGACCACGGCCACGAAAAAGCCGAACGCGATCACGATCTTGAAGAACTGGGACATCATGTCCAGCTTGTACACGTCCCAGAACATGGAGCCATGGGCATGGTACGCGGTCATGGTGACCATGAACCCGAGTCCGGCCCCGTAGGGAATCCAGCGCTCCACGTGCGGATGCCAGTCCCTGGGACCGAGCGCCTGCACGAGCAGGACCAGAACCAGGGCCAGAAAGTAGAGTTCAGGGACAATCAGAACGGGATTGAAATTCACGTCCATACCCCCTTATTGCCTGGCTGCGAGCACGGAATCGAGATTCCGGGCAGCGGTTTCCAACGGTTGCACGGTCTCGACCTGCACGATCTGACGTCGGCTGTCGAAGTCCTTGAGCAGCTTCTGCACGGACGGGTCGATGACCTTGAAGAAGATGGCCGGATTCAGCCCGATGTACAGGACGAACACGGCAGGCACGATCAGATACATGTATTCACGGGCATTCAGGTCCTTCCATCCCTTGGCGGTCCCGGGAACGCCCCACGCCATTTTCAGGGACACGCGGAACATGTAGGCCGCGCCGAGCAGCGCGCCGGGCACGATGGCCATGCCAAGCCATATGGCATGCTTGAAAGCGCCCACGAAAACCAGCATCTCGCCCACGAACCCGTTTGTTCCGGGAAAGCCGAAGGATGCCAGTGCATACAGACCCCAGAAAGCCATGAATCCGGGCATGTACTTGCCCATGCCCATGTTGTGGCTGATCTCCCGGCTGTGGCTCCGCTCATACACGCAGCCGATCATCATGAAGAGCGCCCCCGTGATGATGCCGTGGTTCAGCATCTGGAACAGGGCCCCCTGCACGCCGCGCATGTTGAACAGGAAGATGCCCAGCGTCACGAAGCCCATGTGGGCCACCGAGGAATAGGCGATCAGTTTCTTGATGTCGCTCTGCCCGAGGGCGATGGCTCCGCCGTACAGGATGGAGGCGATGGAGATCGCGATCATCATGGGGGCGAAGTATTCGCTGGCCGCCGGAGTCAGCGGCAGGCAGAAGCGCAGGAAGCCGTAGGTTCCCATCTTCAGCAGCACGGCCGCCAGAATCACGGACCCGGCCGCAGGGGCCTGAACGTGCGCAGCCGGAAGCCATGTGTGGAACGGGAACATGGGCACCTTGATGGCAAAGGCCAGCGCCATGGCCAGAAATGCCCAGAACTGGAAACGGAAGCCGAAGGTCTGGGTCATGAGTTCCGGAATGGCAAAAGTGCCGCCCGAGATGCGGAAGGCCACGATGGCCGCCAGCAGCAGGGTGGAACCGGCCAGAGTGTACAGGAAGAACTTGATGGAAGCGTACTTCCTGTCGTCGCCGCCCCATACCGCTATGAGCAGATACATGGGGATGAGCATGGCTTCCCAGAACACGTAGAACAGCACGAAGTCCATGGCGCAGAAAACGCCCACGCACGCAGCGGTCATGAACAGCAGGCAGAAGTGGAATTCCTTGACCCGCTTGCCGATGTACGTCCATGAGCACATCACGCAAAGGGGCAGGACCACCAGACTGAGCCAGACCATCAGAATGCTGATGCCGTCCACGGCCAGATAGTATTCCAGTCCCCATTTGGCGACCCAGGGAATGCGTTCGACGAACTGGAAGTCCGCGTTGAATTGAAATCCCAATGTGGGAATGGCCAGCAGCAGCTCGATCAGGGACGCGGCCATGGTATATGTCCGCACCACCTGTGGCGCCCTGATGAAGAACAGGCCGCACGCCGCCACGAGCGGGAAGAAGATCAGTAAGGTCAGAACCGGGTATCCGAAGTCCAAAGCAACCTCTCCTCTGTTTGCCGGCCTAGCCGAAGTACCAAACCAGGGCGAATATGCCCAGGCCGAGAACGGCCGCCAGTGCCAGATAATCCTGCAACCGCGCGGTCTGCACACGGGCACCGAGGCGTCCGATGTTGCGAACCGTGTACGCGCTGCCGTCAACAACGGTGTCAATGCCCTTCTTGTCAAAGACCGAAGTGGCATTGCCCAGTCCTATGAGCGATCTGAGTCCCACGGTCCGATAGACCTCGGTCCACACGTCGTCGACCTTGGAAACCGGCCAGCAGAACACGCGCATGGTTACCCTGCCAATCAGCCTGTAGAACCAGTCGAAGTCGAGGTTCAGGGAGGCGTGCGGGGTGATGATCTTGCGGGTCAGGTAGAACGCCAGCCCGGAGAATCCCAGGAGCAGCAGCGCCTGAAGCACGTTCCACACGGTCCAGGGCACGTACTGGTGTTCCACCGCAAACGGCAGGTAGCGATACAGGATGTCCGGATACACGCCCTGAATGATGCAGAGCGAACCGGTAAAGGCCATGGCCACATACATGTTCACGGGAATGGGCTTTACTTCACCCTCGTATTCCTTCTTTCTTCCCCAGAAGGCGAAGTACGGCAGCTTGATGCCCACCGAAATGAACGTACCGACCGCCGCAATCTCCATGCCCAGAGCCAACAGCACCTGATGCGCCTCGGCAGCCCCGGCAATCGTCATGGTCTTGGAGATGAAGCCGTTGAAGAGCGGCATGCCGGAGATGGACAGAGCCGCGACCATGTACCAGACCATGACCCACGGCAGCTTGTGGACAAGACCGCCGAGTTTGTCGAGCTTGGCCGTGCCCGTGGCATACAGGATGGCGCCGGCTCCCATGAACAGGAGGCCCTTGTACAGGATGTGGGCATAGGCGTGAGCCACGGCGCCATTCATGGTCATTGCCGTGCCGATGCCGATGCCTGCCACCATGTATCCGACCTGGGACACGATGTGGTAGGACAGGATTCGCCGCGCATTGTTCTCGATGCACGCGTACAGCACACCATACACTGCCATGGCCGTACCGGCGAACGCCAGCACGCTCCAGCCGTGGAATCCGCGGCAAAGCACGTACACGGCGGTCTTGGTGGTGAAGGCGCACATGAACACCGCGCCCGCAATGGATGCACGGGGATAGGCGTCCGGCAGCCATGCATGCAGGGGCACCACGGCCGCATTCACGCAGAAGCCGAGAAGAATCAGCCAGTCATAGTATTGAGCGGCTGCGGGATCGACCCAGTCGAACACGAAGCTGCCCGTGGCCTTGTACTTGAGCAGCAGGCCGCCGAGCAGAAGCAGGCCGCCCACGGTATGGTACATGAAATACCGGAAACCGGCTCCCACGGATTCCTTTGTCCGGGCCTGCCAGACCAGAAAGGTGGAACCGATGCTCATGAGTTCCCAGAACAGGAACACCGTGACCAGATCGCCCGCGAATACACAACCGAAACCGCCCGCAACATACAGGGAGCCGGCCACGTAATGGCCCTTTTCCTCCACATGCAGGGAATAGATCGTGCCTGCAATGGCGATGATGGCGAAGACCTGTCCGAAAATCACGGACAGCTTGTCCACGCGCCCCAACACCAATCCCTGATCAAGATAGGTCAAAAACCCGTAGGTGCCCGGCTCCACCATCATGACCGAATACAGGGCCAGCACCGGCGGAATCAGGGCCACATAGCGGACCACTTTCTGTTTCCACAGCTCCTTCGGAATGAAGAGCGTGACGAACGCCAGCAGCAGAAAACCCGCGGACGGGTGGAGAAAACTAGTCTCCATAGAAGTCCTCCTTGCGGGCGATGAACGGCTGGATGATCCTTTTCATGATGATGACCATGCCCAGCCCGACCACCAGACCGAATCCGGCGAAGAATCCGGGATACTTGTCGAGACCGAAGTGGGGATGATGCGGATGGATGAAGAAGTTCAACCCCACCAGCACCGCGAGGATCACGAAGAAGGCCGTTCTCCACGCCTTCCACGACTCCCGCCACTTTTCGAGAATGCCACCTAAACCTTGACTCATATAAGCCCCCTAGAACTTCCCGAAGACGTTGATGAAGTTGAGGAACGTCTGGGGATACAGGCCCAGCAGAACCGAAATCACACCCGTCGCGAACAGCGGAATGACCATCACCTTTGGCGCTTCATTGTACTGTTCGATGTTGGCGTCCGGTGCAGGCTTCTTGAAGAATGCCCTGTACAGGATGGGCACGAAGTACCCGGCGTTCAGGGCCGTGGACAGCAGCAGGGCAACCAGAAGCACGGTCTGCCCGACCTGAAGCGTGCCATTGACCAGATACCATTTGGACACGAAGCCGCAGACCGGCGGCATGCCTATCATGGACACGGACGCCAGCCCGAATGCCGCGAACGTCCAGGGCATCCTGCGCCCCAGCCCGTTCATCAGGCTGATCTTCTTCAGATGCGTGGCCACGTAGATTGCGCCTGCGCCGAAGAAGAGCGTGATCTTGGAAAACGCGTGGTGGGCAATGTGCATCAGCCCGCCCTGCACTGCGGAGTCGGCGAGCATGGCCACGCCGATGACCACATAGGAAAGCTGGCTGACCGTGGAATAGGCCAGACGCGCCTTGATGTCGTCCTTGGTCAGCGCGATGAACGAGGCGACCACAATGGTGAATGCCGCCACGAACGCAGTGGCTATGCCGAGATTCGTGTCCCCCAGACCGGATCCGGGCTCGCCGATGTACAGCATGCTCAGGGTCAGGCCTCCCAGTGTCTTGGTGCCGAACGCGGACAGGATCAGGCGGCTCACGCAGAACACGCCTGCCTTGACCACTGCCACCGCATGCAGCAACGCCGACACCGGAGTGGGTGCGACCATTGCCGAAGGCAGCCAGTTGTGGAACGGCATGAGCGCGGCCTTGCCGATACCCGCGATGAACAGGACGTAGGTCATGGCCACCAGTCTGGGATGTTCGGCAACAACCTCTGCCGGGAACATGCCGTGAGCGATGTCCGTCAGGTTGAAATCAAGAGTGCCGCACAGCACGTAGGTCAGGACCATGGCGGGCAGCAGGAAGAGCTTGGAGGTACCCATCAGGTAGATGATGTACTTCCGCGCGCCGATGAATGCTTCCCTGTCCTGATGATGCGCGACCAGCGGATAGGTGAACACCGTGATGACTTCATAGAAGAGATACAGGGTGAACACGTTCGCCGAGAAGCTGACGCCCATGGCGCCGAAGATCGCGGTTGCAAAACAGATGTAGTACCGGGTCTGGGCGTGTTCCCTGAGTTCCCGCATGTAGCCGATGTTGTAGCTGGTTGCGAAGAACCACAGGAACGAAGCCACGATGCCGAAGATCATGCTCAGGCCGTCGGCCGCGAACGAGACCGTGATGCCGGGCATGATGTGGAACAGCGTGAAGCCCCAGACCTTGCCGTCCAGCACGGCCGGGGCCAGGGACAGCACGGACAGGAACGTCAGCGCGGCGGCAATGAAGCTGCACGCCTCGCGGTTGTTCTCGTTTTTCCGGTTGAGCCAGATGGCGAACGGAGCGACCAGCGTGATCGCCACAGGCAGAAGAATCCGGGAACTTTCGATTGTAACCCCGTCGATCATAATCAATCCTTCAGCGTAGTGATTTCACTGGTTCTGGCGGATCCGAACCGCCGGGCAATTACCACGATGATCGCCAGCACGAGCGTGGCTTCGGCAGCGGCAAGCCCCATGACGAACAGGGTGCCGAGCTGGCCGAGGACCGCATCGAACTCCGTGAGCTGGGCCGCCGCCACAATGGACAGGCCCGCACCGTTGAGCATCAGCTCCACGGAGATCAGCATGCCGACGAGGCTCCTGCGCTGGCACAGGCCGAACAGCCCGGCCGAGAGCAGAATGAGAGCCACGATCTGATAGAGAGTCAGCGCACTCATTTCTTCCCCCTCTTCTCCCATGCCAGAAGCACGGCTCCGGACATGGCCACCATCAGCACAGCCGAAATGATCTCGAACGGCAGAAGATACGAGCCGAGAAGCCCGTGCCCAAGCGCCTCGATTCCCACCTCGACGGGAACCGCCGTGCTGTCCACCTTGGCGGTCAGGACCACCCAGCCGAGCACGCCTGCCGGAGCCGCGGCCCCAGCCAGGCTGTACACGTACTTTTTCATGGACGCAGGCCGATTGTCTTCGCTCTCGGACTGGGCCGGTGTCAGCATGATGGCAAAGAAAATCAGCACGCTGACCGCGCCCACGTAAATGAGCAGCTGCATGAAGGCCATGAACGGCGATGCCAGCATGAGATACATGCCCGCCACCCCCACGAGGGTGGTGATCAGGCCGACCAGAGCGCGGACAAGGCTGTTTGCCGAGACCGCAGCGATGGCGCCGCACAATATGAAGAGGGTGTAGACCCCGAATGCCACTTTAGCCATGACTTCCATTGATTACGCCTCCTTCTCCGCTTTGGCCGGCTTGGCCTCGGCCTTGGGGGCGGAAGCAGGCATGGATTTGGCCTGTTCCCTGAGCCGGGCGAGGAGATCCAGCTTGAGTTCCTTGCGATCCGAGGCGACCCAGTAGAAATTGCTCGAATACCGAAGGGATTTCGTCGGACAATTTTCAATGCAGGTGCCGCACAGGCTGCACAGCGAGTAGTCGTAGATGAATTTGGCCGGATTCTTGGGAGCCTTGGGCTTGGAGACCTTTTCCCCCTTTTCCTCGGCCTCCTTCATGGCCTTTTCCTGCTCCGGGGTGGGCTTGGGCGGCTTCTGCTTGACCACGGTCAGGCATTTGCTCGGGCAGTTGGTCACGCACATCATGCAGGAAATGCATTTGGGCATGGCCGGGTCCTTGGGTTTGCCCACCAGTTCAATATGCCCGCCATAGGTATCGAGGTTCTCTTCCTCCACGGTCTGACGGGGATAATGCACGGTCACGAGCTTGTTGCAGAAATACTTGCCCGTAACTCCGAAGCCCACGAACAGGCTCCAGCAGTCGATGATCGGCTGAAGGATGTGTTTTCGAAATGCGTTCATGCTCGCTCCTTACAGCTTCATGATGAAGGCGGTTGCCAGCAGATTGAACGTGGCCAGAGGCAACAGCCATTTCCAGTTGATGTTCAGAAGCTGGTCGAAACGGACGCGAGGGAATGTCCAGCGCGCCCAGATCATGACGAACAGCAACGCGTAGGTCTTGAGCAGCATCCACCACCAGCCGTCCATGATCGGGCCCTTGAACCCGCCGAGGAACAGTACAGAGCACACGGAACAGATCACGACCATGTACCCGTATTCGGCCATGAAGAAGAGGCCGAATCCCATGGAGGAATATTCGGTATGGAACCCTGCGGTCAGTTCGGATTCGGCCTCGGCCAGATCGAACGGCGCACGGTTGGTTTCCCCGAACATGCTGACCATGAACACGATGAAGGCCAGAGGCTGGGTAACCACGTTCCATTGCCAGGGCCATGCCCCCTGCTGCGCCGTGATTTCGCTCATGTTCAGCGTGCCGGTCATGAAGGCAATGGCCAGAACCGACAGCAGAAGCGGAATCTCGTAGGCCACGGACTGTGCCACGGCGCGGGCCGCACCGAGGATGCCCCACTTGTTGTTGGAGCCCCAGCCCGCCAGAAGCAGGGCCAGCACGTTGAATCCGGAAAAGGCCAGTATCAGCAGCAGCCCGAGGTTCACTTCCAGACCGGTCAGAACCGGACCGTAGGGGATGGGCATGTAAAGCAGCATGACCGGAAGCATGGAAAGCATCGGAGCAAGCCAGTACAGATAGGGATCGGCCCCATCCGGAGTGACAAGCTGCTTGCACATGAGCTTCACGCCGTCGATGAGCGGCTGGAGAATGCCGTGGGGTCCGACCTCGAAGGGACCGGGTCTGCGCTGGATATGCCCCGCGAACTTGCGTTCGCAGTAGACCAGCAGCAAGGCGTTCAGCGCCAGCCACAGCATGCAGGCGACAATGGCGATGATCAGATGAATGAGTTGCGGTATGTATGCGTTCATTTGCCCACCCTACCTGTCGATTTCCGGGATGATCAGGTCCAGGCTGCCCAAGATGGCCACGGCATCCGCCAGAATGGTTCCCTGCGCGGCCTCGGCAAAGGCGTGCAGATTGGAATATCCCGGTGCACGGAGCTTCACCCGATACGGATTCTTGGAACCATCGGACACGACATAGACGCCGACCTTGCCGCGTCCGCCTTCCACGGCGAAGAAGGCTTCACCCGCTGGCGGCTTCATGGCGGGCTTGGGCGCCTTGGCCATGAGGTGGCCGCCCTCTGCCGAAGGCAGCATGTCCAAGGCCTGTTCAATGATTCGCAGGCTCTGCTCCATCTCGGACATCCGCACCAGATACCGTCCGGCCGAGCAGGCCGAATCCTGGGTCGGGACCTCGAAGTCGAACCTGTCATACACGGAATACGGTTCGCTGCGCCGCAGGTCGTACGGCACGCCTGCGCCCCGAATCACGGGACCGGTACAGCCGTAGCGCGTGCACATGTCGCGATCGATGATGCCAATGCCCTCGATGCGTTTGCGCAGGATGATGTTATCCGTGACCAGATTCTTGTACATGGGCAGACGGCTTCTGAAATACGGAATGAATTCCCGTATCTTCCGGATGCACTCGTCATCCAGATCGGCCTTGACCCCGCCCACGCGGAAATACGCGTAGGTCAGGCGGGAATTCGTGGGGCGCTGAAGGATGTCCAGCAGTTTTTCCCGGTCATCAAAGGCATACAGAATCGGGGTGAAGGCCCCGAGATCAAGAATATACGCGCCCCACCACAGCAGGTGGGAGGTCAGACGGTTGAGTTCGCAGGTAATGACGCGAAGCAGTTCGGCCTTTTCCGGGATTTCCATCCCCATAAGCCGCTCCACGGCCCCGCAATACGCCCAGTTCCAACTCAGGGCATGCCCGTAATCGATGCGGCCCAGGTTGGGGTAGAACCCGCCCCAGGTCTTGGCTTCCCCCATCTTTTCATGCATGCGATGGAGGTAGCCCACAACGGGCTCGGCCCGCAGGATGTATTCCCCGTCAATCTCCAGCATGACCCGCAACACGCCGTGCGTGGACGGATGTTGCGGCCCCATGTTGACGATAAGGGTATTGTCCTGCTTTCCCTTTTCGAATTTCCGGGTATAGAAATCACCCGAGATGTGCTCTGCATTCTGGAAAGCCATAATCCCTCAGTCCGGTTTGAATCCCGGCCGGCACGCGGCCTATTCCGTGGAGGCTTCTTCCTCGGCCTCTTCCGCAAAAAGCTGTTCGATCTCCGAAGAACAGGTGACGACTTCGCCCAGGCTCATGACCTCCCGAAGCGCCTTCCTGCTTTTGTCGTCCTTGAGCAACGGATGCAGATCGAAATCGTCCGCAGGCAGCAGAATCGGCACCAGATTGGGATTGCCGTCAAAATTCACCCCATGGAAATCCCGCACTTCCCGCTCGTGCCATTCCGCGCCGTCATAGATACCGGTAATGGAAGGAACCGTCGGGTCCTCCCTGGAAACCAGAACCTTGACGGCGATGCGCTCGTCAACGAAGTATTTGTTGAAATGATAGACAAGGAGAAAACCTTCCTCCACGTCCAAGGCGAGAATGGATTCGAGGACATATTCCTCGGCAAACAGTTCCTCGGCAGCGCGGACGATCTGTCCCGGAGCCAGAAACACGGACCAGGCATGGCCAGTGGATGCCGGGTTGTCCCTGGTCACGCACAAGGTGGCGACACCATCCAGCACGTTCAGCATGACTAGCCCTCCAGTTCGGCGGCAACAGGCCACCAACGCTTGCCGGTTATCTTGCGCTGCAGTTCGAACAGCCCTTCGAGCAGCCCCTCGGGTCTGGGCGGACATCCGGGCACGTACACATCCACCGGGATGATCTTGTCCACGCCTTCCACCACATTGTAGTTTTCCTTGAGCTTGAAAGGACCGCCGGAAATAGCGCAGTTGCCCATGGCAATGACCCATTTGGGCGCGGGCATCTGCTCGTAGAGCCTGACAACGGCCGGGGCCAGCTTCCTTGTCACGGTTCCGGCGACGATCATCACGTCCGACTGGCGAGGGGACGGCCGGAACACCTCGGCTCCGAACCGGGCCATGTCCCAGCGGGCCATGCCCGTGGCCATCATTTCAATGGCGCAACAGGCAAGTCCGAAGGTCATGGGCCACAAAGACATGGCACGGCATACGTCCAGTATGTCCTGTGCAAGCTGGACGTTGACCAGGGGCTGGTCGATGTAACTTCCGTTGGCGGTGAGGAAATCCTTCTGCATCATTGAATCCTGCGCGGCCATGTAAACACCCCTTTTGCCCAGAAGTAGATGACGGAAAGAATTAGGAAGAACAGAAAGATAAACACCTTGACGAATGCAATCCATCCTTCTGCCGACGCATAGGCCGTTGAAACCGGGAACAGGTAAAGTACATCAACGTCAAATGCGAGGAAGATCAGAGCATATACATAGTAGGATATGCCCCACTGCTGCCAGGCTCCGCCGAATGGACGCATACCGCACTCATACGGCATGCCAATGTCTCCGCCTCTTGCTTTCGGTGCAAGCAGAACAGCAAGGAGAATTGGGCCAACGGCAAACAGGATACCAGCAAGCAAAAAGAGGATAATTGCAAAATGCAGCCAACTAAAAATCATACCCCATCCTTTGGCTTTAATTTTGCTTGAAAAACCCGCAAAATACCTTTTTACAGGTTGTCCACTGTCATGCACTGAAAAAAAAACTAAGTCAAGGACATTGCGAAAATTTTGGCAATGACACCAGCAACAAATTCGGCAAGTTACCCGACTAAAAAGGAGGACTATAAAGGTAGGAAATAGGAAAGGACGCGGCTATTCGCCGCACTCGGAAAAGTAGCCGAATTTGTGACCACCGCGCTTCTTGGCGTGGTACATGGCAGCATCGGCCCGACTGACCAGAGTCATGCTGTCGCGACCGTTTTCGGGATACAGGCTGATGCCGATCGTCGCACCGACACAGACCTGTTCGCCATTGATGACAAACGGAGATTCCAGAACTTCCAAAAGACCGCCCGCCACCACGGACGCACTTTCCGCGCCATCCGGGCCTTCAAGCAGCACGCCGAACTCATCGCCACCCAGCCGGGCCAGCGTATCGGCCTCCCTGATCCGCTGGCTCAGACGCTCGGCGACCATGCGCAGCAATTCGTCGCCAACCTGATGTCCTTTGGAATCGTTGACCTTCTTGAACTCGTCCAAATCGATGAAAAGCACGGCAATGCCCACGCCGTATCGCTTTGCCGAAGCAAGGGCATGTTCCAGACGATCAAAGAAAAGATGCCGATTGGGAATGCCGGTCAGACTGTCCACAGTCGCCAGATGGCGAAGCTCCAGCTCTGTCCGCTTTCGTTTGGTGATGTCTTCGACAACGCCTTCCACCAATTCCGGATGTTCGTCGCACGCCGGAACCACGCGGGAACTCTCCGAACACCAGATGATTTCGCCACTCCGTCTCCGGGCCCGAAATTCGAAATTGGAGACAAGACCGTCCCGCGCCAACCCCTCACGGTAGGCACGACGCTCCTCCTCGAAGGCCATGATCGAATCCCAAGATCCGGAAACCCCTATCAATTCCGAGGCGGAATCATAACCCAGAAGTTTGACGAGCGCAGGATTGGCTTCAAGGTATTTCCCATCCGATGTCCGTTGAAAAATTCCCTCGACCGCGCGTTCGAACAGGGAACGATATTTTTCCTCGGCCTTGCGCAACTGGGCCTCGACAGCCTTCCGCTGCTCGATCTCCCGCTCAAGCAGAGCCTTCTGCTGATTCATCTGCAGAAAAATCTGAACCTTGCTTTTCAGGGCCTGCACGTCCACCGGGCGAAACATGTAATCCACGGCACCCGACTCGTAGCCCTGCTTTATGTTTTCCTCATCCTGATAAATGGCAGTAATGAAGATGATGGGCACATGACGACCGCGGTCCAGTTCCTTGATGTGCATGGCAGCTTCATAGCCATTCATCCCCGGCATCTGGATATCCAGCAGAATGAGCGCAAAGTCGTTTCGACGAACCAGCTCCACAGCCTCAATGCCGTTCTTGGCCTGAACGATCTCGCACCCTTCCTGGGACAGCAAGTGATCCAGCAGAGCCAGATTGGTCTGGGAATCGTCGACAATGAGAACTTTCTGAAGCTGTTTGCTCATGGGCTTTCCTATCAGAAAAAAGGCTTCAGGCCACGGAAATCCTGCGCAACCAGACTCCACCGCCGTCGCGCGGCCCCGCCTTCAGCACGAAATCGAACCGATCCAGATCCATGCACAGGTCGAAATCCCGCTCCGGCGCATAGTCCTTGGTCTCATCAAAGAACTTCAAGGCCCCGGGAACCGTGGCCAGAAATTTTTTCAACGTCTTGAAACTGTTCGGGTAGTTCTCGATCTCATTCTTGATGTACATGGCGCACATCATGTCTTCCTGCGCCCGCATCCGTCCGGCCTCGCCCATGGCCACCAGAGTGACGACTTCAGGTTCGGTGCGCCGAACATACTCGACCACGGCAGCGGCATTGACAAACGCCCCGGTGATCACCTCTCCGGCCCCCAGGGCCGCCACCAGCCCCTGCGTCCCCGCGCTGGTCGTATGCACCAATGTTCTGCCGGAAAAATCCTCGTGCTCAATCTCGGTCGGGGAATTGCCGAAATCGAAACCATCGATTCGGATGCAATCGCGCTCTCCGACCAGAACGCCCTTTTCCTGCGCCGCGATATCCCGCGCCAAATCCACGTCATCCACGGCCACGTATCTTTCCGCACCATTGGCCGCGGCATAACAGGCAAGGGAAAACGCCCTGTACACATCAATGACAACGACAAGCCCTTGCGCACTGCGAGCGCCTTCCAGACATTCAGCTATTTTAACGATCATTTGGGTATATCCTTAAACAATGGTTCTGGTTGCTATCTCGCATGCGCAGACGCAAGCGTCAACCTCATCCGGAAACTTTCTCGGGAAAAAGAACCCGACGGATTCATTGACAGAATGGTCCTTTTATTGCAATTCTCACCGCATGGCAAAAAAATCCATTCTCGTCACCGGCGGCAGCGGCTTTCTGGGATCCCATCTCTGCGAACGCCTTCTCGACATGGGGCATGAAGTCCTTTGCGTGGACAACTTCTTCACCGGACAGAAGGCAAACATCCTGCACCTCGTCGACAATCCGTACTTCGAGGTGTTGCGCCACGACGTGACCTTCCCGTTATATATTGAAGTGGATGAAATATACAATCTGGCCTGCCCGGCCTCACCGATCCACTATCAGTTCGATCCGGTGCAGACCACCAAGACCTCGGTGCACGGCGCCATCAACATGCTGGGGCTGGCAAAACGCATCCGGGGCAAGATTCTGCAGGCCTCGACCAGCGAAGTCTACGGCGATCCCGAAATGCATCCCCAGAGGGAAGACTACTGGGGACATGTCAATCCCAACGGATTACGCGCATGCTACGATGAAGGCAAACGATGCGCCGAAACCCTTTTCTTCGACTACCACCGCCAACACAAGCTGCGCATCAAGGTGGCCAGAATCTTCAATACCTACGGACCGCGGATGGCCATGAACGATGGCCGGGTCGTCTCGAACTTCATCATTCAGGCCCTGCAGGGCAAACCCATCACGGTCTACGGCAAGGGAGAGCAGACCCGCAGTTTCTGCTATGTCGACGACCTTGTCGACGGACTGATCCGTCTCATGCAGGACACTCCGGACGAATTCACCGGCCCCATGAATCTGGGCAACCCCGGCGAGTTCACCATTCTCGAACTGGCGGAAACCGTAATTGCCATGACCGGATCGAAATCCAGAATCGAATTCAAGCCGTTGCCTTCGGATGATCCCATGCAACGCCGCCCGGACATCACCCTGGCCAAATCAACCATAGGCTGGGAGCCCCGAGTGAATCTGGAAATCGGGCTTCGCAAGACCATCGAATATTTCGATGCGCAGCTCAAAGCCGAACGCGGCTAGACTGCGCGCTATTCCACGATCTCGGACCGGGACAGAATTTCGGGCAGCAAGGTAATGCCGAGCCGTTGCAATTCCCTTTTGCTGAATCTCAGGGAAATGGCTTTCGGCGGTTTCGCAGAGAACATGTAGGGACGTGCTCCGCCAAGGATGGACCGGGCAAGGTCTGCTGCGGCCCCGGCCTGAATTTCCGGGGCAACCCAGAAGGCTCCGAGCGCCCTGCCGGGCCCCACATCTTCCGGAACCAGTGAGAACACCGGAACCGGGGAATATTTCACGGTCCAGGCCAGAATATCCGAGGGCAGCACTTTTCCGCCCCCGGCATCGGGCAAGGTGTGCAAACGGGACAGGACCAGCACGCAAAAGCCCTTGGCCCTCAGGGCCTTGACCTCCATCTGCCACTCCTCCCATCCCAAAACTCTTCTGATCGCCAACCTGCGTCGATATCCCGGGTCGTCGAAACCATTCAGGATGGAAGCCCAAAGACGTTTGGAATCCTCGGTGCGATCCATGAGCAGCAAGACCTTGCACACCGGTTTCCTGAGCACAGCCTGAGGAAGGGAAGGGAAAAACCTGACTCGCGGCCGGTCCAAAATGCCGGTCACATTCAGTGCCGACGCATCCAGGACAGCTCTGGGATTGCCGCGAACCCCCAGATACACGACGGGGAAATCCTTTCCGGACAAGGGCTTGCCCAAAGCCTGCAAAGCAGCATCCCCGGAAAGAAAGACCAATGCCGGAGAATTTTCCCGTATTTCCCGCAACCCCCTGAGGACCATCTGTTCGCTTGCATGGCCCCCTTGCGATTCGATACCAAGAAAAAACGCATTCAGGTCTCGAGGCTTGAATTCCTCGGACAGAATGCGTCGATACACCGATTCCCGGCCACCATCATCCTTCCCGCTTGCCACAAACAGAACAGGTCTATTCCCGGCCAACGCCCCGAACAGGCAACTCCCGACCAGAAGCATTGCAACAGAAACAATGCCCATTCGCCAAAGCACAGGTCCATGGCGCCCCGGGCACAGGCGAAAAAACAATATCCGCGCAACAGGTTCCATTTGTTTCCTGTTACGCTGCCCCCGAATGAATGACTGTTATTATCCCAACCGGATCACACGCCGAGGACACGCCACAGCCGATCAGCCAAGGCCTTTATGTCGAATTCGGCAACCACCTTGCGCCGGGCGGCCTGAGCCATTTTCTCCCGCAAATCCGGATCATGGGCAAGGCGCAGCACATACTCAGCCCACTCCTCGGGTTTCCGGACCAGAAAACCGTCCATGCCGTGCTCGATGATCTCGGCATTCGCGCCGACATCCGAAGCAACGGGAACAACACCGCACGCCATGTACTGGAGTATCTTGAATCCGCATTTGCCGCGGGTGTATTCGGTGTCATGCAGAGGCATGAGCCCAATATGCATGGCCTGCAATTGACGCACCTCCAATTCCGGAGACCAGGCAGACCAAAATGTCACGTCTTTCCCCACTCCCTCGTATCTGGCGTTCGACACCACGGAAAACTGAATGGGGCCGACATGCGGAGTCAACGCCTCCATGGGCTCATCAAGATACGGCAAATTGCCGGACGTCCCCATCCAGCCGACCAGAACCGCATCCCCCTCGTTGCCGCCGGAGCCGCACACATATTTGTCCGTATCCAATCCCGTTGGCAGGATACTGACATTTTTTTGATATTCCAAAGCCTTGTCAGCGAGAAAACGATTCCCGGCTATACACAAATCCGAAGAGGCGCACTGACGACCGAACCGATCGGCAAACTTG
Organism: Pseudodesulfovibrio tunisiensis; assembly: GCF_022809775.1. Lineage (NCBI taxonomy): Bacteria > Pseudomonadati > Thermodesulfobacteriota > Desulfovibrionia > Desulfovibrionales > Desulfovibrionaceae > Pseudodesulfovibrio > Pseudodesulfovibrio tunisiensis. The sequence continues at coordinate 1,233,026 of NZ_CP094380.1, forward strand.
GCCGCCCTCCTCCGCTGCTTCATGCCCTGCAAATCATGCGCAGGCAAAGTCCAGACAGCGTCATCGAAATCAAACACCAACTTGCCGCACTTGCGTCTCAGGGCCGACAGTTCCAATGTGGAAAAAAGTTTTTGCTGCACAACATAGACATCAGCCCAGGGGAGACGACTGAAAAAGGGATACCGGCGCACCATGCTCTTGGGAATACGCTTCCAAAAGAAATCAAGTCCCTGCTGTCTGCCGAGATCAACAAAAGGCAGCACCCGAAAACGCACACTGGGCAAGTTGGCTCCGGAAGGAGTCAGAAATCCGATTCGTATAGCCATGATTGTCACCTCGCGGTGTTCGCGAGCATGTTTTCTATCAGATCAACATATGGAGCCACGCCGAAGCTGCCGTTTTCCGGCCAGCAGAAGGGGGCGGCCAAGGGGTGTTCGGCAGCCGACGCAAGAACGCGGGCCAATTCGACTTCATCTCCGGGGTCAGAAAAAATCCACTCTTCGGACAGAAAATGGGCGCTCCCATTGCGCGCGCTGGAAACCACCCGGCACCCGCACGCCAAGGCTTCAAGCACGGCATTGGAACATGCATCGTAATACGTGGCCAAGGCAAAGACATCCGCAGTCCGATAGAACTGCGGCATGTCGTCGACACGGCCCAGAAATTCCACCCGATCCGCAACGCCCAGCCTGCGGGCCAACGTGAGATACTTGTCCGGTTTGCGGCCCCCGGCCACACGCAGCCGAAAATTCTGCGGCAGTCGAGCCAATGCCCGCAGCAACGGGCCAATGCCCTTGAGAACGAAGTTGGTTGCGGCCGTGGCAATGACAACATCCGTTTCCGCAATGCCATGCGCCTTTCTGAGCTGCTGGCGCTCCTCGGGGGGCACTGGAGTATAGCGGGTCAGATCAGGACGATTGTAGACGACCCGCACATCATCCCTGTTCAGATGCGGATTGGCCTCCAGAATCAAATCCCGCACGAAGTGGGAAACCGCGACGATTTCCCGGGAATGGCGAAACCGCAGCACATCCAGAACATGCGTGGCCCAGGACGACGGAGAAAGACGGCGGCGCAGCATCTTGAAGAAACGGGGAAAGCCGGCAGGCCAGGCTTCTCTGGACAACTTCCAGAACGTGGTCTGCGGGCCGCCACCGATGCGCAGCAAATCCTGACGAAACGTCTTCCCCAGTCCCACGGTCAAATCATACTTTCCGCGCCTGCGCGCGAACTCCGCAGCAACAGCGAACCAGACGATCTTGATCCATCGGCACCCGCCGAAACGCCCCACGACCACAGGCCTGACGCCATGCGGCGGCTCGGCTTCCACACGAGCACAAATGAAATCCACGGCATGCCCTTTGCGCGCCAAGGCATCCGAAAGCCTGAGCGCAAAGGATTCCGCACCACCGTACGGACTGAGCCGAGGCATGACTACCGCGATTTTTTTCTGTTTTTCACCAACTGCCGTCATCTTGGCGGACACATTGACAGGCAACGCAGGATTGCGCAACCATTTCCTCCGGACAAACCAACACGCAAGAGGCAACCATGATCGTCAGCGCCAGCCGCCGCACCGACATTCCCGCCCTGTACCCGGAATGGTTCATGAACCGCATGCGCGCGGGCTTCTGCACCGTGCCCAATCCATTCAATGCAAAACAGGTGTCCACCATCCCCCTGAACAGAACGGAAGTGGACGCCATTGTCTTCTGGACCCGATACCCGGCCCGTTTCCTGCCCATGCTCGACGAACTGGACGCATTCGGCATTCCCTACACGTTTCTCTTCACCCTGATGAGCTACCCGCCGGACATGGAACCGAACATGCCGTCGTTTCCGGCACGGCTGGACACTTTCCTCCGGCTTGCGGAACGAGTCGGCCCGGATCGCGTGGCGTGGCGATACGACCCCATCGTGCTCTCCCGCGTCACGAATGCATTCTTTCACCAAAACAATTTTCAGCAGATCGCCACCCTGCTTCAGGGAGCCACGCATCAATGCATCGTCAGCGTCATGGACCCGTATGGCAAGACCGTGAAACGAATGAAAAGAATATCCGAGGAATTGCAGCCCGAACTGACCCCCTCCCCAGAATCCGTATTGCCGCTGCTGGCCGACATGGCAGCAATTGCCGAACAATCGGGCATGACCTTCCAGACCTGCGCCCAGAGCGAAGCCTTTGCCAATGCCACGGTCCGGCCCGGAGCCTGCATCGACGCAGCTCGCCTGAACACGGTTTTCAACCTGTCCATTCCGTGCCATAAGGATTCGGGCCAGCGGCCTCATTGCCTGTGCTCCGCATCACGCGACATCGGCATGTATGATTCCTGCGTGTTCGGCTGCACCTATTGCTATGCCAATGCCGACTTTGCGCGTTCCGTCAGGAACCGCGCCGCGCATGATCCGCTGTCCCCGTCCCTGCTCGGCCATCACCCACCCGATGCCGTGCAGAAATCGCTTTTTGCCGAATAACGGACTGAATCAGACCGCTGAAAAAAACAGAATGCAGGCTGTTCGGAAATGGTGGGATGCAAGGCTTGAAAAAGCTGGAATTCAATACATGAAAACAGAAAATCACCTTTTTCTCAACATGCTGTCGACCGCAAGAGGACTCCATGCTGTTCCAGACGCCATCTCTTGACCTTGATCTGTTCCTGCTCGTGAACACCCAGTTGCGATGCGCTTTTTTCGACGTGCTCATGCCAGCGCTGTCCTCGAAATATCTGATGCTCGGGCTGCTCGGCATCGCCGCGATCCTGACCGTGCTGCGCAAGGGCAAACGTCAGCTCATCCTGTTTCTGGTGCTGCTGGTCGGCATGGGGCTCACGGATCTTTCCGCCAATTTCGTCAAGAAGCAGGTGCAACGCGTCCGCCCGCTCAACGCTCTGGCTGGCGTGCATTATCAGGAAGACGGTCAGTGGCGGCAACGCCCTGCCGACTTTGTCCAGACCAAGGAGAACGGCACATCCTACCCGTCGTCCCATGCCGCGAACACCATGTGTCTGGCTCTGCTCGCCATGACGCTCTGGCCCGGACTGAAAAAATGGCCGTTGCTTCTGCCCTTGGCAGTCGGCTATTCCCGGCTCTATCTGGCCAAGCACTACCCCACGGACGTGCTTGCCGGATGGGCATTCGGTCTGATCACGGGAACCCTGGTCTGGCTCGTGTGGAAACACTGGGCCGCACGGCGGCTCGGATTCGAATAGAAGGGAAAAACGAAGAGAACGGCTATTCGTCGCCCACGGCAGCAGCCGCCTCGGCGCGATACCGGCGATACAGCCGCACGCCGAGCCATGCGGACACGGCAAGCAGCACGGCGGACGTGCCCAGGGACAGGACCACGCCCGTGGAGGAATCGGCATTCAGGCCGGAACCGAAAAGCGCGAAGATCAAATTCTGGGGAATATAGCCGAGGGTCGAGCCGAGCACGAAGCGGGACAGGGGAATGGAACTCACGCCTGCGGCCAGATTGGTGATGAGATTGCTTCCAAGGGGAAACAGCCGGATGGTCAGGGCCATGTTGAAGGGCTCGCGGCTCAGAAATGCGTCGATCGCCTTGACCCGATGCCCGAACTTCCGGGCCACGAATTCCCGCCCGCCAAGCCGGGCATAGCCCGCAGCCAAGGCACAGCCCATGCCGGAACCAAGCGTGGCCAGCAGCGTACCGCTTACCGCGCCGAACGCGAATCCGCCCAGAAAGGCCACGAGCTGACGCGGCAATCCCAGTCCGGTGAACGCAGCGGCCACAAGCAGGTAGATGACCACGGACATGGGCCCGGAACCAAGGATGTGGTCATTGAACCACTGCGTATCCTCGAGCATGTCGGCCAGTCCGGCGGTTCTGGCGAGATACACGCCCCCTGCCAGCACGGCCAGCATGACAATGCCCTTGATTGCGGACTTCCAGCCCCTGTTTGTCGCGCCGTTGATTTCCGGCATCATTCCTGCCTTTGCAGCCTGAAAAGAATATATGCGACGCACGCCTGTCCCGTGACAAACACGGGATCGCTCTGCGCCGCTCCATAGGCCATTCCCGCACCGGTTCCGGTCCAGCCACAGACCAGTGCCCAACGCGGAAAGGGTTGTACCTCTTTCGTGTGGAAACGTAAAATCGCATGCCGGAGAAAGAAAACCGCCTGCCCCGCGACGGTCATCGCGAGCAGCCACCAGTTTTCCGGCAGGGACATCCTACTTCTTTTCCTTCACCGTATAGTCGAGATGACGGCGAATGAGCCACTGCACGCCGATCAGATCGTACAATCCGGCCACGGCCCGGTCCCAGGTACCGTACTTGGACTCGCCCCGATGCCGCTGGCGGTGATTGACTTCGATCTCCCTTATCCGCGCACCCTGCATCTTCATGAGAATGGGCAGAAACCGGTGCATGTTGCGAAACCGGGGCAATTCGGCCAGATAGTCGGCCCGCATCACCTTGAGCGAACATCCGGTGTCGCGGACGCCATCGTCCGTGAACCAGTCCCGGACGGCATTGGCAATTCTGGACGAAAGCCGTTTCACCAAAGTGTCCTTGCGCTTGGCACGCCAGCCGATGACCATCTCGCACTCCTGACCGAACAGGTTCAGCATGGCCGGAATGTCGGCGGGATCGTTCTGCAGATCGGAATCCATGGTGATCACCACGGGAAACCGGGCAGCATCGAACCCGGCGCAAAACGCGGCGGACTGGCCACGATTCTCGGCAAAAGCCACGAACCGGACCTCGGGATGCGACTGGGCAAGCCCCCTGATGACGGAGAGACTGTCATCGGTGCTGGCATCGTCAACAAATACGGCTTCCCACTCCTGTCCGGTGGAATCCGCGGCCTTTTTCAGCTCCTCGAAGAGCAACGTCAGATTGTCCTGTTCATTATATACGGGCAGGACAACGGAAAATTTACGGGAATCATCCATAGCGGAGCAGGAATACGGAATTTTCGGATTCTTGTAAATAAGTTGTTGACAAACTCGGGCCGACTGCCTAGAACCTTTTTCTCACGTGACGCGGGGTGGAGCAGTTCGGTAGCTCGTCGGGCTCATAACCCGAAGGTCGTCAGTTCAAATCTGGCCCCCGCTACCACACGATAGCACAAAGGCTTGCGAATTCGGTTCGCAGGCCTTTTTTCTTTTCCCTCATCCTCCGGCCACTTCGGCAAACGCCTTGCGAAACGTTTCCACGGGCTGTGCCCCGGTAATGACCTCTCCCCCCTTGATCACGAATGTGGGTGCGGCCTTGACCGGCACTTCCAACGCGGCCTGCCGCGTCCGATCCAGACGCGGCTGATACGTATTGTCGTTCCACGCACGAATCAGCGCATCCGTGTCCAAACCGGTTTTCCGGGCAACGGCCAGCACCACATCCCGCTGCCCGATGTCCAGACAGTCCGTGAAATACGCCTGAAACACGGCCTCGTGGAATTCCTCATGCAGATCGCAATCCCGGGCGAACTCGCCAGCCTGCAACGCAAGCCGCGAGTTGCTCATGAGCTCCTGCACGTCGAATCGAATCCCCATGGGCCTGCCGCGCCTATCCAGATCATGAAAGAACGCCTCGAAATCCATTCCGAGAAATTGCTCCGCAAGCAGTACCCCCTGCTGCGGAGTTTCCGGGTGCAATTCATAGGGCAGCCATTCATCCCGAATCACGAATTCATCTCGCAACTGTTCGACAATACCTTTGCCGACATAGCAGAAAGGTCAAACGTAATCGGAATAGATGGCAACAACAACGGGTCTCATAACCGCCCCTCCAAACGCCTTGGGAATATCTCTGCATGCATTATCGACACAAAATCCAAGGTATGCGCCCGGTTCAGGCACGTCAATACAATCCCGAACCGAACCATTTCAAATATTTTTCATTTTTCCGTTGACACCGCACCCCTCACAGCCTAGAACTCTTTTCGCAGTGACGCGGGGTGGAGCAGTTCGGTAGCTCGTCGGGCTCATAACCCGAAGGTCGTCAGTTCAAATCTGGCCCCCGCTACCACAGATATCAAAAAGGCTTGCGAATCAAATTCGCAAGCCTTTCTTTTTTCTGCTCGCGGCAGAACTATCTGGCCACGCCGTGGAAGAACATGTCCACGAACAAGGGAACGGAAGCCCGCCAATCGTGCCGATCCGGCTGATCAAGACGATAATGTCCCATGCCGATGAGTACGGCCATGAAATAGGTTGCAGCTGCGCCGGGGTCCAGCTCCGGCTTTACCCAGCCCAGTTCCTGTCCCTTGCGGAAATGATTTTCCACGGACGCCATGTATCCCTTGAACCGTTCCTTGATCTCCTCGTCCCGGGGCTGCAACTCCTCGCACCGCTCCGTACGGTGCAGGTCCAGCTCCAGAGCCTGAAGCAACCGCTCGTTTTCCGCCAGATTTTCGAACCAGTTCTCCATCACGGCCCGCAGGCCGTTGCCCGAGGACTCTTCACGCATCAATGCATTGAAGAAATCCTCAATGGGCTGAAACACGTCGTCGAGCAGCGAGGTATACAAATCCACCTTGTTCCTGAAATGACCGTATACCGCGCCCCGGGTCATGCCGACCTCCTCGGCGATGTCGGTCAGGGACGTCCTGAAATACCCCTTGCGCAAAAACACGGCCAAGGCCGCGTCGAGGAGCATGGCCCTCGTCTTGAGCGCCTCCTCTCTGGTTTTCCTCGCCATCTGCTTTCCTCTGGTTCGCGGACACGGACCGTGCCCCTGTTCTCTACTGCGGCGGAATCAAGGCATCACGCCGCTACAGGGCCGCATGCATGACAGCGACCCGGATTTCCGAGTATGGCGGCGATATACACCCTATCCGACAAAAAGCCAACCCGAGGATGTGAAAACATCCCGGCATTGCAAGAAAAAAACGGCCCTGTCCGATGTTCCGGGCAGGGCCGCAAGGCGTTCGGATCACGAACAGCTAGTCATCAAGCTGGATGTCCTTGCCTTCCATGATGCGGTTCATGTTGCGCACGGCGCACATCTTGCCGCACATGGAGCAGGAATCCTTGTGTTCGGGTTCGGAGGAGGCCCTGTACTCCTTGGGCCGCACCGGGTCCATGGCGAGCTTGAACATGGCGTCCCAGTCCAGAGCGGCGCGTGCCCCGCTCATTTCATCGTCCCATTCCCGCGCGCCGGGCAGTCCCTTGGCAATATCCGCGGCATGGGCTGCGATGCGGGTCGCGATGATGCCTTCCTTCATGTCTTCAAGGGTGGGCAGACGCAGATGCTCGGCCGGGGTGACATAGCACAGGAAGTCCGCGCCGTGCTGTGCGGCCACGGCCCCGCCGATGGCGGAAGTGATATGGTCATAGCCCGGGGCTACGTCCGTGACAATGGGACCCAGCACGTAGAACGGCGCGCCGTGGCACAAACGCTTTTCCATCATCATGTTGCCCGGAATCTCATTCAGGGCCATATGGCCCGGCCCCTCGATCATGACCTGCACATTGCGCTCCCATGCGCGTTTGGTCAGTTCGCCCAGCGTGATGAGCTCCTCGACCTGGGACGCATCCGTGGAATCGTGCAGACAGCCGGGACGGCAGCCATCTCCGAGGCTCAGAGTCACGTCATGTGCCTCGCAGATGTCGAGCAGTCTGTCATAATGCTCGTAGAACGGGTTTTCCGCGTCGTTGATTTCCATCCAGGTGTACAGCAGGGAACCGCCGCGGGACACGATGTTGGTCAGCCTGCCGCCCTGCCGTACCTTGGCCGCTGCCGCGCGGTTCAGACCCGCATGGATGGTCAGGAAGTCCACGCCGTCATGCACGTGGGCCTCCACGACCTTGAAGAATTCGTCAACGGTGATGTCCTGAAGATTCTTGTCGTAGAACCCCACGGCATCGTAGATGGGCACGGTGCCGATCATGGCCGGGGACATGTTCACGAGGGCCTGACGAAACTCGCGGGTCTTGCCGAAGCAGCTCAGGTCCATGATGGCCTCGGCATTGAGGGCCAAGGCCGCGCGCACCTTGTCCAGCTCCTTGTCCACGTCCGAGCAGTCCTTGGAGATGCCGAGATTGACGTTGACCTTGGTGCGAGTGCCCTCGCCCACGGCCGCGCCTTCCAGGCTGGTGTGATTTCTGTTCGCCGGAATGATGACCGTTCCCTTGGCCATGCGCTCCATCAAATCCTCGATGCGCATGCGTTCCTTGCGGGCCACGGTTTCCATCTGCGGGGTGACAATGCCCTTGCGGGCCGCGTCCATCTGGGTGGTGAATGTCATTTCCATATTCTCCTTATGCGCTTTGCATGGCGTTGCGAAGCGATTGAATTTTCGCGGGAATGTCCTGCGCGCCGACAACCTCGGTAATCATGGCCACGCAGGAACACCCGCGCCGCACCACTTCTCCGACATTGTCCTCCTTGATGCCGCCAATGGCTACAAAAGGCAGATCAATGCTGTTCGCCACAAATTCGAGATATTCGAAGCCCACCGGGGCGCACACGTCCTCCTTGGTGGCGGTCCGAAAGATCGGACCGACCCCGATGTAGTCCGCGCCACGCGCCACGGCCTCGCGCGCCTCTTCCGGAGCATGCGTGGACAGACCGATGGCCATGTCCGGCCCCACAAGCTGCCGCACCGCTTCCAGAGGCAGGTCCTCCTGCCCGACATGCACGCCGTCCGCGCCCACGAGCACGGCCAGATGCACGTCATCGTTGACGATGAACGCTGCGCCAGCCTCCCGGGTCATTTCCCGGATCTTCAGGCACTCCTCGTACTTGGCCCCCATCTTCTTGTGCTTTTCCCGGTACTGGACAAGCTTGACGCCAGCCTCCAGCATGGAGCCGACCACTTCGATGTTGTTCCGTCCAAGGGAAAACTTCTCCCCGGTCAGGCAATAGATGTCCGTGTTCAGGATGGTTTGCCGATTGATTCCGCTCATGCGGTCTCCCCCTGTTTGTATCGTTCGAAAAAATGGTGCAGAACCACGTCCGCCTGTTTTGCCGCGACCACGCCCACAGTGGGAGACAGGGGCGGATGGTCGACAGAGCATTCGGTTTCCATGTCCCCCACAAGATGGAAATTGGGCAGCATCCGACGGATGCGCACCGCATCGCTGTTGCCGCACCCGCCAATGCCGGACGCAGCGACCACGAGCCTGCCCGACGGAACCACGGCCTCGACCAGCGCCTTCTTGCAGGCCGGATCGTCGAACGCCTCGACAACCGCATCGCATCCGGCGAACAGATCGGCCGCATCAGCGGCTTCCACGCGCACAGGTCTCGCGTCCACGACCACATCGGGATTCACGCGACGCAGATTTTCGGCCAGCGCCTCGACCTTGAGTTGCCCGACCTGATCCGCGAAAAAGCACTGCCGATTCAGGTTCGACGGTTCCACGCGGTCGAAATCCGCCACGAGGAACCGTCGAAAACCACTTCGGACCAGATGCATGGCACAGTTGGACCCAAGGCCCCCGGCTCCGGCAATGCCCACGGTCACGCGGCTCACGAAGTCGAGGAATCCCGCGCCCAGCCAAGTTGCCATGCCCTGCTCGCTCATGTTCATGCACGCACTCCGTCAAAGGGCTCCCAGTCCTTGAACACGGGCTGGAATCCCCGGGAGCGGATCATGTCGCACACCTCGGGCACGCTTCGGCTGTCCGCGATCTCGAACTGACCGACCTTCTCGCCCTTCTGGCTGTGGCCCCCCACTTCCACGGACACGCCTGCGGATATGCGGGTCACGCCCAGCGGCAGGATGTTCTCGCGGAATTCCGGGGCCTCGCGCGTGGAGATGGTGATGCCCAGCCGGGGCATGTACAGCCGCAGCGCGCACATGATCTGGACCAGATCACGGTCCGAGGCCACGGTGGTGGGCTGGAAATCCCCGGCATGCGGCCGCATGCGCGGCAGGGACACGGCAATGTCCACTTCGGGATATTTCGTCTCAAGATACTGGGCATGCATTCCGGTGAACAGGGCGTCGCGCCGCCATTCGTCCAGACCGAGCAGCGCGCCCACATTGACCACGCGCATCCCGGCCTTGCAGGCCCGTTCCGGCGCATCCACGCGGAACGCATAGTCCTTTTTCGGTCCGGCCGGATGCAACACGGCATACAACTCGCTGTTGTATGTCTCCTGAAACATGGTCATGCCGTCCACTCCGGCCCGAACCATGCGCGCGTATTCCTCCTCGGTCATGGCGAACACCTCGATGCTCACGGAAGGGAAGAATCTGCGCAATACCCTGGTGCAGGATTCCAGATAGTCCACGCCTGCCATTTTCGGAGCTTCGCCTGTCAGGATGAGCAGATGCTTGAGTCCGGTGTCGGCAATGGCCTTGGCTTCGACCGCCAGCTGATCCATGTCGAGCTGGCTGCGCGGAATGCCGTTCCGGCAATTGAACCCGCAGTACACGCAATGGTTGGTGCAGAAATTGGACAGGTACAGCGGAGTGAACAGGCTGATGGTCCTGCCGAAGTTGCGGGTGGTCAGGTCATGGGACTTGCGAGCCATGGCCTCCAGATGCGGAATGGCGGCCTCGGACAGCAGCGCCAGATAATCCCATTCGTCGATCACGTCCTTTTGCAAGGCACGCAGCACGTCGGATTCCCGGACCGCGTCGAACCGATCCATGACCGACGGAAACACGGCCTCGACTGTTTCGCGGAAACTCATCACGCTTCTTCCCCAGAAATCCGGTAAGCGGAGACGAAGCCGAAGCGTGGGTCCGGGTTGCGCCCAGTCCGGCAAGATGCGCCTCGCGTCCGGCACGCACCGCGCGTCCGAATGCCCGGGCCATGCCCAACGGATCGCCCGCCGTGGCAATGGCCGTATTCACCAGACAGGCATCCGCGCCCATTTCCATGGCCTCGCACGCCTCGGACGGCTTGCCTATGCCCGCGTCGACCACCACGGGCAACGGACAGTCCTCGATGAGGATGCGCAGCATTTCCCTGGTCTGCAACCCCCGATTCGAGCCGATGGGCGCCCCCAGAGGCATGACCGCGGCGGCTCCGGCATCAACCAGACTCCGCGCCACATACAGATCCGCATTCACGTACGGGAGGACCACGAAGCCTTCCTTTGCGAGAATCTCGGTGGCCTTGGCCGTCTCGTATCCGTCGGGCAGCAGGTAGCGGTTGTCCGAAATGACCTCGATCTTGATCCAGTCGCCACATCCCATGGCCCGGGCAAGCCGGGCGATGCGCACGGCCTCGTCCGCGGTACGCGCTCCCGAGGTGTTGGGCAGCAGCTTCATGTGCTGAGGGACGAAATCCATGACATTCCCGGTATCGGATTCGAAATCCACCCGCCTGAGGGCCACGGTGATGACCTGTGCGCCCGAGGCCTCGCACACATCCGGGATGACCGCGTCGTTTCCATACTTTCCGGTTCCGATGAACAGACGGCTGTCCAGTGCGACGCCGCCGATTTCCAGCTGATCTTTCTTCATGCCGTTCAACTCCGGTTACCCGCCACCGACAACGCGGAGAATTTCAAGACGATCGCCCTCTACCAACCGGGTTTCACCAAAGGCGGAGCCGGGAACGATTTCCTGATTGCGCTCCACCACAAGGGTGTCCGGGGACATGCCCCGGGCATCCAGAAACTCCAGCAGGCTCATGCCGGACGGGATGTCGGTTTCCTTTCCGTTGACTACGATGATCACGGAACGACTCCTTTCCGCACAGATGCGGAGGGTTTCGGCTGGGGATGTACGGAAGGTCGAGGCGGTATGAAGTGATCCGCATAAAAAAACCGGGCTTGCTGGAAGGCAAGCCCGGTTTGAATCAGCAGACTGTGTTCAGACCAGCTTCCCTACGGCAGTATAAACTGCATCAGGTTCAAAGGGTCGGGCCGCAGCCCATCTCAGCCATGAAGGCTCCCCTAGCCGTCAAAAACGTATGCCGCCAGCAGCGCCCTGTCAACAGGGAACCGGAAAAACTGTCGCTTCTTTTTATTTAAAACAGCATTTACAGATAGTTGAATGCATATCCATACCAATTCCGGCTAATAACACAGTATGGGAGACACCCGTGCATCAAAACATTCCGGGGACTCTAAAGTAATTCGATAACCCGACCGATAAATCATGCGTCACCATTGTTCATGGGGGGAATCATCATGGTATCAGCTATTTTCCAGATCACCGGTTACAAACGGGTGCTGACACTGTTTGAAAAAGGCAGAACAGACGAGGCAAAAGCCCTGCTGACCAGCCTTCAGGAAGAATTCCTTGCCGTATGCGAGGAAAACGAGGTGCTCAAGACGCAGCTCTCGGAAGTGGCCGAAGTTCTCGATCTGGCGGAAAAGGTTCAATACGACGGCCAGAAATACTGGCTCATGGAAGAAGGCAAGCGCAAAGGGCCCTTCTGCCAGCTCTGCTATGACAAGGACGGCCTGCTGGTGCATCTGCAGCAGCACGACAAGCATTGGGAATGCCAGAGCTGCCGCAGCCTCTACATGATCCCTCAGGTTGCCACCGCTCCCAAAAGGAAGAAAGCCATTCGCACCACTCTGAAAAAGACCATTCCCCTGTTCATGGGGCATGAACTGGGATGAGTCCCGGACAGGCGGCAAAAGCAGCAGGGCCGACGCGAAATCATTCGCGTCGGCCCTGCTGCTTCAAATCGTTCCACCCTGTCAGCGCAAGGGAAAATCCGTACCAAAGAGCGCGGTCTTCCTGATCCGAAATTCGGTCAGCGTCTTTTCCACGAACCGGGCTTCGCCATAGGCGATGTCCTCGAAATCCATGCCCGGCAGATAGAAAAGTATTGCCAGATTCCTGCCGGATTTCGCCAGCCCCGGACGCAGGGTTTCAGCCAGATCAGCCAGCCCGGCTTCCCTGGGCACCTTTTTGGCCGCCACGAACACCTTGACCATGGTCCAGCTCTCGCCGAACTTTCTGGTCTCGCTGGTTTCCATGACCTTGTACTGGAAGCCGTGAACATTCCGGTCCGCCACCGGATCGGGACGTTTGGCATCCGCAAACCGCTTGCGGTCTATGGGAATCACGGTCTGGCCGCCATCGCTTTTTGCCGGAGCCGCTGCAACCGGCGCAGGCCGTCCTTCGAGATCGTGTTCGGCGGCATAGCCGATGGCCCGGTTTTCCCTGCGCAGGGATTCCCCGGGCTGGAACACGGCGTACCAGCCGTTCCTGAGCATATCGACCTTGACCTTGTCTCCCTTTTTCAAGGTCCTGACAAAATGCGACTTGGACGAACGCGCCATGCGCACCACCACGTCGTCGGGAATGGTCACGATCCTGCCCCACGGCCTGCCAGAAGAAGCGACCCTGGGTGCGGGTTTCACCACGGGATCGGGATCGGCCTGAACCGAATCCTCTTGCGCCACGGCCTGCCGGGTCGGAGTCACGCCGACAGCCGGAACAAGATACTTGCTCTTGACCCAGCCCACGGCATTGAGCTGGGACCGGATGGTCGCCCCGGGCACGAACACCATAGTCCAGTCATCCTCGGGAAAATCCACGCGCACGCGCTGCCCCGGAGCCAGAGCAGAGACCTTTTCGGATCGAATAGTGCTCTCGGCGCGCACGTTGAGCCGGGTCTTGGTGGCCATGAGTTCGCCCCAGGCTTCGATATCCACCTTGCCCGGACGCGGCTTGAGATACTTGATGTTGGCATAGCCCACGGCTGCCGCCTCGCTGCTGCGCGTTTCCCCGGGTTCGTATATCGCGACCCAACCATCCACCTCATGGGCGATGCGCACCTTCTGGCCCGGAAACAGCATGCCAACCCACGCGGCGCTGGCCGACCGCGCCTTGCGCAGATTCAGGGGCCGATCCGGATATCGAATCTCGCCCCATGCCAAGGCCGTTCCCGCACACAGGCAAATCAGGCACACTGCCGCCACCACGTTCCGCATCATTCTGCCGCACGCCATTTCCGGCCTCCGTCTACAGCATCTTGTCCAGTTCGGAAATAACCCGGTCCGTCACGTCCATCTGCGGCACCACATAGCCGACGATTTCCGGATCGGTCAAAATCAGGGTGAATCCGCGCTCCTCGGCCAAGGCCTTGAGAATGGAATCCGCGCGGTGCATGATGAAACGGATGAGCTTGCGCTCCTCTTCCTGAATCTCCAGATTGCTCCGCTCCACCACGGCCTCGTAGTCCCGGGCGGCCCGACGCAATTCCGCCTCGCGCAGGGACTGTTCGGCCACGGACACCTCGCCGGAAGCCAGTTCGCCCTTGAGCGCCTGCACCTTTTCCAGAGCAACGGCCACCTGCCTGTCCTTTTCCCTGCCCAGACGCGCCAGATCGTCCTGCGCAACACGGCCGATTTTCGATTCGTTGATGACCCGCTGGGGATTGAGAAATCCCACCTTGGACATCTGGGCCCGGGCAGCCGGAACCAGCAGGACGGAAAACACAAGCAAGACCGTCATGGTCCTGAACAATTTCATATTGATACGCTCTCTTGTGGTCTGATGATATTCGCGCCACTCTAGCGGCAAAGTCGCACCCTGTCGAGAATCACAGGGTGGACACCGGGTCAAGGTCCAGGGAAAGCCGAATCTTGCCGGGCGCGGGATTGGCCCGTTCAAGCCGGGCAAACAGGCCGCGTACAGCACCCCAGGAATCCGCCTTGAGCAGACAGTTGAACCGCATCCTTCCGCGAAGTCGGCTCAACGGCGCGGGTGCCGGCCCCATGCCCAGCACGCACAGGCCGGGTCCCTGTTCCCGCAGAATCCGGGAAAAATCCATCATGGCTCCAGGGCCATCCGAAAAATCCGCAGGAAAGCTGATGCGCACAAGACCGAGCTTGATGAACGGCGGATACCGGAACTTCTGCCGCCGTTCGATCTCCCGGGCGTAGAATCCTTCGTAATCACCGGAAATCACTTCGGTCCAGATGGGATGCCCGGGATTGCGGGTCTGAATGAGCACGCGCCCGGCCTTGCCACCGCGTCCGGCCCGGCCAGCCACCTGAACCAGAAGCTGAAACGTGCGCTCCGAGGAACGATAGTCCGGCAGATTCAGGCCAAGATCGCCATCCGCGACCGCCACCAGCGTCACATCCGGAAAATGATGCCCCTTGGAAATCATCTGGGTGCCCACGAGCACCTGCGCCTCCCGTCGGGCGAACGCTGCCAGAATTTCCTCCATGCGTTCCTGCCGACGCGTGGCGTCCCGATCCAGACGCAGCACCTTCACGTCATCGGGCAGGACAGCCGCAATGCTCTCCTCAAGTCGCTCCGTGCCTTCGCCCATGGGCAGAAAATTCGCACCTCCGCACTTGGCGCACAGCAGAGGATAGGATTTGGCATGACCGCAATAATGACACACCAGCCGTTCCTGCCGCTTGTGATAGGTCATGCCCACTTCACACTCGGGACATTTGACGGTCTCGCCACAGTCCAGACAATACATGACCGGGGAATAGCCCCGGCGGTTGAGCATGACAATGGCCTGCTCGCCCGCGGCAACGGTCTCGCGCAGGGCCTCCAGAGTTCGAGGTGCGAACGGCTGATCCGGATTCTTGAGGTTGGTGATGTCCACCAGTTCCACGTCCGGCAACCGGCTGTCCCCGACGCGTTCCTTGAGCGAGCACATGGGGATGTGCCCTTCCCGGGCGGCATGAAAGGTCTTCACGTCCGGCGTGGCCGACCCGAGCACCAGAAGCCCCCTGGTCATTCCGACGCGGAACCACGCCACTTCCTTGGCATGGTACGGCAACCGCTCTTCCTGCTTGAAGGATTCGTCATGTTCCTCGTCCAGAACGATCAGCCCCAGATTGCGCATGGGCAGAAAAAGCGCGGAACGCGTGCCCACCACGACGGACGGAGTCTGTTCACGCGCCAGATCGCGAAACGTGAGTTCCCGCTTCTTGGGACTCTGATACCCGTGATAGAATGCGGTTCTCGCCTCCGGGAAATGCGCGGCAACGGTCTTGTACAGCGAACAGGCCAAAGCCACTTCCGGCGCAAGCAGCAGCACGCTCTTTCCGGCCTCGAGACACTGGCGCGCCAACTCCAGATAGACCACGGTCTTGCCGCTGCCGGTAACACCATGCACCAGATGCGTGCCCCCGGACTCCAGAGCCGGACCAAGCCGCTTCAGGGCTGCGGACTGTTCGGGCGTGAATTCGTATCCCCACTCGGCCGGACCGACGCAGGCACCGCCGCCTTCATCCACATGAGCCAGATCATCGGGTGTGAGTTCGCCCACGGAAACCAGTCCGGCTCCTTCCAGCTTGGCGGCAGCATCCTTCGTCCATTCTCCAAGGGAAAACTTCAGGGAAAACAGACTCTGCGGCCCATTGTCCATGAGGTGCTCCAACAGCCGGAGCTGGCGTTTGGCATTGGGACGCACAGGCCACGGCGGATCGGACAGCAGGGAAACGAACCTGTCCTCGGCCTCGCGCTTCGGGTCCACACGAACACGCATGCGCCCGTCCAGCCACAGATTCATGAGGCACCGCTGATCCTCCACGGACAGCTTGACGATTTCCGTGGGCTTGAGCGAGGCAGGCAGTGGCCGGTCCGCCATATGCCGGTCAACGGCAAACGTGACCGCAGCGGTTCGCAGGCCGCGTGGCAGCGCACCTTCAAGAATGCGACCAAGGGGAATCATCTGCCGGGAAGCAAGATTCCCGATCATGTCCATGTAATCGGCGTCGAGAAGCGGCCTGCGTTCCAACGGCCAGAGCACGGGCCTGAGCGCCACGCCCCTGGGCACGGATTCGGCAGGACCGATCACGATCCCGGCGCGGCAGGAACGTCCAAGGGGAACAGCCACACGCTGTCCCGGAACAAGAGCGGAAAAAAAATCAGGCCGCCCGTACGTCAGCGCCTGATAGGGAGGGCTGAGCAGGGCGACCTGCCAATAATCCTTCATCACGAATCAGCGGACAACCGGAAAACGGAACTCATTCCCCAACCGGTCAAAAGGTTCCGGCATGGCGCCGCAGGTTTCCGGGGACAGGGTCCGGGCAAGGGCCTTGGGATCATACAGGGATGCATCCCCGGCCCGATTCACGGCCAGCCACTTCACGGCCATGACCAGAGGCTCAGCTCCAGGGGCGGTGTAGATGACCTTCTGCGGCACATCATATCCGCCAAGGGTCCGGAAATCGGAAAAGGCGATGCTGGCCTGTCCGCCTCCAGCCTCGTACCGCACCAGCAGCGGGGCCATGGTTTCATTGTTCAGCCACACGGCAGGCAATGTCATATCCTCGGGATCGGCACCGTACATGAAGCACGGCACGTCCCCGCAGAATCCGAAGGTACGCGTGGCATTGTCCACGCCCCAGTCATGCCACGTCTGCAACGTGTCCGGCGGCATCCACGCAAAGAGCGGAGACAGGGGAAAGGCCTGCCCGACACAGGAGGCAAGCACGGTCCCGCCCACGCCCACGCCGGAGGACTTCAGCCCGTTGGCCCGCCATTCCTGACGCCATTTTCCGCGCGCATACCAGATATGCACGGCCACTCCGGGATAATCCGGAAACGAGGCCTCCGCCTCCCAGGAGGACAAGGGACCGTAGGCCTTGCGCAGCATGGCCCCCAATTCCTCGTCATCCGGCGCAAAGGCGAATGCGGCAGCAGCGGAAAACAGTATCAGCAAACAGCAGGCAAAGCCGGAAATCAATCTGAACAAGACAGCAACTCCTGAAGCCGTTTGACAAGGTCGTCGCGCAATTCCTCGTCGTGCAGAGCGAAATAGATGTTGGCGGTAAGATATTCCACCCAGTCGCCAGCGTCAAACCGCTGGCCCTGAAGCTTCACGGCAATGAGCTTGTCCCGGTCAGCGAGTCCCTGCAAGGCATCGGTAAGCTGGATTTCCCCGCCCACACCAGCCTTCTGGCCATCCAGAATGTCGAAAATCTCGGGCAGCAGCACGTATCTGCCGATGATCGCCAGATTGGACGGAGCATCCTCGACCTTGGGCTTTTCCACCAGCTTGCTGACGCGATACATGCCCTTGGCAAATTCCTCACCGGCAATCACGCCGTACTTGCTGACCTTGTCTCTCGGCACCTCGATCACGCCGACCACGGCCTTGTTTTCGGCTTTCGCAGCTTCGATGAGCTGGCTGATGCCGGAATTCAGACCGAACATGAGGTCGTCGCCGAGCATGACCGCAAAGGGTTCGTTCTTGCACACCTCGCTGGCGCACAGGACGGCATGCCCCAGACCGAGCTGCACCTTCTGGCGCACGGAAACCACATTCACCATGTCCGCAACCCGCTTGACCTCTTCCAGAAGGTCCAGCTTGCCGCCGCGGGTCAGGAGTTGCTCGAGCAGAAAGTTGCGGTCGAAATGATCCTCGATGATCCGCTTGTTCTGGTTGGTGATGAACACCACGTCCTTGAGCCCGGCCTGCATGGCTTCTTCCACGATGTACTGCACGATGGGCTTCTTGTATATCGGCAGCATTTCCTTGGGGATGTTCTTGGTTGCGGGCAGCGATCTGGTTCCCCATCCAGCGACCGGAATCACGACTTTCTTGATGTCCATGCCAAACAATCTCCTCGGAATTTAACGCAAATGCTTTTCACAGGCTTCAACGATTTCGCCGACGTATTCCTCCACCTTGTCGAGGTTCGGTCCCTCGACCATGACACGCGCCACGGCCTCGGTGCCGGAATACCGAAGCAGAACCCTTCCCTTGCCGTACAAGGCGTCCTCCACCTTGCGCACGGCCTCCTGCACCTTGGGAGCTTCCTCAAAGGGAATCTTCCGCTCCACGTGCACGTTTTTAAGTACCTGCGGAAACGGCTGAAGCAATCCCGCAAGTTCGGAAAGGGGTTTCTGCCTTTCGCACATTATACGCAACAATTGCAGCGCCGCAAGCAGGCCGTCTCCGGTGGTGCTGTGTTCCATGAAAATCAGATGGCCGGACTGCTCTCCGCCGAGCATGGCGCCTTCGCGCCGCATGGCTTCCACCACATACCTGTCGCCCACGGGCGTACGCAGCAGGGTCCCGCCCCGCTCCTGCATGAAAAGCTCCAGAGCCATGTTGCTCATGACCGTGGCCACCAGCATGTTCTTGGTCAAACGCCCCTGTTCGAGCATCTCCATGGCGGACAGGGCCATGATCTGATCGCCATCCAGCACCTTGCCCTTTTCGTCGCAGACAATGAGCCTGTCCGCATCGCCGTCCAGCGCCAACCCGATGTCCGCGCCGTACTCCACGACCTTGCGGGAAATGCCCTCGGGGTACAGGGAACCGCACTTGTCGTTGATGTTGATCCCGTCGGGATGCATGCCGATCTTGATGACCTCGGCCCCGAGTTCCTCGAACACGTAGGGAGCCACACCGTAGGCCGCGCCATTGGCACAGTCCAGCACGATGCGCATGCCGTCCAGAGTCAGATGACTGGAAAAGCTGTTCTTGAGGTAGACGATGTATCTGCCGCGCGCATCATCGATGCGGTATGCCCTGCCGATCTCTTCGGCAGCCGGGTAATCCCATTGGGTCGAGGGATCGAGAACCAGAGAGGCAATCCTGTCCTCTTCCTCGTCGGGCAGCTTGAATCCGTCGCGATCGAAGAACTTGATGCCGTTGTCCATGAACGGATTGTGCGACGCGGAAATCACCACGCCCACGTCGGCACGCATGTTCCGGGTCAGAAAAGAAATCGCCGGGGTGGGCATGGGACCGACAAGAAACACGTCCATGCCGTTGGCGCACAGCCCGGAGGTCAGTGCGGTTTCATACACATAGCCGGACAGGCGCGTATCCTTGCCGATGACAACCCTGTGCCGCTTGGAACCGTTGCGGAAATACTGGCCGGCGGCAAGTCCGAGCCGAAGCGCGATTTCCGCAGTCATGGGGAATATGTTCACCTGCCCCCGCAGGCCGTCGGTGCCGAAAAGTCGTTGCGTCATGAATTTCTCCGTCCAATCGTCCTGATTATTTGGCCGCCCTGATTTCAGTGGACACCACCTCGGGGTTGCGCTTCACGACGCGGCATCCCTCGGGAAGAGTCACGTGATAGTCGAGCTCGTACCTTCCCGGTCCGGGATTGTCGGGCAGCACGAGTCTGGCGGCCATGTCCTTGCGAAAATCATTGTCCCTGAAAAGATAGAGCGGCCCCTCCATCAGGAATCGCACGTAATCCTGAGAGGTGCGCACCGCAAACCTGCCGGTCTCGGGAATTTCGAGCGGCAGCTTGATCCAGATTTCCTTGGTCCTGGCGGCAAAGGCGACCTCCACACGCACCTGTCCGGGCGAAGCCTCGACCTCCTCGGGCAGAAGCAGAGGCACATCCTCGACCCAGGAAGCCGGAACCTCATCCGGGAAATCCTCCTTGACCACAACCGATGTCCGCGTGATCTTGCGCAGCACGGTTTCCGGCCCGCGAATCTCCACGGAAGCCGGTTCCACGTTCACCCCAACCTGATCGTAATACGGATTCAGATTGCCAGCCCAGGACGCATCCACGGGAATCGTCCGCTGAACATTCCTGTCCACGGTCAGGGTCAACCTGTTGGGTTTGACCTCCATGACCTCGAAGGACGAGGAAAGGGAAATGCGATCCGCATCGATTTCCACGACCTGTTCGCCGATCTTCACCTTGTTCACGTCGAGAGGATAGGAATGCCGCTCATTGGCCAGCGAATTCACCAGTCCACGCGGCCCGCGGACCCGTACCTGAATCCTGTCAACCAGACCATCCTTGATGATCATGCCTTCGGGCGGGTTGGTCATGACCAGCGGCATGTCGATCCACGCCTCGACCTTTTCCCGCCCCGTGACGAGAAACCAGGTAAAGACGGCCAACCCCAGAGCCAGAAGCATGGTCTGCCAGTTCTTCATCATTTCTAGCGCTCCAGAACGTTTCGCAGCACACGCCGCAGGCGAACTTCATCAAGGCTGGTGGTCAGCCGCCCGTTCAGGGCGATGGACACTTCGCCGCGTTCCTCGGACACCACGATGGTAATGGCGTCCGATCCTTCACTGATGCCGAGAGCGGCCCTGTGACGCGTGCCGAACATGGGCTGCCCCTTGAGTTTGCTGGACAGCGGCAGGATGCAGGCAGCCGCGAGAATCCGGTTTCGCCGGATCACCACCGCGCCGTCATGCAAGGGCGTGTCCATGGTGAAAATGGTCTTGAGCAGATCCTTGTTCACCTTGGCATCCAATTCGATGCCGCGCTCCGCAATGTCGCCCAGAGGCACGCTCTTCTCGATGACGATAATAGCTCCGGTACGGGTGGACGACATGTCCATGACCGCGCCCACCACCTGATCGAGCGTATCCTCGCTGGCCTCGGAAGGTCGCCAGAACCGCTTGGTTCCCACGGCCGCCAGAGCCTTTCGCACGTCCTTGCGGAAAAGGATGATGATCACCAGAAACAGGGAACTCAGGAACTCCCCAAGCAGAGTGTTGAGTGTATAGAGATTCAGCAGGTCCGAAAAATAGTAGATGACCAGCAGCATCATGAGGCCGTACAGCGCGGCCGCGGCCCGGGTTCCCCGAACCAGCAGAATGATGTTGTAGTACAGCAGGGCCACAAGGCCGATGTCCAGCGCCGCCTGCCATGTGAACTGAAATCCGAAAAGCTCTATCACTCGCACTCCCCGCCTATGCTGCGGCCTTTACCACGGCCAAGGTCTGCCTGGTCAGGGCCACCTCGTGCACCCGATGCACGGCCACGCCCTTCATTGCCATGACCGCGACTCCGGCCTGCGTGGCATTTTGACGACTCTCCACGCCGAGCCCGAGAAGTCCCTGCCACAGGGACTTGTTGGAAAGCCCCACGTACAATGGCAACCCGAACACCTTGAACCGCTCGATATTGCGCATGATCTCCAGATTGTGCTCAAGGAGCTTGCCGAACCCGATGCCCGGGTCCAGTGTGACATTTTCCTTGGGCAGCCCGGCCTTGTCCAGTATTTCCAGCTTGCGCTCGAAAAAGGCAAGCATCTCGTCCACCACATTTTCGTAGGACGGCGCATCCTGCATGGTTTCCGGCCTGCCCAGGCTGTGCATGAGCACATAGCCGGGCTTGTACTGGGCCACCACGTCGAGCAATTCCGGATCGAACTCGAATGCGGACACGTCATTGATCACGTCGGCACCAGCATCCAGCGCCGCAGCCGCGACACCGGCCTTGTAGGTATCCACGGACAAAGCCGGGGTCAGCAGTTCCCCTTCCCCGTTCGAAACGCCCCGGGCCAGTTCCGTCACCACGGGCACGACCCGTTCCAGTTCCTGCTCCAGCGAAACGGGATCGGCGTAGGGACGCGTGCTTTCACCGCCGATATCCAGCATTTCCGCCCCCTGTCGGGCCAGAAGCGCAGCGTGCTCCACACCGGAAATGCTGTCCGGGTGCCTGCCGCCGTCATAAAACGAATCAGGGGTGACATTCACCACCCCGGCAATGAAAAAGGGGGCCGGGCCCAAGACCCTGCCCCCCTTGAGTATCCATGTACTATCAGTCATCTCGGTGGAAACCCTTCGGGATTTACTGAATTTTCTTGCCGTCGTCCTTTTCGTCGGACGGCACGTCTTCTTCCTCGAGAAGAAAATCATCCTCCTCGTTGCCAGCGGCATCAGCCTGTTCGTTCCCGGCCTTTTCCTCGCTCACGGGAGAATAGCCCGGGCCCGAGGACTGGGGACCGCCATTGCTTCCGGCGGCACCGGAACCGTTGTTGCCGTTTTCAGGCAGAGGCGGCAGCGGCTTGCCTTCCATGAGCAGATCGATGTCCGCGCCGGAAATGGTTTCCCGATCAAGCAGGGCATCCGCAATCCAACCCAGCGCTTCGAAGTTGTCCTTGAGCAGCGCCTTGGCCCTTTCATGGGCTTCCTCGACGAACCGCCGCACTTCGGAGTCGATGGTCTTGGCGGTTTCCTCGCCGTAGTTCTTGTTGTGGATGAGTTCCTTGCCCAGAAACACCTGCTCCTGATTGTCGCCAAAGGACAAGGGACCGAGCTTTTCACTCATGCCCCACATGCAGACCATGTTATGAGCCATCTTGGTGGCGCGCTCGATATCGTTGCTCGCGCCCGTGGTCCGCTGATCCAAGGCGATTTCCTCGGCCACGCGACCGCCCATGAGCACGGCCATGGTGTGTTCCAGATACTGCTTGGAATAATTGTGCCTGTCGTCCACGGGAAGCTGCATGGTCACGCCAAGTGCCCTGCCGCGCGGAATGATGGACACCTTGTGAACCGGGTCCGTGCCGGGCAGCAGCTTGGCAATCAGGGCATGTCCGGCCTCGTGCCAGGCCGTGGTCTTCTTTTCCTCGTCGGACAGGATCACGCTGCGGCGCTCCTTGCCCATGAGGACCTTGTCCTTGGCCTCCTCGAAATCCGCCATCTCAACGCGATCCTTGCCGACCTTGGCCGCATGCAGAGCGGCTTCGTTGACCAGGTTCTCCAGATCCGCGCCGGAAAAGCCCGGAGTGCCGCGCGCGATGGTGGCGAGTTCCACTTCCGGAGCCAACGGAGTCTTGCGGGAATGCACCTTGAGGATACGCTCGCGCCCACGCAGGTCCGGGGTGGGTACCACGACCTGACGGTCGAAACGACCGGGCCTGAGCAGGGCCGGGTCAAGCACGTCCGGACGGTTTGTGGCGGCCACGAGAATGACGCCTTCGTTGGATTCGAAACCATCCATTTCCACGAGAAGCTGGTTCAGGGTCTGCTCGCGCTCGTCATGTCCGCCGCCGAGGCCAGCACCACGCTGACGCCCCACGGCATCGATTTCGTCAATGAAGATCAGGCACGGAGCACTTTTCTTGCCTTGCACGAACAGATCGCGCACACGCGCCGCACCCACGCCCACGAACATTTCCACGAAATCCGAGCCCGAGATGGAAAAGAACGGGACACCGGCCTCACCCGCAACAGCACGGGCCAGCAGGGTCTTGCCCGTGCCCGGAGGGCCCACGAGCAGAACGCCCTTGGGAATGCGACCACCGAGCCGGGTGAACTTGCGGGGTTCGCGCAGAAAGTCCACGACCTCGGAAAGCTCTTCCTTGGCTTCGTCAACACCCGCAACATCCGCAAACGTGACCTTGGCGTGTTCCTCGTTGATCAGCTTGGCCCGAGAGCGTCCGAAGCTCATGGCTCCCTTGCCACCGGACCCGCCCTGCATCTGACGCATGAAGAAAATCCACACGCCGATGAGCAACAGCATGGGTGCCCAGGACAGGAACAGGGTCATGTACCAGGGAGACTCCTCGGGCGGCTCGGCCTTGACCTCGACACCCTTGCTGATCAGCGTGTCCACGAGCTTGGGATCTTCCGGCGCATAGGTCTGAAACCGTTCGCCGGACGCCTTGACGCCGGAAATCTTGCGGCCCTGAATCTTCACTTCCTGCACGCCGCCCTGATCCACCATGGTCAGGAACTCGCTGTAGGAAGGCTGATGCTTGGGCATCGGGGGCTGGTTGAACAGATTGAACAGGACGACCATCAGGATGAATATGATCGCCCAAATCACCAGATTTTTCATATGGTTGTTCAAAAGAACTTCCTCCGTTCGCCCGGCGGTTCCACCGCTCGCGGCGAGTATTGAATGACGGGGGTTTGTATTCTATTGCCGACTGATTTTCTACAGTAATGCCGTTGGGCGAAAAATCAAGCGCTCGCGGAATTTTTTTCCCTTTCCCCCGAGGGCGAGTTCCAGCCGGAAGACCTTGCTTTCCGGCTGTTGCCGCACCCTGTCTGCAGACGCAAATCCAATTTCGAGCCTCGCGTCCTTGCCCTTGAGCTTTCTGTAATAAATTAGTCCGATGTCGTACAGGGTTTTCAACGGGTTGAGTCCATAATCCCGCAAAAGCCCTCCTCTTTCCGAAGAAAAAAAAGCGGAAGGCCCGGGCAATGCACCGCAAGCGAAGATTCTCCCGCGGGGAAAACACTCCGCCCAAGCAGCGCAACGGCCCGGACCTCAACTCGATTCTATGCGTATGTCAGCAGAATCAGGCCACGGAATTCAACCAGGCTTCCAATCCCTTTATCTGCGCGCTCACGGAATCCGGTCCGGTTCCGCCGGATGAGGTCCGCCGCTCCACGGCAGCTCTGTAATCCAGAACGGCAAAGACATCCTCGCCGATCCTGGAAGAGAATTGACGCAATTCCTCCAGACTCAATTCCTCGAGCGCCTTGCCGTGCTTTTCGGCGTAGGCGACCGCAGCACCGGTAATATGGTGCGCCTCGCGAAACGGCACGCCGGATGCGGCCAGATAATCGGCCAGCTCCGTGGCATTCAGGAATCCACGCTGCACGGTCTCGGCCATGCGTTCCGGCACGAACTCGAGCTGACGGAGCATGCCTTCCATGATGCCGAGAGACGAAGCCACGGTGCGGTCCGCATCGAAGAACGGTTCCTTGTCTTCCTGCATGTCCCGATTGTAGGCCAGAGGCAGTCCCTTGAGCAGAGTCAGCAGGGCGACCAGCGAACCGTTCACGCGAGCGGTCTTGCCGCGCATGATCTCACAGGCGTCCGGGTTCTTCTTCTGGGGCATGATGGACGATCCCGTGGAATAGGCGTCCGGCAGCTTCACGAACCCGAAATTCGGATTGGCCCAGATGATGATCTCCTCGCAGAAGCGCGAAAGGTGCGTCATGATCAGGCTGCCGCAGAACACGGCCTCCACTGCGAAATCGCGATCCGACACCGCGTCCATGCTGTTGGCGAACACACCTTCCAGACCGAGATGCCCGGCAACCGCAGCGGGATTCACCGGATGCGTGGTCCCGGCCAGAGCGGCTGCGCCCAGCGGAGAAATCCGTGTGCGCACAAGACACTGGTCCACACGCTCGAAATCCCGGCGGAACATCTGGCAATAGGCCAGCAGATGATGCGCCAGACTCACGGGCTGGGCTGGCTGGAAATGGGTGCATCCGGGCAGGATGACATTTCTGTTTTCCGATGCCCCGTCCTTGAACGCGGCCACGAGCGCGGCCAGACGCGAACGCCAGTCCTCGAGACGCGCGGCAACATGCAGCCGGAAATCCAGACAGACCTGATCGTTGCGACTGCGCGCAGTATGCAGCTTGCCGCCCAGAGGACCGATGATTTCGGTGAGCCGGGACTCGATGTTCATGTGAACATCCTCGTGTCCCACTTTCCACTCGAAATTCCCGGCCTCGATCTCGGCCTTGACCCTGTCCAGCCCGGAACAGATGGTTTCCGCCTCCTCCGAGGTCAGAAAGCCCTGCTCGGCGAGCATTTTCGCATGCGCCTGCGAGCCGCGGATATCCTCGGCGTACAAACGCCAGTCAAAGGATACGGACTCGGAATAGGCTTCCATGTCGGCGGCCGTGCCCTGTTCGAACCGGCCGCCCCACATCTTGTTGTCTGCCATCTCGCTTACTCGCAGGTATCGTCGGATTCCTTGCCGCCCCACTTGGACTGCTGCATGCGGCCCTTGAGCCGCAGGCCCACCAGCTTGATGAAACCGGCAGCGTCCGACTGGTCGTACACGTAATCTTCCTCGAAAGTCGCCAGCTCGGGATTGTACATGGAGAACGGGGACTTGCGGCCGAGAGGCACGCAATTGCCCTTGTACAGCTTGAGCCGCACGGTTCCGGTCACCTTTTCCTGAGTCTTGTCGATCATGGCCTGAAGCGCCTCGCGTTCCGGGGAGAACCAGTAGCCGTAGTAGATCATTTCCGCATATTTCGGAATCAGGCTGTCACGCAGGTGCATGACTTCGCGGTCCATGGCAACGCCTTCCAGATCGCGGTGGGCGATGTGCATGATGGTGCCACCCGGGGTCTCGTACACGCCGCGGGACTTCATGCCCACGAAGCGGTTTTCGACCATGTCAACGCGACCGATGCCGTGCTTGCCGCCCAATTCGTTGAGCTTGGCCAGCAGGGCCGCCGGGGAATGCTTGACGTTGTTGATGGCGACCGGATCGCCCGCCTCGAAATCAATGGTGATTTCCTCGGGCTCGTCCGGAGCCATTTCGAGCGGAACCACGTTGCGGTAGCAGTCCGGGCCAGGCGCATTCCACGGATCTTCCAGCTCGCCGCCCTCAAAGGAGGTATGCAGCAGGTTGGCGTCGATGGACCACGGCTTCTTGCGGCTCACGGGAACGGGAATCTGGTTTTCCTTGGCAAAATCGAGCAGATCGGTCCGGGACTTCAAATCCCAGTCGCGCCACGGCGCAATGGTGGTCAGCTTGGGATTCAGGGCCATGGTGGCAAGCTCGAAACGAACCTGATCATTCCCCTTTCCAGTGGCACCATGGGCCACGGCCTGACAGCCTTCCATCTCGGCAATCTCGACCATGCGCTTGGAAATCAGGGGGCGGGCAATGGCCGTGCCGAGCAGGTAGCGGCCCTCGTACAGGGCGCCGGCACGAAAGGCCGGGAACACGTAGTCGCGCACGAACTCCTCGCGCAGGTCTTCGACATACGCCTTGACCGCGCCGGTATTCAGGGCCTTGTCCTCAATGCCCTCCATTTCCTCGCCCTGACCAAGATCGGCGGTCATGGTGACCACGTCGCAATCGTAATTGGTCTTGATCCACTTCAGAATGATGGAGGTGTCCAAACCACCGGAATAGGCCAGAACAACCTTGTCTATCTTGCTCATCGATTATTTCCTTGTAGCTATATATCCGATTAATTCTTGAAAATCCATTCAACGATCGCCTTCTGCATGTGCAGACGGTTCTCGGCCTGATCGAACACGATGGAAGCCGGACCTTCAAACACGGCCTCGGAGACTTCCTCGCCCCGATGCACAGGCAGGCAATGCAGGAACCTGGCATTCTCCGCAGCCTTGGCCATCATGGCTTCATCAATCATGTACCCGGCGAACGCGGCCTCGCGAAGCTTCTGCTCCTCTTCCTGGCCCATGGACGCCCAGACATCGGTGTTCACGTAATCCGCTCCCGCCACGGCCTCGGCCGGATCGCGGGTCAAGGTCACGCGAGCGCCCAGAGAACGGGCCTTTTCCACGATCTCGCCGTCAGGGTCATATCCTTCGGGACAGGCAAGGCGCAGTTCATAGCCGAACCATGCAGAACCATTAATGAAGGAATGGGCCATGTTGTTGCCGTCACCGACCCACGCCACCTTGAGCTGTTCCAGCTTCGGGGTGCGCTCGTACATGGTCAGCATGTCACTCATGACCTGGCACGGATGGTATTCGTCGGTCAGGGCGTTGATGACCGGAATATTGCCGTACTCCACCAGCGTTTCGAGTTTCTTCTGGCCAAAGGTTCGGACAACAAGGCCGTCCGCGAATCGCTCCAGCACACGGGCCGTGTCTTCAAGCGGCTCGCTTCGCCCGAGCTGGGAATCGCGGGAGGAAATGAATACCGGGTCTCCGCCGAGCTGTCGGATGCCGACCTCGAAGGAGACGCGGGTTCGGGTGGAGGCCTTTTCGAAAATGAGCAGCAGGGTTTTGCCCGCCAACAGGTCGGTTCGGAGCTTCTTGTCCTTCATCTCCTTTGCGCGGAGCAGAACCTGCCGGGCCTCGTCCTTGGGAATGTCCAGAATCGTCAGAAAATGCTTGGCCATGTCTAAGTCTCTCCATTGTCATTTTCCAATATTGGAAGAAGGGATGAAGTCTGGCCGATAATCGGATGAATGTAAAGAAATGAGTAGGGAGGAAATACGGATCATGCCACGCCACGCGCCATGATCCGCGCTTCTGCGCAGTCCGGGAATCGGCAGAACAGCCGGAACCGGCCGCACCGGCAACAGATATGACGTTCAAAATACCGGAAAAGCAAGATCAGGGACGGCAAAACAGGCTGTTTCCGCTTCGACTCGACACAATTGGCGCATCAACGATTCTGCAACCACTCGTAAAACTGGCTCAGGGACAAGGTCCGACTGGCAGGCCCGGAACGGACATAGAACTCCTCAATCTGTCCCTTCTTCAGAAAGGCAGGCGAATGGGCCGGAACGCAAAAGACTCGCAGCACCCTGCTTCCCTGCACTTCGATGACCTTGGTATTCACGTAGCGGGCGAACTCGGCCCCGATGCTCTGATTGAGCAGATTGTTGAAATGCAGCAACGCCTTGTCATCGTTTTCAAATTTGTCGTCATCCAGCCCCGTGACCGCACCATTGTCGGAAACGCCCACCAGCAGGGTGCCGCCCTCGGAATTGAGAAATCCGGCCACGGTCTTGAGGCTGGCATACTCGATCTCCTTGCCATTCTTGCCTGCCTTGACATTGAAACGCAGGGTCTGCTTGAACTCAAGCCGCGAGGACTCGCCCTCGGCAATGAGATGCAGCACGTCCTCGGCTGTCACGGGCATGTGCTGGCGCTGGCCCAGCGCCTCGATGCGCAGTCGGTTGCGATGCAGAAAGAACAGGGCCACCCCGGCGGCCAAAGCCAGAAGCGCGCTGAACACGGCAATGAAATTGTCGCTGGTCAGCGTGGAGACCGCAGCCTTCTGCGGCATGATCACGCCCACGGACATGGTATCCCCGAACACGGACAGGGGTTCAAGGTCCGCCCACCAGATACTGCCGTCCAGACGAAAGGCAAAGGGCGCAAGCCGGTCCGTGCGACGGGCGGCCAGCAGTTTTGCGGCCCGCGACACGGCTGGATTCACGGCATCGTCCGGAGCAATGGCCCGCGCAGCCCGCTCTCCCACTATCTCGGCGTCGCCGTTCAGCGGAATTTCCATGATCTTTCCGCTGTTCCAGAAAAGGAAGATGCTTTCCGCACTCCCCCGCTCCGCATGGGCGAGCTGGTTGGCAACCACGTCCACGGGGAACATGTAGGACACCATCACGTCCGATTCGTTATCCTTGAGCGGCAGGAGCTGGGAAGCGGAGACCCAGGACTCCCCTCCCCGATGGATGCGATAGGCGCTGGACCAGTTGATCTGCCCGGGTTTGAGCTGTCGAAACAACTCGACGAGAACCCGATTCACGCGTTCCCTTTCCGCCGCATTGCCGGAAAGCGTCCGCACGTCCGCCCCCTCGCGAAAAACGCGCCACGACATGGTCTTGCCGTCAGTCGACCGCACGCCTTCGACCAACCCTTCCGGCCCCCGGGCCAACGAAAAGACCAGTCCGGCAGCATCTGCTACCGTAATTCCGGTCAAGGTCTGATGCCGCTTGAGTATGGCCTGATACTTGGTCCTGAGATATTTCTCTTCCAGATTGACGAGTTCGCGTCCGCCCAGGTCCGCATCGGTCCGACTGACTGCGCTCATGAGCACGTTGACCGCCCCGGCCACTCCACGACCCGAGCTTTCCACGGCAATGGAGGCGGCATCATGCCGAATCTCGCGCACGCCCCAAAAGGCAAGCAGACCGATGGCCATGGCCGCTCCGATCACTCCGTAAAACAGAATTGCGTAAAGATTCTTTCCTCGGATACCGTGACGTGCGGACGCGGGCATGGCTATCTCCTTGATCAGTCGGCAAATTCCAGCAGGACGCGATCCACGGCCGCATCCGTAAGCGCATACATCTCGTCTCCGTGATCGTACCCGGCAAGATGCAGCAGGCCGTGCGCCAGCAGCCGGGCAAGATGGACAACCGGCTCCTGCTCGTACAATCTGGTTTCACGGGCCAGCGTATCCACGGAAAGAGCCAGTTCCCCGAGGGACTCCTCTTCCCCATCCGGATCGGCAGGGAAACTGAGAATGTTGGTCGGACCGGTGCAGCCCAGAAATTCGCGATTCAACCGGGCTATTTCCCGGTCGTCGACCAGCTTGAGGGTGAAGGCGGTCTCCTCCAGATCCAGCATCTCCAGAATCGCATCCAGCACCATGGGCAGTTCGTTGCGGGACAGGGGAAACTCCGGGTCGATCCAGGTTTCCCGCAGCACTCGATAGGCACGTTCCATGCGCTATTCCCCGCGTTCCTCGAACCTGTCGTACGCCTGAACAATACGGCCCACGAGCGGATGCCGCACCACGTCCCTGTCGTCGAAATCCACAAAGCTGATGCCCTTCACATCGGTCAGAATGCGCCGCGCATGGAGCAGCCCGGACCGGGCATGGCTCGGCAGGTCGATCTGGGTCACGTCGCCGGTGACCACGGCACGGGAACCGAATCCGAGCCGGGTGAGAAACATCTTCATCTGCTCCGGCGTGGTGTTCTGTGCCTCGTCCAGAATCACGAACGCATCGTTCAGGGTGCGACCGCGCATGAAGGCAAGAGGCGCGACCTCGATGACCCCGGTCTCCTGCAATTCCCCGACCTTGTTGAAATCCAGCATGTCGTGCAGGGCGTCGTACAAGGGACGCAGATACGGGTTGATCTTCTCGGCCATGTCCCCGGGCAGGAACCCGAGCTTTTCCCCGGCCTCCACGGCCGGACGGGTCAACACGATGCGCTTGACCTCGCGACGGCTGAGTGCCCCCACGGCCATGGCCACGGCCAGATAGGTCTTGCCGGTTCCGGCCGGACCGACCGCAAAGGTCAGATCCGATTCGCGGATGGCCTGAAGATATTCGCGCTGATTCAGGGACTTGGGCGCAATGGCCTTGCGCGCGGTTCCGGCGAACAAATCCGTCTTGAACACATTGCCCACATCCGCAGACGGTTGCCGCTCCAGCACGCGGCAGGCAAAATCCACGTCCTGCGCATACACGGATTTTCCGGCCCGAATCATGGCGTAGAGCTGCGTCAGCACCTTGGCCGCGATTTCGGCCCGGGCCTCGGCATCATGGTCCTCGGCGCGGATGATCACGGTCGCACCGCGACTCTCGACACGCACATCCAGCCGTTCACCCAGCAGTTTCAGATGCGTATTCTGCGGTCCGAACAACTGGCTGGCCAGCCGTCCGTCATCGAATTCCAGTTTGGTTGTCAGGGCTTTTCCCTCCGACATCAATGCTTTCCTCTCATGAACATCCAGCGGCACGCACGCCGCTCGAGCAGGTTCGCGCATTCATACAGGGCCGCGCCGAGCAGGCTCATGCCCAGAATGCCGCTGAACATGGTAACATAATCCATGGCGCCCCAGGCGTCCATTATCATATATCCAAGCCCCCGGGTGGTGGCAAAGGATTCCACGAAAAACAGTACGGCGACCGACACGCCGGTTCCCAGCCGGAGCGCAGTGAATCCATGCGGCAGCGCAGCAGGCACCAGCACTTCCATGAGCACATGCCGCCGCGTGCCACCAAGCGAACGAACCGAGTCGCAGTATTTGGGATGGACGCTCTTCACGCCGTCCCGGGTAGTGACGAGTATCTGGTATCCCAGAATCATGACGATCATGGCGATCTTGGCGCTGTCCCCCAATCCGAGGAGAAGCAGCAGCACGGGCAGCAGCACGATCTTGGGAATGGGATAGGTCAGAAAGACGAACGGGGCCAGCAGCTCATCCACACGCTTGACGCTGCCCATGACCAGCCCGAGCGGAAAGGCCACGATCCACGCAATGGCCATGCCCGCCACAGCGCGATAGGCGCTGACCCAGAAATGCTCCCAGAAAATCCGGGTGCCCATGGCACGAACAAACGCGATTCCGGCATCCTCCGGCGGAGGAAGGATCGCGCCCATGTTCATGGCGGCCAGCTTCCAGAGCAGACCGATGACCAGAATCACGCCGCCGTAGCGAAAAATCGATTTCAGCCGGTTCACCACAACTCCTCCACGGTATGCCGCAAGTCGCGCAGCAACTTGAAACACGCTTCGGTGTCGCGGATGTCCGGGTCGCCGAACCCCGGATTCTCGAACATGGCCACACGCCGGGCCGGTCTGCGGGACAGCACCAGAATGCGGCGGCCAAGGACAGCGGCCTCCTCAAGACTGTGCGTGACAAGCACGTACGGCACCCTGCGCCGGGACCACACGTCGAGCATGGTCTTCTGGAGCCGTTCGCGAGTGAGCGCGTCCAGCGAGGAAAACGGCTCGTCAAGCAGCATGAGCCGGGGCCGGGTCACGAAAGCCCGGGCAATGGCCACCCGCTGCTGTTCGCCGCCGGACAGCATGGCGGGATAATCTTTGCCGCGCCCGGCCATGCCCAGTTCCTCAAGCTGCTCGATGGCACGCGCCATGCGCTCCTTGCGCGGCACGCCCAGAATCTTGAGTCCCAGAGCCACGTTTTCCGCGATGTTCTTCCACGGCAGCAGACCATAGTCCTGCAAAATGATGGAAATATCTCCGGCAGTTCCGTCAACGGGACCACCGGCAAGGGCAATGCTTCCGGCATCGGGACGGGACAGCCCGCACAGCATGTAGAGCAGAGTCGTCTTGCCGCAGCCGGACGGTCCGACCACGGCCAGAGTCTGGTCCGGTCCGAGGTCGAAGGACAAATCCTCGATCACGGTACGCCCCGTGGCGTACGCCTTGGTCACATTCCTGACAGCCAGCATGATCTACGGCAGCACCGGCGCAAGCACCATTTCATTGGGCAGTTCGCGCTCCAGCAGGCCGTGCGCCACCATCCACTGCTCCACTTCATCCAGCTCGGCATCCGAAGGCATGGCCGGAAGCGGAAAATCATAGACCGGAAATTTCGGTGCAAGCGGCTTGGGAATGCGGCAGGTTTCCGCCATGAGCCGGCGATAGTTCTCGGGATTGGCCCTGATGTGTTCGACGGCCTCGGCGTACGCGTCCACAAATGCGCTGTACTGCGTTGCCCCGTTGTCGAAATACCTCTTGTGCAGGCAGAGCACGGTCAGGGGGACATCCAGTTCGTCGCAGGTGGCAATCACGCTGCCGCCCTTGAGCCGCACAAGGGAGAGAAGCGGTTCGGGCAGCAGGGATGCACCAAGCTGGTCGGTGAGCAGCATCTGCATGCGGATGGGAATCTTCTTGACCTCCACGCGCTCGAAATGCCCCTTTCCCACACCAAGGCGCGCCTCCATCTTGTCCAGCAGGAATTCCATGATGGTGGAGCGGGAATAGCCGATCTTCACGCCCTTGAGCGAATCGAGCTGCGCGTCCCTGTTGGCCGGAGACAGGGCAATGCCGAACATGGGATTGCCGGGTCTGGTGCGCCAGGAAGTCAGGGCGATGTACATGGGCACCTGTTTCTGGATGAGCATGTACGTGGCGATCAGGTCGCCGAAATATCCGTCGAGCTGCCCGGCCTGCATGGCGGTGTCGCGCTCCAGAGCCGAGGCGAACGGCACCAGTTCCACGTCCAGACCATGCGCCTGAAACAGGCCATCCCGAACCGCGACCTGAAGCGGCAGCGTATCCAGAACAGGCAGTATCCCGAACCGAATTTTCACGTTTTCCGCCCCGGCATCGGACCCGAAACACAGCACGCCCAGCATCGCCAAGGCGAAGATCAGTTTCCTCATCCCATATCTCCCTGTTTTGCTGGCGCAATGTGTATCACGCAGCCCAAGGAAAGAAAAGGCGGCCCGGTCGGGAAACCGGTCCGCCTGACTGTCATCGGCAA
The DNA here is from genome assembly GCF_022809775.1 of Pseudodesulfovibrio tunisiensis. NCBI lineage: Bacteria > Pseudomonadati > Thermodesulfobacteriota > Desulfovibrionia > Desulfovibrionales > Desulfovibrionaceae > Pseudodesulfovibrio > Pseudodesulfovibrio tunisiensis. The sequence continues at coordinate 1,267,233 of NZ_CP094380.1, forward strand.
TTCATCTCCTGTCAGTGGTGCCGTCTGCCCACCATTCCCCAGCCTATGAGGCCAAGCAGCAGGACGGCACTAGCCACGCCCAGCCATTCGGGCAGGGTCTCCCCGGCCTCGGCCACCACGGCCCGGATGTCCAGCCCGAGATGGGCGTAAAGCCGATCCGTGGCCCAGGCCAGTGCCAGCGAACAGATCACGATGGACAGCAGATACAGCCCGGCAGCGCGCTTGCCCAACGTCTTGAGCATTACGGTAATGGTCGCGCCGTTGGTGGCGGGTCCGGCCAGCAGAAACACGAGCGCGGCTCCGGGAGAAACCCCCTTGAGCAACAGAGAGGCGGCAATGGGCGTGGAGGCCGTGGCGCACACATACAACGGCAGCGCCACCACCAGCATGGCCGCGTAGGACAGGAATCCGCCCCCCAGATACTCCCCGACCAGATTTTCCGGAATGACCGCAGAAATGATTCCGGCCAGCACCACGCCGACCAGCAGCCAACGTCCGATGTCCTGCACCATTTCCCCGAACGCATACTGCATGCCGCCCAGAAAACGTCGCCATGGAGAAAGAGGTACCTCCAACTCAGCGAGTCCGCGACTGCATCCCCCGCTGCATCCGCACCCGGAATGGTCATGCGACTCGGAAAGATGTTGCAGGGGAATCGGTTCAGGCTCCCTTTCCGGAAAAAGATTCACGAGCACTCCCGCGACAAGCGCGGTCACCGATGCGGCCACGGGCCGAATCACGGTCATGATCGGATCTATCAGCGCATAGGTCACGGCAATGGAATCCACCCCGGTTTCGGGTGTGGAAATCATGAAGGCTGTCGTGGCCCCCTTGCTCGCACCCTGCCGCCGCAACCCGAGGGCTGCGGGCAACACGCCGCAGGAGCACAGAGGTAGCGGCACGCCAATGACCGCAGCCTTGGCAACCGACCCGACAGTGCTGTCGCCAAGATGTCGACTCATGAACGAGTCGGGTACGAACGCCTTGAGCAGTCCGGCCACGAAAAAGCCGAAGAGAACATATGGAGCGGCATCCACAAGCACATGCCACGACTCCGAAACAACAAGGTATATCATTTCCATGCTTTTCACCTACCCACTCGCTACAAATGAACACTTGTTCATATCAAAGGTCAAAAAAAGGGGTTCATCACCCCTCCTCAAGAATGTGGTCATATCCCTGCGTCAACAGATTGCGCACATGCTCGTCATCCAAAGCATAAAACACGTTTTTTCCTTCCTTGCGGTACCTCACGAGCTTGGCCGCCCTGAGCAGCCGAAGCTGGTGGGATATCGCGGACTGGGACATTTCAAGGACCTCGGCCAGCGCGCATACGCACAGTTCACTCTGGGACAGGGCAAACAGGATGCGCACGCGTGTATAGTCTCCGAGCGCCTTGAACAATTCGGCCAGAAACAGGAAATTTCTTTCCGAAAGCATCTGGTCCTTGACCACGGCCACATTGACCGCGTGCTTTTCCGTTTCATTGCAAGCCATATTCGACATGGTCTCCTCACATGACTAGTCACTCATATATGATATATGTAACTTCATTGGTCGGGATTGTCAATCCGGAACAGTCTCGTCAGGAAGCGGCCTTTCGGGCAGCCTCCAGAGCGGCCTCGTAATCCGGCTCCTCGGTAATTTCGGGAACATACTGGACATGCCGCACCACTCCCTTGCGATCCACCACGAAAACGGCCCGTGTCAGAAGACGCAGTTCCTTGACCAGAGCGCCCCACGCCAGCCCGAAACTGGCATCCCGATGATCGGAAAGGGTTTCGACCGCATCCACGCCCGCCGCCCCGCACCAGCGTGCCTGAGCAAAGGGAAGATCCATGCTGACGGTCAAAATCCGGATATCATCGCCAAGGGCTGCGGCCTCAGTGTTGAACCGTCTGGTTTCCATGTCGCAAACAGGTGTATCCAAGGACGGCACGCACGCGATCACCAGCACGCGACCGGCATAATCCTTCAGGGTCCTGTCATTCAAATTCGTATCCAAGGCACTGAAATCAGGCGCATTATCGCCAACACTGATTTCCGGTCCCACCAAGGTCAATCCGTTGCCCATGAATGCGACGGCTCCGCTTCTCTCCGGCATTGAAGACTCCTTGCTGTCAGGTTTCACGCATTCACGCATACCACGCCCACACCTTTGCAGCAAAGATTATAATCCTTATTTTTCCCACTTCACTGATTTTCCGTGGCCTTGGTCAGCAGCGTCACATTGCTCCGGGTGAAAAAACCATCGAACTCCCCGTAGCGATGGATGTATTCATTGACGAGAAGCGTATTTTCAAATGGAACGGAAAAAGTCTGTTTCAAGCCCTCTTCCGGCGATCCCACGAGGTCCACGAGAAACTCCATGCCATCTTCGGCAAGTGCCGCATGGGTCCGCTCGATATTCTCGGTTCGAAAGGCCAGATGGTGCACGCGCGTGCCATAGTTGTGAATGAACATCTCGGTCGGTCCGGCTTCGTCCGCGGACTGAAACGGCTTGATGCCCGAGGTGAACACCATGGCGTAGTCATCATGGCTGAGGCGCGCCACGTTGGTGATGGAATTCAGGGACTCCACGTAAATGGAAAAGTCGAAATGGTAGTTGGTGAGTTCCATGAACTCGATGATGGCCTTGTCCCTGTCCTCGGCCCGAACCCGCGTGGCCGCGTGATCCAGTTCACGAATGTCGGCCAGGTGCGGCCGGTCCGGCTTCCCGAGATGCCAAACCAGAGGCGCAGCTCCTTCCCACTGGTATTTCCCTTCCCTGCCGTCAATCCACTTGATGAACCCGAGGGAATTGCCGGTAAAGGAGGAAGGTTCGGTCTGAATGAAGAGATAGGCATCGGTCTCGACAATGCCTTCGGTGAGAAAGCGGACTCCCCGCTCCTTCTGGATGTCCACGTATCGTTCAAGTTGCGGACACTGAAACACGAAGGTTTCCAGTCGCGTGTTCGGCAGATGCTCGCTCTTCGGAGCCGGATTCACGGCACGGAACGGATTATCCAGCCCCTTGCGACTGGTGACAAGAAAATCCGCGCCTCCATCCTGCCGCAGCACGGCCGTGCGCACGGCCTGAGCCTCGAAAGCGCCGTCGAATTCCAGTCCGGTAGAGGAAAGCAGTTCCCTGACCGCCGCCTTCTGCCGGTCAGGTTCGGTGTTGATCACCACGCACTCGAGTCCGCCGACCAGACCGTTCAGCCCCAGTCGGGCACGGTCCTCGGCCACGCGTGCCACCTCGCGCCGCAACAGGGAATCGTCGTTGCAAAAAGACAGGCCCATGTCCCTTCTCCCGTAATGGAGGCGGGACACGGGCCTGATACGGTCCGAATGCCGCCCGGGTTATGCGAGTCCGAGGCGGGCCAGAGTCAGATGCTTGCGTCCGGAACTTTCCAGAATTTCCGCAATCACGTCCTCGTCGGCCAGTCCGGCCTTCCGGATTTCCTCGACCAGCGCACCGACGCGATCCTCCTCTTCGAGATAGCTGAACAGTACGTCGCGAACGTCACGCACATTCGTCAGATTCTCGGCCCAGCCTATTCCTTCCTGATAGACCATCTTGGCAGAAATGAACGAGGCCAGCAAGGCAAGCTGATGCTTGCGCGGCAGGTCGTTCACCAGACGCTCTCCATACTTTTCCACCAGCACGGCCGGGCAATAGGCAAAGAGTTCGTTGCACAGCCGGGGATCGTCCGCCACCTTTTCCAGCCCCTTGTCCAGAATCACGGCAATCCTGTCCGCAAGAGAGATGATCGACCGGGAAATCTGGAAGGCAAGCCCGATCAGACTCTTGCGACCGCCAGCCAGCTTGTATTCCCGCATCAGGGTCCGGGCCTCGGAACGCGCCCTCAGCCGCAGAATGTCCAGCAACTGGGCCACGTACTCGTCCTTGATGCCGATGAACTCCTCCTCGGAAATCACGAGTCCGGCCAGAATCTCGTAGGAGGAGCAGATCACGCCGGTCTTGTTGGCCGAAGGACCGGGCACGGCAAGCACCCCCGCCTTTTCCAGATGCAGGCGCGCATCCGGCGAAATGAAGATGTTCGCGCCCTCGATGATGCCTCGGGCCGACGGCGTGCCGTCGCGTTGCAGGAATTCCTTCCAGTTCGAGGCATTGATGGTATCCGGCCTGCCGCCGGAAGGAATGAACAGATCGGCCACGACGATGTTGTGCAGCTCGTTGCGGATGCGCACACCGTCCGGGTCGTTGGTGGAGACCACGAACGCACTGTCGCTCTTGAGCCGAGCCGGATCGAAGTCCGCGGTCTTGAGCGACTTGTCCATGAGCCGCAGGAGTTCGCGCCGGTCCAGACCGTCCGGATCGAAAATCGCGCCATGCCCGTCGGTCATGGCAACGATGCGTGCGTTGTCGCCGTATTCGCGGAACAGAATCCTGACCACGTTGGATGCCACGTCTCCGGCGGGTCCGCCCGTGATCTTGACCGTGAACGGATCGCGCTTCGGGTCGATGCCCAGGGTCTTGAGCACCTCGTCCGCAAACACGACCACGCCTTCGCTGGTCACGCCGTACTGCTTGTGCGCGATGCCCGCGCCCGGCTTGGAACTCATGAACGCGGACGGCCACTTGTATCCGCGCCGCTCGGCACGGTCCGCCATCCACTGGATATGCGCGGGAGTGATGTTCTCGTCCGGGCCGAGGAAAATGATTTCCTCCCGATTCAGATAGTCCACCACGCCGGGCTGCACAAAGCCCTCGGCATCCTCGGGCACGGCAATGAGGTCCAGAAAGGAATCCACCATGCTCTTGACGGCCAGATCGATGTCCCCGTCCGGACCAAGCAGGATCACGGCCTTGGAACCGCCCTCGGGAATGTCCTTGTTCTTGATCTGCTGGGCGCTCGCCAGTTTGGTAACCTCGTCGAAGAGCCGATTGGACTCCAGCTCGAACTGCTCCTGGCTCCAGGTGCGGACCACACGCACGCCCCCGCGCGCCGTATCGCGATACCGGACATGGAAGCCGAAGCTGTAGGGACCGTGAAAACAGTAGATGCCGTAAGGGCGCTCCTCTCTGGGCATGGGCGCAAGAATCAGCGGGTCCAGCCGAAAGCTCAACCCCGCCTTTTCCGGCAGGTAATAGTTGGTCCGCAATGTATAGCGGAAGAACTTGTAGACATAGGTGAGAATGTCCCGCGCAACCTGATCCCCGACATTGCGCAGAGCCTGCCGGACCGCATTCCTGCGCTCGAGCATCAGGGCCTTCCGATCCCCGGCTATCTCCGGATTGAACCGGGCGTCGAAGTAGCCGAACAGTTTTTCCGCCAGCTCGCGATGCTTGAGGATGGTGTAGACGATGCGGCTCGACGTGTAGGCATGGATGTTCTTGCGCATCAGGAACTGATGCACGAACTCGGACGCCGCCTGCATGAGCATGACCTTGCCGAGTTCCCAGCCGTTTTCCGAAGCAAGGGCTTCAAGGCCGTGAAACGCGAACCATTTGACGAGCTTGAGCTGACGTTCGAGCCTGAGCCACCTTTCGGATTGCGGGTCCATGTCGATCCGCTCCCGGTTCAGATAGAAGCTCATGATGGCCACGGTGTTTCCGTCCAGCTCGAACTCGTCGGCATAGGCGCGATCCACGGGAATGCTCTCCCAGGCCAGCACCTTGATGATGCGCAGCAGAAGCGCCCTTCGCGGCGGATTGGCCATGGCCACGCTGATCCTGTCGAATCCCGGGTGCACGTCCTTTTCCAGCATGACCTGAACCCGCTCCCTGCCGATCAGGCAGCCGCAGGTGTTGAAGTGGCGGACGGCCCGTTGCGGATCGAACTTTTCCACGTAATCCTCGGAAACCGAAGACAGAAAATGCTCGAACTCGCCGGTGTCGCCGGGCAGACTCGTCTGCTCGCCGGCCAGTTCGGCGAGCGCGGCCCGAAAATTGCCGCCGTCCGTGGCGCACTGCGGCTGCGGACCGAACAGCAACGTGTCCAGACGCAACGAGTCGTCCCGGCTGGAATAGATTCGCGCGATCTGGATATCGCGATCGATGTACGGCTCCAGGACCTGTACCAGGGCCTTCATGTCTCCGCCGGGCGTGATGTGCGTCACCTTGGTGCCGCACGGGCTGTGCAGGGCAATGGCCTGCCTGTCTTCACGCACCAGTCCGGACACAATGCCCATGAGATGGCGTATCTGCTCCTCTTCGCCATGGGTCCGGAAATAGTATTCCGGCATGTTCTCGTAGAACCACGGCACAAGAGCGTTCACCGAATCCTGTAGCCTGCTTCCCACTTTATCCCGAATTTCCATCGGGCTGGAACCCTCTGCAATAGTCATTCTTCGCTCCAGTTTGGGGTGAATAGGATTTTCAACTTTGCCCTGACGCAGCCCGGTTGCCAAGAGGGAAGTCAAATTTTTTGGAAAAATCATTCCCTCATTCGCATTACGGGATTATTCATGGGAATAATTCACGATAACGGCATGGACAGTCGTTCATTCAAAGCGTAAAAAACCGACAGTCGTGCCCCGGAAGTCCCCGGCTGGCCGCCAAAGGCAAACGAGGTAGACATGAGCACCCCACGGAACAACTCCGTAGATACCGGAATTCTGTTGGAAACCGGCACCAACGAGCTGGAAATACTTGAATTCTACATCAGTGAGACACGCAAGGAAGGAGAACCGCCGGTTCCCAATTACTTCGGCATCAACGTGGCCAAGGTCATGCAGGTGATCGAAACTCCGAATCTGGAACCGCCGGAGTCTGCTCCGCATCCGTCCTTCATGGGCACGATCCCTCTGCGCGATCACATCCTTCCGGTCCTCGACCTTTCGGTCTGGCTGGAGCTGGACATGCCCAAAACCGAACGGGACATCGTCATTGTCACGGAATTCAGCCAATCCGTCACCGGCTTCCTCGTGTCCGGAGTCACGGAAATCCACAGAGTGGGCTGGGGCGAGGTCATTCCGCCCAGTGGCGTGATCTCCAGCAGCACGGATGCCATCATCGGACTCGTGGACAAGGGCGACCGCTTCATCCAGCTTCTGGATCTGGAAACCATCCTGTCCCAGTTCACACAGCGGGACGATCTGGAAGTGGAAGTGGCGGACCAGCGCTACACGGCCCTTGTAGCGGACGACTCCGCCACGATCCGCACCATGCTGCAGGAGCACCTGACCGAAGCCAACTTCAACATCATCATGGTCACCAACGGCAAGGATGCCCTGGACAAGATCTTTCAACTCAAGGAACAGGCTCTTGAGGAAGGATGCGACATCACCGAACTGGTGAATGTGGTCATTTCCGACATTGAAATGCCACTCATGGACGGTTTCAGCCTGACCAAGAACATCAAGCAGGATGAAGTCTTGCAAATACTGCCCGTCATACTGTATTCTTCCATCATCACCAAGGAACTGAAGCACAAGGGCGACTCTGTCGGTGCAAACCTGCAGATAACCAAGCCGGACATCCATACCATCCCCGGCAGAGCCATAGGACTTATCAAAGGCGGTAATCCGGAATGACCCCAGTTCGAGACCATGTGCTCGAAATATTCATTGAAGAGACCGAAGAACGGCTCAACAACATCGAGGCAGGCCTGCTGGAACTGGAAAAATGCGGGGATCACTGCGATCCCGATCTCGTCAATTCCGTGTTCCGGGATGCGCACTCGGTCAAGGCCGGCTGCAACCTGCTCAAGTTGCACACCATCGAAGACCTTGCCCACAAGCTGGAAAATGTTCTCGAACTCATCCGACGGGACAAGCTTGCGCCTACCGAGCTTGTCATCACGGCCAGCCTGGAGGCCGTGGACAAACTCCGCGAACTTGTGGAGGACGTGGAAAACAGCGACGGTGTCAGCATCCGGTTGCACACGGCCATGCTCGACAACGCCATCCAGATGGGCGGCGCTTCGGTCTGATCCGTTTCCCGAAGAATCAAAGGAAACGGCCCGCGTTTACAATGAACGCAGGCCGTTTTTCATTTCGCAACGACGAAAGACAGATTGTCCCCGGACTAGCTCCCCATCTGCCGCAACAGGGCATCCACGTCCGCGAGCTTGGAGAACGACGTATTCTTGAAGACCTCGCCCTGCACGGCGGCCAGAAAGGCATCATAGTCCAGAGAGCGGAAGTCCAGATCCACGCCTCTGGCCTGAAAATACATCTCCAGAAACACGGCCAGAGACTCGTCCTCGATCACCTTGCTCAAATCATTGGGGTTGGCAGCCGAGGTAAACGGCTTGTTCATGCCGCCCAGAAAAAACAGGTCCAGACTGTTCTCGCTGTTGGTGGCCACTCCGAGCAGATTGAACGTCTTGAGCCTTGCTGCAAAATCCTCGGACATGTCCGGGAACTGCATCAGCTCCTGCTTGGGATACACTGCGGCGAACACCAGAACTTCGCCGTCCTGAAACATGGTGTGACGAAAGACCTTTTCATCCCGGTTCTTGCGGGCGGCCTTCACGGTTTCATACAGGTCATGGCAAAAGCCGGCCTTGAGATCGCGGATAACGTTCCGATCCATTATTCAGCTCCGATTCCGTCTAAATGATTCCATGCAACGGGCCGCCCGGCGCGCCCAACTCATCCACCCGCCGTTCCACCTCGGGATCGGGCTCCAAAGGCGGCGCGTGATACGTCTTGAGGCGTGCGTCCACCACCACGGCGGTTTCCGCGCCCCAGTGCTTGCAATGACTGAACGCCCGAACCCCGTAGATATCCGTGGCCGGGTCGGACCGGGTAAAGGCGACCCACAGGAAATTGTCCCAATCGCGAGCCGTGAACCCGGCATCGTCCGCAACCACGATGAGCGGAAAGCCTTCCAGCCCGACAGCCTTTTCCAGAGCCTTTGCCAGCCGCTCCATGGCCGGGTCCTGCTGATCGCGCTTGCGCCGATGTTTGGGTCCCTTGATCACGAGAATGCCGGGCTGAAACACCTGAGGATCGCGGAATCCGCGCGGCAGGTCCAGATTGCCGGGCTTTTCGACTCCCAGTTCCCGCTTTTTCGATCCGGCAGCAGCCAGAACCAGTTTGGAGCCCTGATTCAGACTGATGCCCGAATAGTCCAGCGTATCGATGGTGGTTCTGGTGATGAAATGCAGGTCACGGCCCAGATCGACCCGCTCCAGCAGATGCCGGAAGAATTCGGGCACGCGATGCGCGGACAGGTCCGGGGCATCCTCGGCTGCGGCAATGAGCACGTACTTGGAAAGCGAGGTCTGGGTATTGCCCAACAGGGCCAGCGCATTGGTCAGCAGTTCCTGCGGCTGGCGTTCCTCGGCATACGGCACATACCGTTCACTGCCCACGGCCAGCAGAAGAGGATGCACACCGGCCGCATCCACGGCATGCACCTCGTGCACCCCGGAAAACACGGACGGCACCAGCGCCCCGGTCAGGTCGTGGATGAACTCCCCGAACATGGTGTCCTCCTGGGGAGGACGTCCGACCGTGGTGAACGGCCAGACCGCATCGGTACGATGATACACGGCGTCCACGCGCAGAACCGGAAAATCGTGTTCAAGACTGTAATAGCCGAGATGGTCGCCGAACGGCCCCTCGGGCTTCTGCTCATTCGGCAGCACGGTGCCGCAAATGCAGAAGTCCGCTTCGGCCAGAATGGGCAGTTCCCCGGCCTTTCTGACGAACGGAATGCGATGCCCGCCCATGGCTCCGGCAAAAAAGACCTCGGGCATGCCCTCGGGAAGCGGCATGATCGCGGCAAGGGTCATGCTCGGCGGCCCGCCCACGAAGACATTGACCTTGAGAGGCTCGCCTCTGCGGATGGCCTGTGCGTGATGATGGCCTATGCCGCGATGAATCTGATAATGCAGACCGATTTCCCGATTCCTCTCAAAGGCCCATCCCGAGAGCTGTACCCGGTACATTCCGAGATTGGACGCACCGAATCCGGGAGAATCCGGACTTTCGGAATATACCTGCGGCAAGGTCACGTAGGCGCCACCATCCATGGGCCAGGAGACCAGTTGAGGCAGCGAGGAAACGCTTGTCCGATTTTGCATGACCGGACCGGACGCAACCTTTCTGGGCAGAGTATGCCATGCGGCCAGAGGCGCACGCACATATTCCCACGGGCGTTTGAACGCGGCCTGAGGTTCCAGCTTGAGCCGCATGAGCCGTTCAACGGTTTCCAACGTGTCCCGAAAGACATGGCGCAAACGTTCCCGTGTGCCATAGATATTGGCGGCCATGGGAAATCGGCACCCCTTCACGTTGGTGAAGAGCAGCGCCGGTCCACCGGCCTGAAACACTCTGCGCTGAATGGCCCCGGCCTCGATGCGCGGGTCCACGCATTGCTCGATGCGCACCAAATCGCCTCTTGCCTCCAGATCGGCAAGACATTCGGAAAGATTTCTGTATCCCATCTCACTTTCCCATGCTTGGATTCACTGATCGGACAAGGTAGACGGAATATGCGAAAAAGTTAAGGGGGAATCGGCAGACAACGAAGAATCAGTTCACGCCCGACTGCCAGACGCAGTCGTATCTGAACGGACTGAGATGACGAAACGCGGGTTTCATGTCATGCAAGGAAGGTTTCAGCCCCTTGGACATGGCATTGCGGCATGTGTGGCAGAAAACCGCCGGATAGGTGCAGGCCACGCAATACGGCCTGAATTCCTCGCAAGTCGTCGCGTTCCAGGGGCGGCGATGCCCGAGCACGCATCCTTTTCTGTAAAATACGCAGCGACTGCAAACATCCGTCATTAAATATTTTTTTCTCATGATTTCACCTCAAAACAGCCTATGTGCCAGTTTCGAGTAAAAGCACGCACCTCCATGCCGGACAATTATAATCTCCCCACATTTGCCTTGGGGGAAAACGACCGGGAAATACCGTCCTGCGACTTGCACCGAACTTCCTGCATGCGTTACCATTCCGGAAACGGTCAACCGGAGGAAGCAACATGACCCTGATGACCTGGGACCCGAACCTGTCCGTGGGAGACGAGACCATTGACGCCCAGCACGAAAAACTCATCAACCTGATCAACGAGGCATATGAATCCGTTCAAAAGCATGATGAAAAGCAGATAGGCAAACTGATCGACAAGATGCGCCAATATGCCGACGTGCACTTCTCGGCCGAGGAAGCCCTGATGAAACGGGATGGTTTTCCGGGCCTTGAGGAACACAAGTTTCACCACGAAAAATTCCGCATCGAAACACAGCGCTTTCACAAGGAGAAATTCTCCAGGACGAATCTCAGCCAGATTTTCGTATTCCTGAGCCGTTGGCTGATCAACCACATCATGGAAGACGACATGCGGTACGCCCGCTACATCCGGGGCGAATAAGCCCGCCCTTCCATGCCGGGTCCCTTCCTGTTGCGTGCCGAAGATACATATATTATCCAATCGGCACGCAAATCCCGCGACAAACCACACCAAGGAGTTTTCTCATGCGGCGCATCGCCGCGGCAACCTTCACGCTGTTCCTGCTGCTGGCAGGAGTATGCAACGCCGCACAAGCACCGGCACCCATCATCCCGGTGCCGGAATACGAAAACGACCTGTCCCGAGTCCTGCTCTCGCTCCCGGCGCGGGAAGACCATCTCGTGTTTCAGGAGGACCTGATCGCCAGCCTGCCGCCCTACTCCAGAATTTTCGTGCTGGTGGCCGACGACAACCTGTATCCTCTGGAAGACAACATCGCAGGCAAGCCCTATGCCGACCGCGTGGAACTGGTCCCCTACGACGTGACCTCTCTGGATCAGGCCCGCTACTACATGATGGTCGCGCAACGCCCGACGCACATCGGCGTGCATCAGGACAAGCCGTGGCCTCAGGGCACGATCTGGGCACGCGACTCCTATGTCATGGCCCGAAAGGCCAATGGCAAGCCGCAACTTCTGGTTCCGGTCTACTACCGTCATCTGGCCCAGCCGCTGGTCGACGACCCGGACAGAAGCCACGCATCGCCTTTGACAACGACTATCTCCTGAGCCTGCGCGAATACGGCGCGCACATGACCAAACGCATGCCTCTGGCCTTTGACGGCGGCAATGTCATGTTCGACCGCCTGAACGAAAAGACCGTCGCATTTCTGGGATTGGATGCGCTGACCGCATCCGAAGCCATTGGACAGGCTTTTGGCGCCCCCATGGATCGAAACGGACTGCTCAAGGCCTTCAGGAATTTTTTCAATGTGGATGAAATTCACGTCGCAGGAACCGGAATGCGCCAGCCCGAAGTCATGTTCCACCTGGATCAGGCCATGACCCTGCTGCCCGGACACAGAGCTGCAATCCTGACTCCGGAAGGCCCGCTCCCGGAGAGCGAAACGGATCAGCGCAAGCTCGCCGAAGTCAAGGATTTCCTGAAACAGCTCCGAACACTCCTTGACGACCTCGGCTATGCAACCGTGGACCTGAAAACGTCCGTATCCGCCATCCTCGGATATCGATTTCCCAACCTCGCAGCCTACACCGACAGGGACACCGGCACGCCTACGGTGCTTTTCAGCGCCTACGCCGATGACTCGGCACAGGACAAGGTTTTCCGGAAAGAGAACAGGGAACGGCTGCACGCTTTGGGGTTCGTCACCCGGGAGGTATCCACATCGGCCAGCCAGAACAACGGCGGAATCCACTGCCTTTACAACACCATGTAGCCATCCCTTCCAATCAAAAGAAAAAAAGCCCGACGCGTTGTCCGCGCCGGGCTTTTTCATCCGGAATTGCATTTCGCGACAAGACTACTCGCCGCGAATCGAATGGAAATCCGAAGCAAACCGTTCCATGCATTCGCCGATGTCACTGCGAATGGCCTTGTCCAGATCAAATGCCGTAGGCGCTATGCCCATTTCCGCAGTGTCCCAGTATATCTGCCGGGGCGGCACTCCGAACTCGAAGTCGAGATGATAGACATTCATGCCGCTTTTGGTCTTGATGGTCATGACTTTGATGTTGATGATCCCGACATCCTTCACGTTCATGCCGAGTTTCGGATAATTGTTCACGAACGCATCGTCATTGAGCGGCATGCCGCGCATGAACTCCTTGAAACTCTTCTCGGCCTCTTCCTGGAGTTTGACAACATCCAGAGTACCGCCGTCCGCATCCACGAACACGCGGACACTATCGAAAATCTTGATTTGCCTGAAATCGTCCGGCTCGGACGCCATGGCGGCCTGTGCAAACAGCAGACAGGCCAGAACAGCCCAAAAGGATATCACCGCTTTCTTCATGTTTCCTCCGCTTTCACTGTGAGGGGACGCGAAATTCCACTTTCAGCAGAATAACCACGCTTCCCGCAAAAAAGCAAAGAAAAGCGATCAATGCAGGGTACGACCGCACCCCGTAGGCTGCACATGCATGTTGCCGGGGACTTCAAGAGCCAGAAGGTCCTTGACAGTCAGGTCCGGGCCGACCCACAGCTTGCCCGAGGAACGCCAGTGCGACACAAGCGCCTTGGCCTGAGCAAGCGCCCGGCTCACGGCGGTGCGATACTCGTTGCGATCGAACGCAAGTTCCACGGTCTGAGCCCAATCCGGCAACGGTTCATCCGGTGGCCAGGATACGGGATTGCGCAATTTCCAATGCACGGCATCCGCCGTGTGGCTCACCAGCACGCCCTCGTCAATGCCGACGCAAGCCGGGTTGCCGCAACTGCATGTAAAGATGAACAATTCCCCGCCCATGGCCGCGCTGACCGCAAGATCAACCGGATCGACATAGGCGTCAAGCTCATGGGGATACTGCCCATCCACCGTAAGATTGAAATCGATATAGGCATCGTCCGTATTCTGTTCATCCAGTGACAACGTGACCGAGAGCCCGAAAACATTCATTATTTTCACTCCTGAAATACAAGGCAACAGGTTCAAGAGCGACAGGAAAACATATCCCGCCAGGTTGGGCAAGCCCGCATGCTTCCGCCCCCTGAACGTCACGTTATTTTCAAACGCCCCTCCTTTACAAAATGCTCCATACTGATATGGTGACGGCAATACCCCAAACCCGCCAACATAAGGAGTTTGCTATGCCCAACATGGATTACCCCGGTCCCTGCCCGAGCTGCATCGGAATCGACGGCTGTTCGACTGAAGCCGCCAAGCAGGAAGCTGTCGCCCACTACTGCAAGGGCCTCGAAATGGAACTGAACGCGTGGAAGGCCCGGCTCTATGACGTGCTGGTTGCGGACAACGGCAACCTCGGAGACACCGTGATCCAGCTCAAGTCGACCATGAGGGAACTGGAAGCCGTGGTTTCCCAGATGAAGGACGTCTGCCCGTCCAGTCTGGGCGAAGAGGAAAAACTTGTCGGCGCCAAGCTGGAGGACCTCCGCGTCCACTACACCAAGGCCATGCAGGTCCTGGCCCCGGGCTGGTTCGGCGGCTGATTTCGACACAGACCTTCAATACGGCTCCGGGCGGCAGCCGCAACAAGCCCGCCCGAAGCTGCTCCTCTCTTAATGCAGAAGGCCCGCCCCTTCCAAGGAGCGGGCCTTCTGCTTGCCCAAAACAGCCAAAACGAAAAAATCCCCGCCCAAAAGGACAGGGATTCTTTCTTGCATGATGGTGGGCAATACAGGATTCGAACCTGTGGCCTCCAGCTCCGGAGGCTGGCGCTCTATCCAACTGAGCTAATTGCCCGCGAGACCGAAGTTATTAGGCCTGCAGCCAAAGGATGTCAAGCATATACTTGCACAGACCCGAAATCGCCGCAACAGCCGCGCCATGTCCGTGTCACATTTCACTTGCCAAAAAGTCTATAAAAAGTCTATATGAACCCACAGGATATGGGCGCTAGCGCTGAACAGAACTTTTTTCCGCCGGGCAAGACAGGACAAATGAATACCAGACGAATCGTGTTGGCCATGACCGGTGCCAGCGGCATGCCATATGCCGTTGCCTTGGCAGACGCCCTGAAAGACCGCACGGACATCCAGCTCCATCTCATCATCTCCGAAGCCGCCAAAATCGTTCTGAAGACCGAAACCGACATTCCTCTGTCCCGTCTCACGGAAAACGCAACAGCGGTTTACGACCAGAACGATATCGCAGCTCCGCCAGCCAGCGGCTCATGGATTCACCACGGCATGATCGTCTGCCCGTGCTCCATGGCCTCGCTCGCCGCAATAGCCCAGGGCTTCGGCAGCAACCTCATCCACCGCGCTGCGGACGTCACCCTCAAGGAACGGCGAAAGCTCATTCTGGTCCCGCGCGAGACTCCGTTCAATTCCATACATCTGCAAAACATGCTCGCGGCCGACAGGGCCGGGGCCACGGTTCTTGCCGCGTGTCCGGGCTTCTATCACCGCCCGGCCACCATAGAGGATTTGACGAACCAGCTGGCCGGACGAATTCTGGATCAGCTGGAAGTACCCCACACGCTTTTCAAACGGTGGGGCGACTAGGAGGCACGCTATGGAAATCACCTGGTACGGCCATTCCAATTTCAGAATTTCTTCCGGAGGACACTCCATCCTGCTGGACCCGTTCTTCGTGGGCAATCCGTCCGCGCCCGTGGACTATCGGGAGGTGGACGCCTGCGATCTCATCCTTGTCACGCACGACCACTCCGACCACATCGGTCAGGCTCTGGAACTCGGCATCAAGCATGATGCCGAAATCGTGGCCGTGTTTGATACGATCCAGCACCTCATCTCCACCGGCCTGCCCCAATCCCTTGGCGTGGGCATGAACATCGGCGGAACCGTGGAACGGCTGGGCATCAAGATCAAGATGGTTCAGGCCATGCATTCCTCGGCCACAGGTGCAGCCGCCGGCTACATTCTCACCCTGCCCGAAGGGTTGTGCGTCTACTTTGCCGGTGACACCGGCCTGTTCAGCAGCATGGAACTGTTCGCGGCCTTTCACGACATCGACATTGCCATGCTGCCCATCGGCGGACGGTTCACCATGGACCCGGCTCAAGGCGCCTACGCATGCAAGATGCTCCAATGCAAAAAGATCATCCCCATGCATTGGGGAACATGGCCCATCCTTGCACAACAGACCGATTCCCTTGCCGAAGCTCTGGCATTGACCGCACCGGATACGGAACTGGTCACGCTCGAAATCGGCAAGCCAATGGAGTTCTAGGAGCCTTCGGCGACCCTCCCGGGGGCTGGGCGCTGCCCAGACCCGCCAAGGAGCAAGGCCCCTTGGATCCCCATTCCGTTTCGAGAATTTGAAGAGGCCGGACACATGCCCTGTCGGGACGTGTGTCCGGCCTCTTCAAATTCTCGAAACGGGTGATCTGGAAAAAGGACATTGGACTTGTTTTGTCTGTTTCCCCTGAAATCCTCATCTACTTTTCCAATTTGCCCAGCGCATCCAGAATGGTTCGGGCACGTTTCCGGCCCACGCCGGGCAGGCTTTGAACATCCTCGATCCCGGCCTTGGTCATGGCGTCCAGCGAGCCGAAACGATCCCAAAGAAGCCGGGCGGTCTTGGGCCCGATTCCGGGCAGGGATTCCACTTCGCTGGTCAGCACCTTTTTCCGCGACTGGCGTTGACGGCCTATGACATGCCGATGCGCTTCATCCCTGACCTTTTGCAGAAAAAGCAACTCCGGCGACCCCGCCTTGAGAGGAAGCGGATTCCTGCGTCCCGGGAGAAATATCTGATCTTCCAATTCCCCGGCCCGCCGGGTCGGCCCTTTGGCTATGGAAGCCAGCGGCCACGGCTCGATTCCGGTTTCGGTCAACGCCCGCTCCACGGCGGCAAGCTGTCCGCGCCCTCCATCGATGAGCACGAGATCGGGCCACGGCGGACCGGACTCCACACGCCGTCGTGCCCAGCCGGACAAGGCCGCATAGTCGTCACCCGTGCCTTCCAGTTCCGGAAACGCATAGGTACGGTAGGCTTCGCGACAATAATCGCCATCCTCGAAAACCACCATGCCAACGCGCATTCCCTGCCCGCCCAGATGCGAAGCGTCCACACACTCGATGCGCCGGGGCTCGGATGGCAGATGAAGCGCGGACCGCAACCGAGCCGTAATGGTCTCCTGCTTTTCCCCGGCCTTGCGCGCCACCTTGCGGGCGAGTTCCAGAAGCTCCTTTTCCTGCATGGTATCCGGCGGTCCGATGCGCAGACTGCCCTGCCGCAGATCGGCCAGTACTTCGGTCAGAGCTTCACCAGCCGCGGCATGCGGCTCGATGATGCGCGGAGGAACGAGCTTGCCGGAAGCATAGAACTGGGCAAGAAAACTGGACACGACCTCGGGACCATCCTCAAGGGAAAGCCCGGGCCAGAAAAAATGCTTCTGATCAAGCAGACGCCCCTGCCGTATGAAAAGCAATCCGAGCCCGAGACCGTTTTCCGCCACGGCCGTGGCCGCCACATCCAGATCACGCCCGCCGGGCAGGACAACCACCTGCCGCTCCACGGTCTTGCGAATGGCCCGAACCTGATCGCGATACTGGGCGGCCTGCTCGTATGCCATGCTTGCCGCAGCTTCCTGCATCCGGGCTTCCAGCATGGACAGAAGCTCTCCGGTCCGGCCCGACAGAAACATCTCCACCCGATGCACCTGCTCCATGTAGTCCTCGCGGGACACGTCCAGCACGCAGGGTGCCCAGCATTGATGTATATGATGATAGAGACAGGGGCGGACACGATTGCGGAACATGTGATCCGAACACTTGCGCAGGGGAAAGACCTTGCCCAGCAGTTTCCACGTAGCCTTGGCCGCACCTGCGGACGTGAACGGCCCGAAATAGATGGAACCGTCCCGCTTGGCCTTGCGCGTAATGGTCAGCCGGGGGAACTCGGACAGCTTGTCGAGCTTGAACAGCACATACTGCTTGTCGTCGCGCAGCACCACATTGTAGCGCGGCCTGTGCTTCTTGATCAGGCTGGCCTCCAGAAGCAGGGCTTCCTTTTCCGTGCCCGTGCACAGCAGATCAATGGCCCGGATGCGCGCAACCAGCGCCTTTGTCTTGGGCGTGTGCCCGGTGTGCTTGTGGAAATAGGAAGAGAGCCGTTTGCGCAGATTCTTGGCCTTGCCCACGTAGATGATCCGTCCGGAGTCATCCTTCATCAGATAGACGCCCGGCTCAGTGGGATACTCCGCGGCCAAAAATTTGAACCCCTCGGGATCGTTGTGTGGGTTTTTTTCAACAGGATCGTTCATTGGAGCAAGATTACGCGATTTTCCAGCCAAACGCATCAAACAACAAAAAACGAATCATTTTATATAATTAAATGGAAAAAGAAAAACAGGGTCGAGAGCGGTAAAAATTTTTTTACTTTTCTTCCCCATACCCCCTTGCATGCCGTCACGAGTTGCGATAAAAACCGGCTGTAAGGATATGGCGCTCTCTTGGTGCCAATCGCAAAAGAAGGAAGGATTTTATTATGAAACGTTTGACCCTGCTCGCCGTGCTCTGCGCTTTCGTGCTTGGCATGGCTGCCTCCGCCTCCGCCGCGGAGATCAAGGCTTCCGGCTCCTGGGCCGTTGAAGCTGTCTGGAAGTCCAACTGGCAGTTCCAGACCGACAACAAAGCCAATGACATGCAGACCTTCAACGTGAAGCAGCGTGCCACCACTTCTTTCGAGTTCATCGCGAACGAGAACCTGAAGGGCGTCATGCAGCTCCGTTACGGCACCGGTGCTTGGGGCAATGATGTCTTCGGCCTCGGCAACGGCGACAGCAACACCGCTGGTACCGCGACTCAGTTGCGTGTGCGCCAGGCCTACCTGGACTTCAACTGGCCCGGCACCCAGCAGAACATCGTTGCTGGTTACAAGTCCGTGTCCCTGCCCGCCATGTTCGGCGGTGGTTCCTACATCCTGGATGAAGAAATCGCTACCGCCATGGTTTCCGGCCCGATCACCGACAACGTCAGCTACCTCGTTGGTTACGCCCGCGCTTTCCAGAACGATGACGAGAACGGTGAAGCTGGCAAGCTGGACAACGTTGACGGCTACTACGCTGCTCTGCCCCTGTCCTTCGAGGGCTTCGACATCGTGCCTTTCGGCATGTACGCCAACATCGGTGAAAACGTGACTGCGACTGACGTCACGGCCGCCTCTTCCAAGATGAAGGGTCTGGCTGCCGTCTCCGCTCAGGCTGCCTCCGGTAACGACAGCGATTTCGACAATGCCTGGTGGCTCGGCCTCGGCTTCAAGATGGATCTCTTCGATCCCTTCGTGTTCAAGGCTGACCTCAACTACGGTACTGTCGACGCCGACGACGACTACAACAAGCGCGCTGGCTGGTTGTTCGACGCCGCTCTGGAATACAAGGGCTTTGATTTCATGACCCCGGAAGTCTTCTTCGCCTACACTTCTGGTGAAGACGAAGCTGACAACGGTACTGCCGCTAGCTCCGGTGCCTACGGCAAGTCCCATCGCATGCCGGTTCTGGCCGCCTCCAACTGGGCTGTCGGTTCCTTCTTCATCGGTGGCGACACCCTGCTCGACGGTTCCATCAACAACCGTAATGCTTCCCTCGGTTTCTGGACCTTGGGCGTGAGCTTCAAGGACATCGCTTCCTTCCTGGACGGCATGTCCCACACCGTGCATGTCCTGTACATGCAGGGTACCAACGACAAGGACCTGGCCACCTTTGCTGCTAACGGCAATGCTGTCAACAACGTTGCCTACGGCCGCACCCTGACCGAAGACGACTCCCTGTGGGAAGTTGACGTCAACACCGCCTACAAGGTGTACGATGAGCTGACCCTGACTCTGGATCTCGGCTACATCAACATGGACGCCACCAACAAGTGGGACGTGAAGGACAAGGGCGGCGACGCCTGGAAGATCAGCACCGGCGTGCTGTACCAGTTCTAGTCGAACCTAGACTCCACAAAGTCTAAATACCAAGAGACGCCGGGGGCCGAAGCAATGCTTCGGCCCCTTTCTTTTTTAATGCCGCAGACTGTCCGGAAACGGCAATCTGCGGCGTTGCTTCAAAACGTACAATTCCTCGCGTATTGCCCCATGCGCGTCGGCCTTGTACGTTTCTCGCGCCTTGCATCTCACCATTTCCGAAGAGTCTGCACTCCTGATCTTCCATCATTTTTTTGCAAATCAGCATGCCAATTGTGCAACCAATCGCATTTTCGCCGCCCCTCCATCCAGCAAAGCGAACCTTTTCCCACAAGGTTCTCCGGATGCCCAAGGCTTCTTCCCACTCGATCGCTCGACTTTTGGCCGGGGGTCGGATATAGATTTCCTCCCGGCGGCATTCCGCCGGGCTTGGTTTCCCAACATAGAGGTAGACATGTCCTGCAGAGAGCTCACCTACTCGGGCCCCGGCGACTGGCAAGCAATCGGCCGGTGGCTCGACAAGCGGAAAGACCCGGACACCAAGGTGGACGGGATTGTCCGCGACATCCTGAAAAACGTGCGGACCAACGGGGACAAGGCCCTGGTGGAATACACCCGCAAATTCGACTGCGACTCCCTTGACGAATCCATGATCCGCGTTCCGGGCAAAGCCATTCGCGCCAGTCTGGAACACATTCCCGCCGAAGATCGCGACATCCTTGAAGAAGCCATCGGCAACATCCGGGCCTTCCATGTCAATCAGAAGGAAAAATCCTGGTGGACCACGGCCCCGGACGGCACGATCCTCGGCCAGATGGTTCGGCCCGTGGATCGTGTGGGACTGTACGTTCCGGGCGGCAGAGGGGGCGAAACCCCGCTCATCTCCAGCCTGATCATGAACGCGGTTCCCGCGCAGGTTGCCGGGGTGGAGAAAATCGCGGTCACATCGCCGCCGCGCAAGGACGGCACCCTGAACCCGCACATTCTGGCCACGGCAGCCCTGCTCGGTCTGGATGAAATCTTTCTGGCCGGTAGCGCATGGGCCATTGGCGCGCTGGCATACGGCACCGCGACCATCAACCCCTGCGACGTGCTGGCCGGACCGGGCAACATCTTTGTTGCCACGGCCAAATCCCAGCTCATCGGGTCCGTTGGCATCGACATGGTGGCCGGCCCCAGCGAAATCGCGATTCTTGCCGACGAATCCGCCAATCCGAAATGGCTGGCTGCGGACATGCTGTCACAGGCCGAACATGATCCGCTTGCCGCGGCCCTGCTCATCACCCCGAGCAAGGAACTCGCCAAAGCCGTACACGATGAACTCGGTCCCCAGACCGCAGCCCTGCCGCGCAGCGAAATCGCAGGCGCGTCTCTCAGGGACTGGGGCGCGATCATCACGGTTCCGGATCTGGAAACCGGCGCGGACGTGATCAACCATATTGCTCCGGAGCATCTGGAACTGTCCATTGCCGACCCGTGGGCCATGCTGGGCACCATCCGCCACGCCGGAGCCATCTTCATGGGCCACAATTCGCCGGAACCCGTGGGCGACTATTTTGCCGGGCCGAACCACGTTCTGCCTACCCTGCGGACCGTCCGTTTTTCGTCAGCCCTGTCCGTGCAGAATTTCTGCAAGAAATCCAGCGTGATCGCCGCCAGCCCCTCCTACGTGACCAAACACGGTGACAAGATCGCCCGGCTCGCCCGACTGGAAGGACTGGAAGCCCACGCCAGAAGCGTTGAATGCCGCAACAAGTAACCTCTTACGGAGCACCCATGAACGCCGTGACTCAAACCGACATCAAGGAATATCCCCTTGTTTCCCAGGGCAAGGTTCGCGACATCTACGAGATCGACGACCAGACCCTGCTCATCGTGACCACGGACCGCATCTCCGCTTTTGACGTGGTCATGCCCGACCCCATTCCCGGAAAAGGCGTTGTCCTGAACCAGATCACCCTCTTCTGGATGGACATGATGAAGGACATGGTGGAAAACCACATCATCGCCTCGAACGTGGCCGACTATCCCGAACCGCTCCACAAGTACGAAGCGGAATTGCAGGGCCGGTCCGTGCTGGTCAAGAAGGCCAAGCCCCTGCCCATCGAATGCATCGTGCGCGGCTACATCACCGGATCGGGCTGGAACGACTACCAGAAGACCGGCACCGTATGCGGCCACGACCTGCCCGACGGTCTCAAGGAATCCGAAATCCTGCCCGAAGCCATCTTCACGCCGTCCACCAAGGCCGAACTGGGTGATCACGATGAAAACATCACTCTGGAAAAGGCTGCCGAACTTCTGGGCGACGACATGATGCGCAAGGTGGAAAAACTGGCCCTGAACATCTATACCCGGGCCCGGGACTACGCAGGCCAGCGCGGCATCCTCATTGCGGACACGAAATTCGAGTTCGGCATCGTGGATGACCGCCTCATCCTCATCGATGAAGTGCTGACCCCGGACTCCTCCCGCTTCTGGCCCGCCGAGGGCTACGAGGCCGGGAAGTCCCAGCCCAGCTTCGACAAGCAGTATTTTCGCGACTGGCTGGTGAAAAGCGGCTTCAACAAGCAGCCTCCGGGACCAAGCATTCCGGAAAACGTGGCTGATGCGACCAAGGCCAAGTACCTTGAGGCATACAGGCTGCTCACCGGCAAGGAACTCAATGCGTAACCCGGAGGGAACGCCGTGCTTGACTGGATGATCCTGATCGGCATGGCCGTTGCCGGGTTCGCCATCGGTCAATTCATCAAGAAGAAGACCGGAGGCGGTTGAGGTGCGGCCAAATCCTGCGGCTGGAAGCCGAAGGAAAAGACCGATGCGGAAAAGGACGACGCCTGACTTGACAGGCACGTCCAAAGGCAATAGTAAACATCCCCTTGCCTTGCTCTCCTCTCATGTGAAGAAGAGAAGGGCCAAAGACCAAAAGGAGAACTGTAATGACCCACAATTACGAGACGCTGCTTCTGCTCTCCCCCGAGCTGGCCGAGGAAAACAGGAACGAAATCCTGGGTACCCTCACCGGCATCGTGGAACGTGAGGGCGGAAAGCTCGTTGAAACCGATGTCTGGGGCACGCGCGACCTCGCCTACCCCGTTCAGAAGCAGACCCGCGGCTTTTATGTCCGCCTGGTGTACGATGCTCCCGGCGCCCTGATCTCCGAGCTGGAACGCAACATTCGGATCACCGACGGTATCTTCAAGTTCATCACCGTCAAGCAGGCCGCCTAAGGAGGACCATCATGGCATTTCGCAAAAAATTCACCCCGAGGAAAAAGTTCTGCCGGTTCTGCGCCGACGCTGAACTGCCCCTGGATTACAAGCGCCCGGACATCCTCCGGGATTTCGTGACCGAGCGCGGCAAGATCATTGCCCGCCGCATCACCGGCACCTGTGCAAAGCACCAGCGCCGCCTGACCACCGAAATCAAGCGCGCACGTCAGATGGCCCTTCTGTACTACACCACTGTTCACAGCTCTGATGTGAAGAAGAAGAGCAAGATCTAGGGGGAGGCACAGATGAAATTGATCTTACGCGCCGACGTCGACTCTCTGGGTCGCGTTGGAGATATTGTTACCGTCAAGGCAGGCTACGGCCGCAACTACCTGATTCCTCAGGGACTTGCTCGCCCCGCCACTCAGGCCAACCTCAAGCAGTTCGAGCTGGAACGCAACAAGCTGGAAGCCGAGGCCGCCAGCCTGCGTACCGATGCTCAGGGCATTGCCGATCGCATCGCCGCAACTCCGGTTTCCATCGAAGTGCGCGTTGGCGAAAACGACAAGCTCTACGGTTCCGTGACCGCCTCCAACATCGCTGATGCTCTGGAAGCCGCCGGTATCGTCATCGACCGCCGCAAGATCGTTCTGGACGAGCCCATCCGCTCTCTGGGCGATTACGAAATCGAGATCAAGCTGCATCCCGAAGTTCGTGGCGAACTGAAGCTGTCCGTTCTGGGTCACGGCATGCCTGCTGAAGAGCCTGCCGAAGAAGAAACCGAGACGGCAGAGGAACCGGAAGTGACCGATGCCGAATCCGACGAAACCGTCGAGGCCTAAGCGCGGCCAAAATGCAAAAAACTCGGAAGAGGCTCTGTCCAGAGCCTCTTCCGAGCTTGTTCGCAAGGTCCCGCCCCACAACCTCGAAGCCGAACAGGCCGTCCTCGGCGGGGTATTTCAATCCAACACCATCTTTCATGAACTCGTCGACATAGTCGAAGCCGACGATTTCTACTCCCCTGCGCACCGGACCATCTTTCAGACGTTCATCGACCTGTACAATCAGCAGAAGCCCATCGATCTGATCACGGTGGCGGACTACATGTCCGCAGCGGATTCATTGGACGTGGTGGGCGGACCGGTCTATCTGGCTGAACTGGCGGACTCCGTGATCAGCTCGGCCAATGCCAAATACCACGCCAAGATAGTCCACGACAAATCCATTCTCAGGCGACTGATCAACGCGTCCAGCGAAATCATTACCAATTGTTTTGAAGCGCAGGACGTGGACGAACTGCTCGGGGAATCGGAAAAGGCGATCTTCAACATTGCCCAGTCCCAGGCTGCAGCGAACCAGCTCGACAGCCGCCGACTTCTGGACCGCGTATTCGAGGACCTGACCGCCAAGTACGAGAACAAGTCCTCGATCACGGGCATCGCCACCCACTATCACGAGTTCGACAACATGACCGCCGGACTCCAGAATTCGGACCTGATCATCATGGCGGGCCGTCCGTCCATGGGCAAGACCGCGTTCGCCCTGAACGTGGCCCTGCGTTCCGCAGCCAGATCCGAAGTGCCCACGGTCATCTTTTCCCTGGAAATGAGCATGGAACAGCTCATGACCCGTCTACTTGCGGTACAGGGACAGGTGGGACTCCAGAATCTGCGCAAGGGCTACCTCGACGATCAGGACTGGTCTCGTCTGTACGAGGCCGGCGACGTGCTGTCACGCGCGCCGCTGTTCATCGATGACACCCCGGCCCTGTCCACGCTGGAACTTCAGGCCCGCTGCCGCAGACTCAAGGCAGAGCACGGTCTCGGCCTGATCATCATCGACTACCTCCAGCTCATGCGGGCCAGCCAGCGCACGGATTCCCGCGAGCAGGAGATTTCCGAAATTTCGCGAAGCCTCAAGGCTCTGGCCAAGGAACTGAATGTTCCGGTCATTGCCCTGTCGCAGCTGAACCGCAAGGTCGAGGAACGCACGGACAAGCGCCCCATGATGTCCGACCTGCGCGAATCCGGTGCCATCGAGCAGGACGCCGATATCATCATCTTCCTCTACCGCGACGCAGCCTACAACAAGAGCGAGGACAATCCGCTCAAGAACCACGCCGAAATCATCATCGCCAAACAGCGTAACGGCCCGGTGGGCAAGTGCGAACTCTTCTTCAAAAAGGAATACACGCTGTTCGAAAACATGGACGCCACAGTCTATCCTTCCGAACTTCCGCCTGAATTTGATCAGGGCAACAACTAACACACCCTACAAGGAAGATCTGCAATGTACTACGATTCCGTCGAGACTCTAGAACGGGGAGAACTGGAGAATCTCCAGGTCGACAGCTTGAAGAAAACCATCGCCATCGCGATGCGTTCTCCCTATTATCGCGACCGCCTCGCCGGTTTCGATCTCGACGAAATCAAGTCCGTTGCGGACATCGTGAAGCTGCCCTTCACCACCAAGGACGACCTGCGCTCCCAGTATCCCTACGGTCTGCTTACCCTGCCTCGGGAAGATTACGTGCGGCTGCACGCCTCTTCCGGCACCACGGGCACACCTACTGCCGTTTTCTACACGCAGGCCGATCTGGACCGCTGGGCCGATCTGGTGGCCCGCTCCATGTACGCCTGCGGTTGCCGCAAGTCGGACGTACTCCAGAACATGGCCGGTTACGGCCTGTTCACCGGCGGTCTGGGTTTTCACTACGGGTCGGAAAAGCTGGGCATGATCACCATCCCGGCAGGCGCAGGCAACACCAAGCGCCAGATCAAGCTGATTCGCGACTTCAACGTCACGGTCATGCACATCATCCCGTCCTTTGCCCTGTATTTCGCATCCCAGGTCCGGGAAGCGGGCTTCGATCCCGCGGAAATGCCATGGCGCATCGCCCTGATCGGCGCGGAGCCGCATACCGAGGAAACCCGCCGCAAGATCGAGGAAATGCTGCACATCAAGGCATACAACTCCTACGGCATGAGCGAGCTGAACGGCCCGGGCGTGGCCTTCGAGTGCACCGAGCAGAGCGGCATGCACATCTGGGAGGACGCCTACATTCCCGAGATCATCAATCCCGAAACCGGCGAACATGTCGAGGAAGGTGAAATCGGCGAACTGGTCATGACCACCATCACGCGCGAGGGCATGCCCATCATCCGCTACCGCACCCGCGACCTGACCCGGTTCATTCCCGGCCAGTGCCCCTGCGGTCGCACGCATCGCCGCATCGACCGCATCACGGGCCGCGCCGACGACATGATGATCCTCAAGGGCGTGAACATCTACCCCATGCAGATCGAGCAGTGCCTCATGTCCATGCCCGAGGTGGGCCACAACTACCTGATCGAGCTGTACAAGGAAGGCCTGACCGACCAGATGCGGGTCAAGGTGGAGATCAAGGACGAATTCTTCGTGGAAGACATGCGCGTGCTTCAGGGCCTGCAAAAGAAGATCGCCAAGCGCCTGCACAGCGAAATTCTGATCACGCCGCGCGTGGAACTTGTCATGCACGACTCCATCCCCAAGTCTCCGGGCAAGGCAATCCGGGTCAAGGACCTCAGAAACGAGGAATAAATGGATTACGTCTGGGCATCGCTTCTCATCCTGCTCCTCGGAGCGTCCCAGATCATCCAGATTTTCGGCGGTCCCGCCAACTGGATAGCCCTGGCCCTCGTGGCATTCTGGAAATGGCTGTTTCCGGAATCCATGGGTTGGGGCTTTGTTCTGATTCTGGGCATCCTGGCGGCAGCCGGAGAAGCTCTGGAATTCGGGCTGCAGATGTGGAGCGCGGGCCGATACGGAGCCGGAAAACGGGGCAACATCGGCGGCATGATCGGCGCGATTGCCGGAGCCATCTTCGGCGCACCGTTCCTGCTCGGCGTAGGCGCACTGATCGGCGCACTCGCCGGGGCCTACCTCGGCTGCCTGATCATGGAGCTGCCCGACAAGGACATGCAGCATGCACGCCGCGCTGCCCTCGGCGCCTTCTGGGGCAAGGCCTTCGGCTTCACGGTCAAGATGTCCCTCGGCGCAGTCATGGTAGTGCTGAGTATCCCGAAAATATGGCCCTGAGCAACAAAACAGTTTTATCTGTTGTAAAATATTTCCATTGTTGTCACTATCCCAACGGGCTAACATTTTCAAATTGGAAGTCTTAACCCTTAACGACAACCCAATATAATTATGCTAAAAATCATTGTCCTATCTTGTGGAACAAATGCAAACTACCACCTGTGCAGAATCTTTAAAAAAAATTTTCCCAACAACTTCTATTTGATCGGCGCTGACACAAATTCTCCGGAAAATGTACCCAACATAAGCCTCCTGGATGAATTCTATCAAATCCCTTCAGTTGCAGATTCTGCCTACTACTCTGCCGTGGTTTCAATATGTAAAAAGGAAAGGCCCGATTTCATTCTTCCCACTTTTGACAAAGAACAACTTCTTTTCCATCCTCAAAACCCCGACTTGAATTCATTAAGTATAAAAAGCCTTTCCACTCCCTACGAAAGTCTAGTACATTACAACAATAAAAAAAATATGTCTTTTTTTCTAAAAGCAAACGGCTTTGATGTTCCTAAAATACACGACAAAGTCACTTTAAATGAAAACCAAGATTATTTTGTAAAGCCTATCGATGGAGTCGGATCCGTTGGTGCACGACTGATGCGCGGTTCAGTAATAAAAGAACTCGATGATCCAAGTCTTCTTGTTCAAGAAGTCTGCAGACCACCAGAAATAACCATGGAAGTATTCCGTTATGGGACACAAATTTCAACTGTAACTCGAGAGCGTATTCAAACCAAAGCTGGAGTCTGTACCAAAGCCAAGTTGAGCTCTAATAAGAATTTAGAAGATGTCGCTAAAAGATTGATACGCTGCATCCAGACTCCTCATTTTTTCAACTTGCAGTTTATGAAAAATAGCCAAAATAATTTCGTAATCACTGATGTGAACTTCAGACTGGCAGGTGGAATGAGTATCTCTTATGCCGGAGGATGGGACGAAGCTTCTGCTCTTGCTCACTGCTTATTGCAGTATTCTGAAAAAAAAATATTTGCTCCTCTCCAGTTAAGGCACAAGGAACAATGGGTAAGCCGGGTTTATACTGAAGTTGTCACACAATTTAAAGATTAGCATGTACCATAAGAAGCAAAACTGGCTTGCCATTGATTTTGATGGAACTTTGCTCAACAGTTTACATAGACATCTTGTAGTCTTGAATTTTACTTTGAAGATATTGGGTATTGCAATACAAACAAATGGATTCATTGCCTACAAAAGAGAAGGATACAACAACATCGACTTCCTAACTCAAAAAGGACTCCCTTTGCTGATCGCTCGACAGATTCAAAGCAAGTGGGTTTCGAATATTGAAAAAACACATTTTTTAAAGCATGACACTCTCTTTTTGCGATTCGATCACATTCTTAAAAATAATTATCAACAAATACAAATTGATACTGGTCACAGCTAGGACAAACACAAAGGGAGTTCTAACCCAAATTGAACAGCTCGGGATAAATGAATATTTTTCTGAAATACTTATCACGAAGCCCGGCCTAACTGCAGCTGAAAACAAACTAACAGCGTTGCAAGCATTCCCAGTAAAAGGAATCATTGGTGACACAGAAGTAGATTTCCAAGCAGCAAAAGGGATGTCTCTGCCCTTCTTCGCCCTTGACAGAGGATTTAGATCCAAATCTTTTTGGGAAAAACACAGCATTTATCGAACATACAGCAACCTGTTAGACATACTCCCAATCATCGGGGACAAGGTATGAAAATATTAGACAAAATCGCTGCCGATTCAATTTATGCAAAAGGAATCTGTTCTATGACTATTCCTTACAGTTTTAAAATCTTCAAAAGATGGTTAGTGGGTAATAAAATTCTGGAGCTTGGCCCTGCGGAAGGCTTAATGACCGAGCAATTAGTAGCTCTCGGTAAAAGTATTACTGTTGTTGAAGGTGCTTTAGGATTTTGCGAAATAATCAAAAAAAGATGCCCTGCAGTAAAAATAATCCACAGCCTCTTTGAAGATTTTTCTACGACAGAAACATTTGACCACATTATACTCGGCCATGTGCTTGAACATGTTAAAAATCCAGTCGGCATCTTAAAACAAATTTCACGTTTTTTAACGCCTCAAGGAACCATTTTATCCGCAGTTCCGAATGCTCGCTCAATTCACCGACAAGCAGCGACCATTATGGGGATAACCTCTTCCGAATATGAGGCTAGCGCAAAAGACAAACGCCATGGACACCAGCGAATATATTCTCCTGAATCATTCCGCTCTGATTTTGTGCAAGCGGGACTTAAAATTGATCATTTTGGAGGGTATTGGCTCAAACCTCTTGCGGACAAACAAATTGAACAAAGCTGGAGCACTGAGCAACTTGCTGCTTTCATGGTCCTTGGAGAACGGTATCCAGATATCGCTGCTGAAATCTATATTATTGCCTCTCGCCCGTAAACGCTATTCACCCCGCTCCCCGAACACAGATAGGTGGTTTTGAGCATCCCGAGAATATGGCCGTAACATCTTCAGTCCCCTGCAAGGCTGATCCGAAAAAATTCCTCTTCACCCCAAAAGTGGGTTGACGGCAGCGCCCCGAGGCTGGAAAAGTACTTTCCGGCATTTGATCGCATTCCGGTAGGAAAACCGGCTACGCGGAACGTGCCGCGGTTTCCCGGACATCAGGACTCGCGCTACCGTCCCAGTTGCAGGACGCGCGCGCCGAAACATCAACCCAAGAGCGGACAATGAGCAAAGACCTGTTCCCCACCTACCGAGGCACCATGGAATATTTCTGCCTCGGCTGCGGCAAGCGGTTTCCCACGGACAAGCTGTACTACACCTGCCCGGACTGCGGCGGCGTGTTTCTGCTTGAGAATCTCGATTTCGACAACCTGAAAAAAACTCCGGGCCATCGCTGGCAGGAGATTTTCGACCGCCGTGCCGCCACCAAACGAACCGCCATGCGCGGCATTTTCCGGTTCTACGAACTCATGGCCCCGGTGCTGGACGAAGATGACATCCTGTATCTGGGCGAGGGCAACACCCCCATCATTCGGTCCAGCGACCGACTGATCCGGGAAACAGGCATTCGCACCGGCTACAAGAACGACGGACAGAATCCCTCGGCTTCCTTCAAGGACCGCGGCATGGCCTGCGCATTCAGCTACCTGCGCTCCCTGATCCGCCAGAACGACTGGGACCAGATTCTCACGGTATGCGCCTCCACCGGCGACACTTCCGCAGCAGCCGCGCTGTACGCCTCCTATGCAGGCGAGGCCATCAAGTCCGTGGTCATCCTGCCCCATGGCAAGGTCACCCCGGCCCAGCTTTCCCAGCCCCTTGGCTCGGGCGCAACCGTGCTGGAAGTTCCCGGCGTGTTCGACGACTGCATGAAGGTGGTGGAGCATCTGGCCGACAACTACCGGGTCGCCCTGCTCAATTCCAAGAACGCATGGCGCATCCTTGGTCAGGAATCCTATGCCTTTGAAATAGCCCAGTGGTTCAGGTGGAACATGCAGGGCAAATGCGTGTTCGTGCCCATCGGCAACGCAGGCAATGTCACGGCCATCATGGCGGGCTTTCTCAAGCTGTACAAACTCGACATCATCGATGCCCTGCCGCGCATTTTCGGCGTGCAGTCCCACCATGCGGACCCGGTCTACCGCTACTACGCGGTGGACGATCCCAAGGAACGGGAATTCCACCCCGTGACCGTAAGCCCGAGCGTGGCCCAGGCAGCCATGATCGGCAATCCGGTCTCCTTCCCCCGCGTGAAGTACTATGCTGAACAATTCGAGGAAATCGGCGGGCACGATGCGTTTCAGGTCCTTCAGGTCACCGAGCAGCAGATCATGGACTCCATGATTCAGGCCAACCGCAACGGACACATCGCCTGCACCCAGGGCGGCGAATCCTTTGCCGGAGCCAAACGCGCCAAGGAACTCGGCCTGATCTGCGACGAGGAAATCTGCATTCTGGACTCCACGGCCCACCACCTCAAGTTCGTGGACTTCCAGAACATGTACTTCAACAATGCCTTTCCCCCTGAATTCGAGGTCGCACCGGACACATCCCTGTCCAACAAGCCGCACCTGATCATCTCTCCCGAGGAAAAGGACCGCCTCTCCCCCGAGGACTTCACTCGCGCCACCGCCGACAAGGTGGTCGCCCGTCTCGGACTGGAGCACAACTAACACCAAACCGGGCGGGATGGCTTTCGGCTGTCCCGCCCTTTCCATCCACATGGCCAAAAAGCAGCGCGCAGACCAACTCATTGCCCAGCAGGGCCTTGCCGAAAGCCGGGAAAAGGCCAAACGACTGATCATGGCCGGACAGGTTCACTACATGGAACGCGGCCAGAAACTTCCGGTTGCCAAACCGGGGCAGCAATTTCACGAGGAAACGGAGTTCGTGGTAGCCGGATCGAACCGATTCGTGTCTCGCGGCGCGCACAAGCTCCTGACGGCCATCGAGGAATACGGCATGGACTGCACCGGCAAGGTTGCGCTGGATGCCGGGGCCTCAACCGGCGGATTCACCGATGTACTGCTCCAGCATGGCGCGACGCGCGTCTATGCCGTGGATGTGGGCTACGGGCAATTGCACGAAAAGCTGCGCACCGATGAACGCGTGGTCAATCTGGAACGGACAAACCTGCGCCACGCCGAGCCGGAGCTCATTCCGGAGCCCGTGGACTTGGTGGTTTCGGACGTGTCCTTCATTTCCCTGACCAAAATCCTGCCCGCCTGCATGCAGTTTCTCAAGCCGGGCGGCGAAGTGGTTGCCCTGATCAAACCCCAGTTCGAGGTGGGGCCGGGACAGACTGACCGGGGCGTTGTGCGGGACGAAAAGCTGCGGCAGGAAACCGTGGACATGGTGGTCGCATTCTGCCGAACCGAACTGGGCCTGACCTCCGTGGGTGTGGTGCCGTCGAAGATTCTCGGTCCCAAGGGCAATCAGGAATATCTGGCCTACTTTCGCCGCAACGAAACCATGACCCAATAGTGTCATTCAACGCCTGAGCCGCGATTCAGGAAAATTCCGCCCGAAAGACTGCAACCGGACATTCCAAGGGGATCGTCCGGCTAATGGGAATCGTGCATCACGCCTCGGGCCGGACCATGTGCCTGCCCAGAATCCGCAGGTGCGCCTTCTCTTCCCGTGCAAGCAATTCCAGCGTTTCCACGGTCTCGGGCAATTCCGCCTTCTGCTTGCAGCGCAAATAGAAATCAAGCGCCTGAGCTTCGATCATGGCCGCGACTTCCAGAAAACCCAAGTCCTCGTCAAAAGCCCCGGCATATTCGCTCAGGAACTCCTCCAGCCGCACGCCTCCCTCGGCCAGCTCTCCGGCATTCTCCAACGCCCTGTTCTCAAAGGCATCCCGATCCAGAGGGGCCGGTTCCAGACGCGTATACAGCTCATACAGCGTATCCATGTGCCTGTCCTCGTACCCGGCCAGTTCGATGAACAATTCAATCCGGTCCAGAGTCTCGGCCATGTCCGCCCTGAGGGAATAATAGGATTGCAGATTGCGCTCCATGACATAGGCCTTCATGACCACTTCCACAGGCGTTTCCCGACCGGTGAAGGCAATCATGCCCAGCTCGATGGGACCGTAGGCAACCTCCCCCTTCCATGCCGAGGCTCCGCCCACCAGATTCACGACTTCGCCGTATCCCTGCCCCTGCAGGAGCGAAGCCGCAGCCGAACTTCTGCCTCCCGAGTGGCAGTACACGATCACGGGTTTGCTCGAATTTATCTCTTCCAATCTGTCGGGAAGTTCGGTCAGGGGCACAAGCTGCGCGCCGGGGAGATGAAATGTTTCGTATTCCCACGCCTGTCGGACATCCAGCAGCGTGAAGTCCGACGGCTTGCGGGAGTCCATGAACGCCTTTGCCTGCTCGCTGTTCATCAAGCGTATACGATCCGGCATGGTTCCTCCGTTGTTGCGAAGTCGAAACCGATGTTTGCCTATACCGATCAATCAATCAGATACGGTAGGCAACACCGGGCCGTCAACAGAAAGGAAAGTGTTCGGAAGCAATGCGTGAATCAGGCCACGACAAGCATGGCGACAGCAGCAAACATTCCCGAAAGCACAGCCCAATCACGTCCATGCCATGAAAAACGGGCTTTCCACGCCTCGGGTCGATCCAGCCGTCGCCCGGCAACAGCCAGAGTCTGATCCCAGGTATTGCGGCCCATGGTACGCAGCAGGGCTTGAGGCATCAGGCGCATGCGCTCGAAAAAACTCATGTTCGGACAACGAAGCTGCATGGTTTGCCGGATGCCTGCGAGAGTGCGCAGACCCAAGGGAAGAAAATGCACCATGAGGGACAGGGAAAAAGCCAGCTTCCATGCCCGTTCGCGCCCGAAGGGCCGGGCAAACCATGCCAGAGCCAAGCCGAGCCGGGCAGGCGACGTGCTCAGGGCAAGGCAGAGCCCCAGCATCATCAAAACGCCGAGTCGAAGGCCCAGCTCCAAGGCAAGAATCAGAGCAACAAAAGGAGTCAGCCCGAACAACACATCAAGCCCACCCTTGAGCAGCATCCAGAACAGCACGAAAACCGCCATGCTTTGCGCCATGAGCCTGCCGCGAGGCTCCTGACGGACCAGAGCGAGCGAACAGCAGAGCAGCAACAGGCCCAGCGCCCCAACCGGAACGGAATGCCCATGCCAGACCGAAATGCCGAGGCCGATCACGCTCAGGACCTTGAGGCGCGGGTCCAGACTTCGCAGAAAATCGGGTAGCAACCTCATTCCGCGCTATCCCACGGTTCAAGACTGCGGCATGCCGTCCATGAACACGGCGGTCTGACACCATGCTCCCGCACGGAATCCAGCACGTCCTCGGGACGCCCGTTCAGAACCAGAGTTCCCTTGTTCAGCACGAACAGGCAATCCGCCAGATCAATCAGGCACTCCAGATCATGCACGGCAACGACCTGCGTCAATCCGGCTTCACGATTTCCGCGAAGCAGCCGCCGCATTTCCAGAATTCCCGGGTAATCCAATCCGCTGAACGGTTCGTCCAGCAGCAGCACGCCCGGCTGATCCAGCAGGGCTCCGGCCAGACACAGCTTCCGCTTCATGCCCCAGGACAGGGAATGTACCGGGCATTCCCATTTCCCGGCCAACCCGAATCGATCAAGCATGATCCGGGCCGATTTCTCGGATCGATCATCATCCCTGCCCAGCAGGACATCTTCCCCCACGGTTCCGCCCAGAATCTGCAAATCCGCATCCTGCATCACCAGTCGGCAAACGCCGCGGACGTCCGCTTCGCAGCCCGGGGAAACATGGCCGTCGACAACAAGCTTTCCCGACTCCGGGGTATACAGCCCTGCCAGCATGGCCAGCAGCGTGGACTTGCCGCTGCCGTTGGCCCCGACCAGACCGACCAGACTCCCGCGCGCCACATGAAAATTCGTGGCTGCGAGTGCCTCGTGTCCATCCGGGTACATGAACGTCATATTTTCCGCTTTGATCATGACTGTATTCTGTCTCCTCATCGAGTCGGCATAGTCCCGCAATCAGGGGAAAAAGAAAAGCCCCCGTCTGGGCGGGGGCTTGAATGCATCTACATGTGGGGAATGCTAGAAGACATATCCCACGGACAGACCCGCGATATGCGTGTCGCCATCCTTGAAATCCACGTTGTCGTGGGAACCGATCTTCATGCCGTGACGGTCCTTGGACACGATGTAGGAATAAGCCAGATCGCAGGTCCAGTTCTCGCCCTTGAAGCCGAGACCACCGGAAAAGAGATGGCGGTCGTTGGACGGCAGCATGAACGAGGCAGAGCCGTGACGGATCGGGCTCTGGTCCCAGATGTAGCCGAGACGGACAGCGGCCCAGTCCTTGACCCAGTACTCGGTGCCGAGCTGAAGCCGCCACGTGTTCTTGTAGTACATGTCCACAACGGAATCACCCACTGCGGAATCCGTATCGATCTTCAAATTTTTGGTGTGCTCCCAACGGGTATGCACCACATCGAATTCGATGTTCCAGTCGTCAGTGGGCTGGTAGGCGACCCCCAGTGAGTAGCTGGAAGGAAGCGTTGTCGCGACATAGGCCTTGGCATCAGCCAACGGCGCACCGCCGCTGAACTTGATTTTGCCATCAGTACAAACCTTTGCAGGTGCGCGATAGGTGAATCCAACACCCCATTGATCATTGAACTGATAATGCAAACCGAGGTTCCCGGTAGCGGTCACGGTCTCACCTTCGATCTTGACCTTGGTGGGAAGAGTAGCAATCGTCGGAGTCTTCTCGATCAGCACGTTCCCCTTCATCAGCTCGATGCCGACAGCAGCGGAAAAGTGCTCGTTGAACTTGAAGGCGATGCTGGGATTCAGGGAAAAGGTTTCCAGCAGGATGTTGGTCAGCTCGTCCTTGCCGATCCAGTTGTCCGGATATTCCATGCCCAGACCGAAGCGGGTGAATTCGCCCACGCCGAGCCAGACATTGTCATTGTACTTGTGCACGTAGTAGGCGTGCGGAACCAGAAAGGTCTGATCCTTGGTCTTGGTGCTGTTCCCGCCGATGACGACTTCGCCGGCAGGCTGAATGGCCACCATGCCGACAAGGGTCTGATTGTCTTCAAGACGGGTCATGAGAGCCGGGTTCGTGGCAACGACCGAAGCATCACCGGCCTGGGCGATGCCCGTGGTGCCCATGGCTACGGAGCGGTTGCTGTATTCGTAGAGAGCAAAGCCCCCGGCCAGGGCGTTCGCAGACAAAGCCAGAAGAAGGCCGCAGAGAATCAGACAGCGGCCGAGAGCGGAGAAAACGCGTTTCATCCTTCCCCCTTGTTTGACGCCAGTGCCTTCCGACCCCCATCGGAAAAGCAGGAATCGCCATCCCCAGATTTGCGGCGATTCCGTTCGGACGTTTTGGTTAATAAAACTTTGCCTTGGTAGCCCAACCCGTTTCAAAAGTAAAACAATTTTGTCACAAAGCCGCGACAGCCCTGCTGCACGCGAAATTATCACATCATGTTCCCGGGTTGCGGCATGATTTTGGCACCCATGGTGAAAACAGCAATTTTTTCCCACAAGGCACAATCATGCGCATTTCTCTGGACACCAAGGAAAAGAGTTTTCACGCCACTCTGGCCATAGGTGGCGTGGCCGGACTTGCGGAAGGATCGATCCGGGCAGCCAGCCTGACCCTGCACACCATGTTCCCGGGCATGCTGCTGACCA
Source organism: Pseudodesulfovibrio tunisiensis (assembly GCF_022809775.1). Taxonomy (NCBI): domain Bacteria; kingdom Pseudomonadati; phylum Thermodesulfobacteriota; class Desulfovibrionia; order Desulfovibrionales; family Desulfovibrionaceae; genus Pseudodesulfovibrio; species Pseudodesulfovibrio tunisiensis. The sequence continues at coordinate 1,303,391 of NZ_CP094380.1, forward strand.
TAGTGGCTGCATTCTTCGGCGGTTTCTGCGGATTTTTCATCAAGGACTGCGCACGGCTGGCGCGAGGCATGAAGCCATACCGAGGCATCAACAACGACGGCATGATGATGGGAGCGTTTTTGGGAGCGTTTCTGGGCACGCTCTTTCAGGTGGCGGACAGTGCGGACGGTGCCAATCTGGTGATCGGTTCCATGACCGGGGCCTTTGTCGGCGCACTTTTCGGTGCCCTGCCCGATGAATTCGTGACCCCGATCCTGCAACTGATCCATCAGGAACGGGATACGTCCGGCACGGATTAGCTGCTTCTGCGACCGGGCCAGAACGCGTTGGTTTTCCGGCAATATTCCTCATAGGCCGAACCGAACCGCAAGATCAGGTCCCGTTCCTCGGCATGACAGACGAAAACGCAAACCGGAATCCAGAGCAGGGAATAGACGGCCAGAAACGGCGAATGCGATCCAAGACCGATGAGCACCCACACCGCATATCCGCCAACAGCCTGCGGGTGACGCATTCTCCGGTACACCCCCCGAAACATGGGCCGCGACTTTTCCGGCTCCACGGTTTCGCCTCCGGCATCACGCACCCCTGCCCACCACAGCAGAACAGCGGGCACGGCACACACACCGGCAGACAGTGCGGACCACCACCACGGCCACGGAAACCAGTGGGGCATCCCGAACGGCGGCGGGTACGCCAATATCCAGCCATAGCACCCGAGGATGGCGACTCCCAGCAGATAGCAGACCTGCCTGTAGGCCGCGCAGCGTTTCCACGCGACCTCGCCCATTCGACGTTCCAATGCCGCAGGACGCACGCTGAGCACATACAGCCAGACATAGGCCGAAGAGCACAATACGAGCAGGCCCACGCTGCCCCAGATCATGATGGACCGATTGAACTCCTCCATTTCCACCCCATACAGGCAAACAAGCCCGCCGTACAGTATACGACGGGCTTGCAGCACGCGGCAGAAAACGTTTCAAGCTACTTCATCTCGACCCAAAGCACGGCACCGAGCTCCAGCTCGCGGCCCTTGTACTCCTCGGGGGCGGTATTGAGTCCGGCGAATCCCCACCAGCCCTTCCACGGGCAGGCAAAGGTGAACACGCCGTTACCGTCGGCCAGCACTTCCTGAGTCACCATCCGATCATTGGGGGCGGTGCGCTTGCCATCCCTGTTGTGGAATTCCACTTCCACGCGGGTGTACGGAGCAGGCTTGCCGTCCAGAATCACGATGCCCTGAAACACGTTGCCGGCATAGTTGCCGAACGGACGGGTCAGGGGAACGATCTCGGTACGCAGGCCAAGGGGCTTGTTCCATTCCTCCCCCTCGCCGTAGGCGTCGATCACGACCTTGGTGAAATGCTGAATGTAGTTGTTCTCGGCATCTTCCTTGTACGGAACGGGCTCAAAGGCAAAGGCGTACAGCCCCGGGGCCTTGGGTGTGAAAGAGGTCTTCCAGGCGGAATGGCCCATGACCTTGGCGGGCTTGAGCGTGGAAAGCAGATCCACCTGCTCGCCGTTGTCGATGCTCACGAAAAATCTGGCGGGCTTTTCCAGCTCCATTCCCTGCCCCTCGAAGGGATGCGAAAAACAGAGCGTCATGTTCACGGTCCGTTTGTCCTGAGCCACCTCGTCCGTGTCCGGGATAAGCATGCCGAAATGGGCGAACGCCGCCTGACAGGTCAACAGGACAAAGGCCGCAGCCAGCACTACACACTTGGATTTCATCGGGTTCCTCCTGAAATGCACGAATCACAAACACCAAAACAACTTTCAAACACTCTGGGTGAATATTAATATCCAATCAGTAACACGAGTCAAGTAATATTCTGCATTTCTTGACAATAAAAAGGCCGGGTCGCAATGCTTCCACATTGCGGCCCGGCCTGAACATGCCATGAAAAATCGATCTATTTCGGGCTTCTGCGCCAGATTCGTGCCAGAGAGACTCCGGAGATATTGTGCCACAAGCTGAAAAGCGCACCGGGCAAGGCGGTTGCCACACCGAAATACTTGACGGCAAGAGCCACGCCAAGGCCGGAATTCTGCATCCCCACCTCGATGGCCAAGGTACGCGCATCCCGCGGCGTGCAGCCGAACACCCGCCCTCCCCAGTATCCTGCGGCCAGACCAACGGCATTGTGCATGATCACGGCCACCAGCGCCATGACCGGAAGACCGAGCAGGGTCTGCTGATTCAGCCCCATGATGCAGGCGATGAGCAAGGCGATGACGATGATGGAAAGGGACGGGAACCACACCAGAAAGGGGTCCAGCCATTTGCGGAAGATGCGACGCAGAATCAGGCCGTCCACCAGCGGAAACACCACGATCCAGAACACGGAGTTCACCATGCCCCAGAAATGGATTTCCACATGCTGCCCAAGAATGAAGTAGATGATGGCCGGAGTCAGCAGCGGAGCCAGACAGGTGGCGGCCAGAGTCATGGTCACGGACAGTGCGACATTGGCCCGCGCCAGATACGCGATCACGTTGGACGCAGTGCCGCCGGGACAGGCCCCCACCACGACCATGCCGATGAGCACTTCCTCGGGCATGTCCAGCAGGGTGCAGATGGCAAAGGCAGCCACCGGCATGACCGTGTACTGAAGCAGAATGCCCAGCCCGGCCATGCGCCATTTGCGCAAAATGTCCAGAAAGTCCTCGAACTCCAAAGCCAACCCCATGCCGAACATGATCACCCCCAATCCGAGGGGAATGTGCGGCTTGATCCAGGTGAAGGCCGGAGGATGATACAGCGCCGCCACGGACAGCAGCACGGCTATGGGCAGAAACTGGCGCTCGATGAACGCCGGAAGGGAATTACGAATCATTACTGGCTCCCGATGCAAGATGGGGCCTGATAAAAGCCATGGAGATTTGTGTCAAGGATACATTCCGGAATGCGGGACAGTGTCTTGTGCAAACAACAAAAAAGGGACGTGCTTTCACACGTCCCTTTTAGGGAAACCGGGCACCCGGCAACAACTGATACCGCTGCTCCCTTTCGGGCCTGACGGGGTTCACAGCGAAACCGCCGCCCGGCTTCCCTTTTCAAAAAAGGGCTTGCGGAAACAAACTTCCGCAAGCCCGTGTTTCCGTCGTGGCGGAGAGGAGAGGATTTGAACCTCCGGTGGAGTTTCCCCCACACACGCTTTCCAGGCGTGCTCCTTAAGCCGGACTCGGACACCTCTCCGCGTCGAGGAGAAGTATCTATTGAAAACTTTTGGTTATGGCAAGCAAAAAATGGGAAAAAAATGAATTTTCCTGAAATTCACTAGAATTCCATCTGCAAACTGCCCCGAAAAGCCTCCAGACTTTCCGCACCGATTTCCTCCAGCAATGCGGCCATGTCATCGGCCAGCCCAAAGGAGAAATCCGGACGCAGGAAGTTTGCGGTCCCCACCTGCACGGCATGCGCGCCCACCAGCAGGAACTCCAGCGCATCCTCTGCCGAAGCAATGCCGCCAATGCCCACGACCGGGATATCCACCGACTGCACCACCTGATGCACGCAGCGAAGCGCCACGGGCTTGATGGCCGGGCCGGACAGTCCACCAATCACATTGGCCAGCCGAGGCCTGCGGCGACGGATGTCCACGGCCATGCCGGACAGGGTGTTGATCAGGGACAGGGAATCCGCCCCGCCCTCTGCCGCGGCCCGGGCGCAGACCGTAATGTCCGTGACATTGGGCGACAGCTTGACCATGACGTGCTTGCCTCCGGCATTGCGCTTCACGGCTTCGGTCACCCTGCCGATCTGCTTCGGGTCCTGCCCGAACGCAATGCCGCCCTCCTTCACGTTGGGACAGGAAACATTGACTTCAAGCGCGGCAATGCCCTCTTCCCCGGCCAGCACCCCGGCCAGTTCCCCGAATTCCTCGGCGTCGCAGGCATACAGGTTGGCCACCACGGCCACATCCTTCCACGGCAGGGAAGGCAGCACCGTACGCACGAAATGTTCCACGCCGGGATTCTGAATGCCTATGGCATTGAGCATGCCGCACGGGGTCTCGGCCAGTCTGGGCATGGGATTGCCCTCGCGCGGCTTGAGGCTCAATCCCTTGGCCACAAGGCCGCCAAGCCGCTTCAGGTCGCCGTAGGGCGCAAACTCCAGACCGAACCCGAACGTGCCGGACGCGGTCATGACCGGATTTTTCAGGGTCAGCCCGCCAAAGCTTGTCTGCATATCCATATGTATAGGCTCCTACAGCTCCACGTTGTCCGACCAGAATACCGGGCCGCGCGTGCAGACCTGCACATTGTGCCCGCTGCCGTCCTTTGTCACGCAGCCCAGACACGCGCCCACGCCGCACCCCATCCGGTTTTCCAGGGAAAGCTGCGCCCGGGTCCCGGCCTCGGCAGCAGCGGACTGCACCGTGCGCATGAACGGGGTGGGACCGCAGCACAGGATCAGGCCGTCCCTTTCCGCATATTCGGCCACGAGCTCGTGGAGTCGGGCTATGATGCGCTGCAAATCCTCGGGCGTGCGCTCCATCATGCTTTCACATTCCACGGTCCGACTCAGGGAATCATAGGGATAGCATTCCAGAGGCACGCGGTGAGCCAGAAACAGCTTCAGATTTTCCGGCCCGGCATGGTTCTCGACATATCCGCGAAAAGGAGCTATGCCGATTCCGCCCGCAAGCAGCAGGGTGGGCCTTTCCGGCTCCACGGCGAAACCATTGCCCAGCGGTCCCCATATGGCGACCTCGTCGCCGGGCTTGAGCTGCGCCAGCCGGGACGTGCCGCGCCCCACCTTCTGAATGAACAGGGTCAGGCTGCCGTCCCCCACGCTGCTGATGGAAAAAGGACGCCCCCAGACGATCTCGAGGTCCCAGCTCACAGGCCGGATCATGACGAACTGGCCGGGCTTCCACCCGTCCCAATCCGGGTATTCCAGCTTGATTTCGAAAAATTCCCCGGGTCTTTTTGATTGACCGACAGGGACCACATCCAATACTTTTACATTTCGACAATTTCTCAAGGACATGCACCAACCCTTATGAACAAAAAGAATACACCGGAAATAATGGCCCCCGCAGGGGACAAGGCATCCTACCTCGCGGCAGTTGCCGCCGGAGCCGACGCAATCTACGTCGGGCTCAAACACTTTTCCGCCCGCATGCAGGCCAAGAACTTTTCTATCAGCGAGCTTGCCGCGCTGGCAAGCCTGGCCCGCGAGCAAGGCACCAAGACCTACGTGGCAATGAATACTCTGGTCAAGCCCGGCGACCCGGAATCCGCAGGCAGGCTCATCGACCGTCTCTCTCCCGCACCGTGAAACCCGAGGCCCTGATCATTCAGGATCTGGCCATGATCGAACTCGCCAGACAGGCAGGCTACAAGGGCGAGCTGCACCTTTCCACCCTGTCCAACGTCACCCATCCCGCCGCATTGGAAATCGCGAAGAAAATGGGCGCGAGCCGGATCGTGGTACCCCGCGAGCTCAATCTCGACGAAGTCAAAATGATGTCCGAAGCCTGCCCCAAGGGACTGGATCTGGAAATATTCGTGCACGGCGCGCTGTGCAACTGCATTTCCGGCCGTTGCTACTGGAGCAGCTTTCTGGGTGGCAAATCCGGCCTGCGCGGACGTTGCGTCCAGCCCTGCCGCCGTCTCTACCGTCAGGGCAAGGCCGATCCCCAGCGCCTGTTTTCCTGCATGGACCTGTCGCTGGACGTGCTCACCAAGCCGCTCCTGTCTCTGCCCGGAGTCAACGCATGGAAAGTGGAAGGCCGCAAGAAAGGCCCCCACTACGTCTATTACACCATTTCCGCGTACCGCATGCTCCGGGACAACCCCAATGATGCCCAGGCCAAGAAGACTGCGCAGGAACTTCTTGATATGGCTCTCGGACGCCCGTCCTCGCATTCCCTGTTCCTGCCGCAGCGTCCGTTCATGCCCATCCAGCCCGGCGGGGAAACCAGCTCTGGCCGACTCATCGGCCAGATCAAGCGCGACGGCCAGAAGCTCTATTTCGAAACGCGCGAGGCCCTGTTTCCCGGCGATCTCGTGCGCGTCGGCTACGAGGACCAGCCCGGGCACCGCACCTTGAGCGTACGCCGCCGCATCCCCAAGCGCGGCCGTTTCGATCTGCCTGTTCGGAAGCAGGAAAAATCCGGGTATCTGCCCTCGCGCACCAAGGTATTTCTCGTGGACCGACGCGAACCCGAGCTGACCAAGGCCATTCGCGATCTGGAAGCCCGCCTTGCGGCAAACGAGGCTCCGGCCAGCCCGGAATCCTCGTTCGAGCCGACCAGACCCAAGCCGTTCAAGCCCTTTCGGACCAAGTCCCATGATGTCAACCTGTTCCGGGAATCGCCCACAGGCCGCATTTTCGGCAGGCAGGCCCTCTGGCTGGACCACAAGACGCTTCAGAGCGTGCCGCGCGCATCCAAGGGACGCACCCAGTGGTGGCTGCCGCCCGTGATCTGGCCGGATGAGGAAAAACACATCCGATCCCTGATCCGGGACGCCGTGCGCAACGGAGCCAATGAATTCGTGTGCAACGCGCCCTGGCAGGTCGCCTTTTTCACGGACCGCAAGAACATGACGCTCATTGCCGGACCGTACTGCAACGCCTCAAACCACTATGCGCTGGATCAGCTCCGCAAGCTCGGTTTTTCCTCGGCCTATGCAGCCCCGGAACTCCCGGCCGAAGACGCACTGGCTCTGGCGCACGGCTCTCCCCTGCCGCTGGGATTCGTGCTCAAGGGACTCTGGCCCTTCGGCATTTCCCGCTTCCTTGCCGAGGAAGTACGGCTGGAAGACCCGATCCGCTCGCCCATGAACGAGGTCTGCTGGGTCAAGAAGATCGGCCAGAACAACTGGATTTTCCCGGGCTGGGAAGTGGACCTGTCCTCGGAGCGACGCGCTCTTGAAAAAGCAGGGTACAAATTCTTTCTCAGCATCAGGGAACGCTGGCCCAAGGGCTTCCCCAGAGCAACCCGCACCAGTCGGTTCAACTGGGACCTGAAACTGCTCTAGCGACTCGCTGAAGGGCCTCCGGCGGTCCCTTCGGGAGGACCAGGGCGCTGCCCTGGTCCCGCAAGGAGCGATGCCCCTTGACCCCATCTGTGGCTGAAAATGCAAAACGGCCTGAAGAACGCCCTGACGGGACATTCTTCAGGCCGTTTTGCATTTTCAGCCACGTTTTCCTGACAAGAACAAAGACGCTTTCCGGACAACTTCAAGACGAAAAAAACAGACTTGATAAGCCCACAGCCAACTACGCCGCCAAACGAAATTGGGGATGCACCTCCCCTTTCTGGCGGCGTAGGACCAAAAGGCTTTGAAGAGCCACGAGAAACTTTCACGAAAGTTTCTCGTGCCGCCGGAGGCATGTCCTAAAAGGTCCCGCCGTTCCAACCGAACAGATGGCGCTTGAGATTACCAAAGGCGATGTACGTACGTTTCTTGGAGATATCGAGTTCGGTTTCAAGAAATCCGCAGATTTTCCCGGCGAGTTCCGCCGTGCGTTCCTCGGGCAGACCGATGGAATCGAGTGTCACGAAGGCGGCGGGTTCGTCGGTGCCACCGAGAACAAGCATCTTGCCGGGTTCAAGCACGGCCATGACGTAGGATTCGGGCTTGCCCAGAATGTTTGCAGCCAGACCGGACAGTTTGCTTGCGAGTTCGGCCTGCGCGGTTTCCCTGATTGCGATATTGGTTTCCAGCTTGACGAACGGCACGGCAACCTCCTTGGGCGAACGGAATTTCGCGTTACAGAGTTATCTGACCTTGCATGTATGTCACGGCGCGGCCGGATATCTTGACCCGGTCGCCGAGGTATTCGCAAAGAAGCGTACCGCCCCGGGCCGAAGCCTGATAGGCGTGCAGACCGGCCTTGCCCAGTCGCGCGGCCCAGTACGGAACCAGCGAACAGTGGGCCGAACCGGTAACCGGATCTTCGGCAATGCCCGAGGAGGGGCAGAACGTGCGGGAGACAAAGTCGTGATCCTGCCCCGGAGCCGTGCAGATCAGGCACAAACAGTCGAGCTTGTTCATTTCGCGCATGTCCGGCACAAGACCGCGAATCACGTCCTCGGACTCGAATACGGCCATCATGTCGCGCTCTCCGGCGTACAGGGCGTCCGGTCGAACGCCAAGCGAGTGGGAGACCCGTTCCGTGACCTGAATTTCCCTGACCGGCCAGGCCGGAAAATCCATGGCCAGCATGTCGCCCTCCCGATCCACGAACAGTCTGCCGCTCCTGGTTTCGAACACCACGGCGGGATCAGTGTAGTTCAGGAATTCGTAGATCACGAAGGCCGAGGCAAGCGTTGCATGACCGCACAGATCGACTTCGAGCTCGGGCGTGAACCAGCGCAGTTCGAAATACTCTCCGCGCGGCACGAAAAACGCGGTCTCGGACAGATTGTTTTCCTGGGCGATCTTCTGCATGAGATCATCGCTGAGCCATTCATAGAGCGGCACCACCGCAGCCGGGTTTCCCGTGAAGAGTCCCTCGGCGAAAGCGTCGATCTGATAGATGTCCAGCCGCATGATCCCTCCTAGAAGGTTTGCTTGAACAGGTCGTCCACGGACCCGCCTCCCGAAGTCGAACCGGGCGCGGCTGCGCGCTCCGTGGGTTCGGTTCCTTCCTTGTATGGCAGAAAGAATTCGGTGCGGGACCCGGGTCCGGCAAGCTTGCCGGTATCCCCATCGACCTTGACCATAACAATTCCGGGCGGCTGGGTGAAGTCCTGATACGGATAATCTTCTTCCACCTCGCGACGATAATCCACCCAGATGGAACTGGCCGCGCGGGAACCGGTCTCGTACTTGCCCATGGGCTTGAGTTCGTCGAAGCCCACGTACACGCCGGACAGCAGATAGGGCGTAAAGCCCATGAACCATGCATCGCGTTCGTTGTTGGACGTGCCGGTCTTGCCTGCGATGGGACGATGCAGCACCCTGACGCGCCAGCCCGTGCCGCCCTGCACCACCTGCTTCATGAGCGAAACAATGATGTAGGCAGTCTGCGGGCTGATGGCATCCACGGTCTCGGGAACGGACGTGAAGACATCCTCGCCCCACGCGGATTTCACGGAAAGCACGGTACGCGGCTTGATGTAGGAACCGCCACGCGCAAATGCGGTATAGGCCTCGCACAGATTCATGAGGGAAACCACGCCGGACCCGAGGGCCACGGACAGGTCGTGCGGAAAATCCGCTTCCAGACCAAGCGCTCTGGCTCGTTCGATGATCTTGCTGATGCCCACCTTCTGCGCCACACGGATGGTCACGAGGTTGCGCGACTTGACCAACGCGGTACGCAGAAGCGTGGGGCCGTAGAACTTGCCCTCGAAATTCTCGGGACGCCACAGCTTGCCGGCCTCGTCATTGGCGAACACGATGGGCGCGTCCAGAACAATGGACGAAGGCGTGAATCCGTTGTCCAGAGCCGTGGAATACACGATGGGCTTGAATGCGGACCCGGGCTGGCGCAACGCCTGCGTGGCACGGTTGAACTGACTCTTCTCAAAGGAATAGCCGCCCACAAGAGCCAGCACCTCGCCGGTTTCCGGCGTGACCGAAACCAGCGCGCCCTGCACCAGAGGTTCACGTTCCAGAGCGAGTCCCCACACACCTTCGGATTCCTTGGGAATATCCGAAATGGAGGCCCAGACCACATCCCCCTTCTTCAGAATTTTGCGGGCATCCCTTGGCGCGGGCACTTCCTCCGGGGCCTTGCGGGCATCGGGTTCGCGGCACCAATGCATGGACTTGAGCGGCAGCAGGCCCTGAAATTTGCCGAAACGGGCATAGGCCTTGTCCTTGTCCACGCGGGCGACCCACGCCTTGACCCATGCGCCCTGCTCCAGCCCTTCGACATCCTGAGGCCCCTCGCTCAGTACGCGGGCCACATCACCGGCACTGACATTCTCGATGGGACCGATCCAGCCGCGACGCTTGGCGGATGCGACCAGACCGTCATGCATGGCCTTTTCCGCAGCGGCCTGATGCTTGAGATCGCACGCCGTGGTCACGGTCAGACCACCGTGGTACACGGCATCCTCACCAAACTTGTCGATGAGCCAGCGCCGCACTTCCTCAAGATAATAGGCACCGACCTTCCAGGACGGATCGGGCATGCTTTCCAGAACGATTTCCTCGGCCATGGCCTCGTCGTACTGCGCCTTGGTGATCCAGTTCAGATGCAGCATCTGGCCCAGCACGTAATGCTGGCGCAACTTGGCTGCATGCATGTTCCGATAGGGATTGAAACGGCTGGGAGCCTGAGGCAGGCCAGCCAGAATCGCGGATTGAGCCAGGGTAAGGTCCGAGGCGTGACGGCCGAAATAGTTCCGGGCCGCGGCTTCGATGCCGTAGGCATGGTTGCCGAGAAAAATCTGGTTCAGGTAGATGGTGAGGATTTCTTCCTTGGTCAGGTAGTTCTCCAGCCTGAATGCAAGGATGGCTTCCTTGAGCTTGCGCTTGTAGCTTTTTTCCGGAGTCAGCAGAAGCCGCTTGATGATCTGCTGCGTGATGGTTGACCCGCCCTGCTTGTTGCGCCCGGCCTTGAGGTTGGCCACGAACGCACGGGCAATGGCGGTCAGGTCCACGCCGTCATGCTGATAGAAACTCGCGTCCTCGGCTGCGAGAAACGCCTTGGGAACCCAGGGATTGATCTGGTCCAGCGTCACCAGAAACCGCTTTTCCTTGTAGAAATAGCCGAGAATCTGGTTGTCCTTGCCGTAAACGGTGGTCACCAGAGACGGATTGTAGTCCGTGATCTTCTTGAACCCGGGCAAATCCCGGGCAGCCCAGTTGTAAAGCCCCACGGCGCCGAGAATGCCCAGAACGAGACAGATGAGGAAGGAGATCAGCAGAATCTTGAAAACTTTCATGAAAATATCCGTCAAAAGGTTTTCGTTACCTTGCGCATGCCCTTTGCGGGCGGCAATCCCCAGACCAGCCTGAGCCGACCGTACAGGTCGCGCACTCTGGCCCGGGTCAATCCGAACAGATCAAGCATGGGACCGAGATTCCGGCCTTCCCGCCGTGCCAGACAGAACGGGGAATCAAAAAACGTCACGGTGTCGCCCACCACCCAGAAGGGGAAGATCCGGCAGAAATACGGGCGAACCTCCACGGGAATCTCGCACCCGGCCGGTCCGAGAAACCGACAGGCCCCCGTGGAATCGAGGGCAAGGCGGTAATGCTCGTCGTCATCGGGAAACAGCTCGGCGAGCACCCGGCCTTCTCCCGGGAAAAGATTGCACAGATTGTTGCGGAAAGCCGCGGAATTGGGCTCCGGCACAAAACCGCCCGTAAAGGGCACGGCTTCGCGAATGCGTTCCTTTTCGCGCGGGGAAATGGGAAAGCAGTGTTCCTCGTTGCCCGGGGAAATGCGACAACAGGTCGGCCCCTGCCCGGCGCAACGCGCGCAAACATCCGGATCGCCTGTCTGAATAACTTTCACGATGCTTTCCGGCCGGTCTACCCGGCCCCTCCGTTGGCATGGCCGTTGGACGAAAATCGCAACGAGCCCTTGCCCAGCAGATCATGAAGATGCACCAGCCCGACCAACACGTCATCCTCGCGGACAACGGGCATGACCGTGATCTCGTTCTGCTCCATGATGTCCAGTACCCGAGCCGCGCGGTCGCCGGTACGGGCCCGCTTGGGCGATGCCGTCATGAACCCTTCGACCCTGTCCTCGGGATCGAACGGCCCCCGGCAGACCAGCCTGCGCACGTCGCCGTCGGAGAACACGCCGTGCAGCCGTCTCTGATCATCGATCAGAGCCACCAGCCCGAGACCGCCCCTGTTGAGCACATCCAGCGCCTGAGCCAGGGAACTGTCCGCCGGAACGACCGGAATGTTCTCGGTATGCATGATCTCGTCGATGCACCGGGACAACCGCTGGCCCAGCGAACCGCCGGGATGAAATTTTCTGAAATCCTCCTTGCCGAAGGACTTCCACTCCATCAGACACACGGCCAGCGCATCGCCCACCGCAAGATGTGCCGTGGTGGACGCGGTGGGGGCCAGCCCCATGGGGCAGGCCTCGCGCGGGACCCTGACCTCGATGGTGATGTCCGACAACTCGGACATGGCGGAACGGGCATTGCCGGTTATGGCGATGACCGTGGCGCCCAGAGCCCGAAGCGTGGGAATGATGGCGTTGACTTCGTCCGTGCCCCCGGAATTGGACAGGGCCAGAACAACGTCCTCCCTGCGGATCATGCCCATGTCGCCGTGCGCACCTTCCACGGGATGCAGAAAGAACGACGGCGTTCCCGTGCTGGAAAGGGTTGCCGCGATCTTGCGGCCCACCAGCCCGGACTTGCCCACGCCGGTGATGACCACCCTGCCCTTGCAATTGGCCAGCACTTCCAGCGCACGGACAAAATGCCGGTCCAGCTTTTCGGAAACGGCGCGAAGCCCCTGGATTTCAATATCCAGGACTTCACGCGCCAGTTTCAGCCAATCCCTGTTCGAATCACAGGTCATGAATTGCCTCCGGTCAGCAATATTCCTTGATGATGCCGGGAGCGTATTCCGTCTCCAGGCAATCCTTGCCTCTGACCGGGGCCGGGGCAATGGGATAGTTTCCATCAAAACAGGCCAGACACCATGCATCCTTTTCCGACACGGAATTCACCAGTCCGGGAATGGTCAGGTAATGCAGGGAATCCAGTCCCAGAAAACGGGCAATGTCGTCGACCGGATGATTTGCCGCAATGAGTTCGCCCTTGGAAGAGAAATCAATGCCGTAGAAACACGGGAACTTGATGGGCGGACAGCTTACGCGCATGTGGATTTCCCGCGCGCCAAGCTCGCGAAGCTTCTTGACCCGGGTCCGAATCGTTGTGCCGCGGACAATGGAATCCTCCACGATCACGATGCGCTTGCCCTGAATCATGCTCTTCACGGGATTGAGCTTCACGCGCACGCTGAAGTCGCGCATGTCCTGCGAGGGCTGGATGAATGTCCGGCCCACGTAATGGTTCCGAATCATGGCCAGTTCCAGAGGCAGGCCCGAGGCCTGCGAATAGCCGACCGCAGCATAGTTGCCGGAATCCGGAAACGGCATCACGAAATCGGCATCCACCGGGGCCTCGTGCGCCAGAGCCGCACCAAACGCCTTGCGCCGCTCGTACACCACGTCGCCGAACACATAGGAATCCGGACGCGCGAAGTAGATGAGCTCGAAGATGCATTGACGCTTGGGCTGCTTGGGAATGTCCATGGTGTAGGACTTGAGCTGGCCGTCCTGAATGACGAGCATTTCGCCCGGAGTCAGGGGACGCAGATATTCCGCCTCGATCAGATCGAAGGCACAGGTTTCCGAAGCCAGCACGTACTTGTTGTCGAGCCGACCGAGAGCCAGAGGACGGAAGCCGTTGGGGTCCTTGACCGCAATGAGCTTGTCGTTCGCCATGATCAGCATGCAGTAGGCGCCCTTGATGCGCTGGCAAGCCTTGAGAATGGCGTCTTCGATGGTGTTGCCGTTGAGGTTCTTGACGATGAGGTGCGCGAACACCTCGGTGTCCATGGTGGTCTGGAAGATGGACCCTTCGGCCTCGAGTTCCTGACGCAGCTCGAAGGTATTCACCAGATTGCCGTTGTGAGCCACGGCAAGACGCAGGTCTCCGTGACGCACGATGAACGGCTGGGCATTGCGGATGAGGGATGCGCCGGTAGTGGAATACCGAATGTGCCCCATGCCGATGTTCCCTTTGAGTTCGGTACCGAGATGGCGTTCGTTGAACACATCCGGGACCAGTCCCATGCCCTTCTGTTCGCGAATCTTGGTGCCATCCCAGGTCACGATCCCTGCGGACTCCTGCCCTCTGTGCTGGAGGGCATACAGTCCGAAATAGGTCATCCTGGCGGCCTCCTTGTGGCCGTAGATACCAAACAATCCGCAGTACTCTTTTTTCATTGCGTGGCTCTCGTTTACGCTGCTAGTTGCCGTAATAGGCCTGCAGGTCCTGGACCCGCAGCCCGTCCTGCTTCATTTCGAGAATGGCCTGGACCATTGCCTTGGCCCCGGCCACGGTGGTGGTGTAGGGAATGCCGTACAACAGCGTGGACTGACGAATCAGTCTGGCATCGCTCACGGTCTTCCTGCCGGAAGGCGTGTTGATCACCAGATCGATCTCGCCGTTCTTGATATGGTCGACCACATGGGGACGCTGTCCCTCATGCACCTTGAAGACCTTGACCACGTTGATGCCCTTTTCCTTGAAATAATCCGCCGTGCCACCCGTGGACATGATCCTGAAGCCCATGGCTTCAAGGTCTCTGGCCGCGAGCACCACCTTGTTCTTGTCCCAGTCGTTCACGGAGATGAACACCGTACCGCCCATGGGCAACTTCTGTCCGGCGCCGAGCTGCGCCTTCATGAAGGCCAGACCGAAACTCCTGTCAATGCCCATGACTTCGCCCGTGGAACGCATTTCGGGTCCGAGCAGCACGTCCACGTTCGGGAAGCGGCTGAACGGAAATACGGATTCCTTGACCGCAATGTGTCCGGTCTTGCGCATGGACGCGGGCTTCAGGTCCCGCAGCTTTTCCCCGAGCATGACCCGGGTGGCCAGCTTGGCAAGCGGTACGCCCGTAGCCTTGCTCACGTAGGGCACGGTGCGCGAGGCGCGCGGATTGACCTCGATGATGTACACATCGCCGTCCTTGATGGCGTACTGCACGTTCATCAGGCCCACCACGCCGAGTTCCCGAGCCATGGCAATGGTCTGGCGCTCGATCTCGCGAATGAGTTCCGGGCTCAGTGTGTGCGGAGGCAGCACCGAAGCCGAGTCGCCGGAATGAATCCCGGCCTCCTCGATGTGTTCCATGATGCCGCCGATGTAGACGTCCTCGCCGTCGGCAAGGGCATCGACATCCACTTCGATGGCATATTCCAGAAACTTGTCGATGAGCGTGGGATGTTCCGGGGACACGCGCGCGGATTCGCGAAAATAGGTCTCGAACTCGTCCATGGTGTAGACGATGTCCATGCCACGGCCGCCCAGCACGTAGGAGGGACGCAGCACCAGAGGGAAATCCAGCTTCTCCGCGATTTCCTTGGCCTCGACCATGCTCATGGCCGTGCCGTTCGGCGGCTGGCGCAGGTGCAGCTTGTTCAGGAACTGCTTGAACCGCTCGCGATCCTCGGCACGGTCGATGGCGTCCGGGGAGGTGCCGATCATGGGCACGCCCGCGTTCATCAGCCGGATGGCCAGATTGAGCGGAGTCTGTCCGCCGAACTGGACGATCACGCCATCGGGCTTCTCGAACTCGATGATGTTCATCACGTCCTCGAAGGTCAACGGCTCGAAATAGAGCTTGTCGGACGTGTCGTAGTCCGTGGAGACGGTCTCGGGGTTGGAGTTGACCATGATGGACTGCACGCCCATTTCCTTGAGAGTGAACGAGGAATGGCAGCAGCAGTAATCGAACTCGATGCCCTGACCGATACGGTTGGGACCGCCGCCCAGAATCATGACCTTTTTGCACTCGTCCCGGGATGCTTCCACTCCGGTCTCGTAGGTGGAATAGTAATATGGAGTATAGGCCTCGAACTCGGCTGCGCAGGTGTCCACCAGATAGAAGGTGGGCTCCACGCCCAGCTCCTTGCGCAGAGCGCGAATCGCGTCCTCGCTGGTCCGCCACATGGCGGCAAGCTGGGGATCGGAATACCCGAACTGCTTGGCCTTGAGCAGGGTTTCCTTCATGGCCGGATTCTCGGCGGACACCCCTTCCTTGAAGCCGAACTCGATCAGTTCGTGCTCAAGGTCCACGATATCCTTGATCTGGCGCAGGAACCACGGGTCGATGCTGGTGGCCTCGTGCACCTCTTCCAGATTCATGCCGCACCGAAGCGCGTTGCGCAGGGCGAAAAGCCGCTGGGAATTGGGACGGCGCAGCAGACGCAGCACTTCTTCCCTGTCCTGGTCGCATGTCTCGAAATGCTTGCCCAGACCGGGATGCCCGGTTTCCAGAGAGCGCAATCCCTTTTGCAGGGCTTCCTTGAAGGTCCGGCCGATGGCCATGGTCTCGCCCACGGACTTCATGGCCGTGGTCAGATAGTCTTCGGTGCCCGGAAACTTTTCAAAGGTAAAACGCGGAATCTTGACCACGCAGTAATCGATGGCCGGTTCGAAGGAGGCCATGGTCTCGCGGGTGATGTCATTGGGAATTTCGTCCAGCGTATAGCCCACGGCGAGCTTGGCCGCGATCTTGGCAATGGGAAATCCCGTGGCCTTGGAGGCCAGAGCCGAGGAACGGGACACGCGCGGATTCATCTCGATGACGATCATCTCGCCGTTTTCGGGATTGATGGCGAACTGCACGTTGCTGCCGCCGGTTTCCACGCCGATCTCCCGCATGATGGCCAGCGAGGCGTTGCGCATCTTCTGGTATTCGTCGTCGGTCAGGGTCTGGGCCGGGGCAACCGTGATGGAGTCACCGGTATGCACGCCCATGGGGTCGAGATTCTCGATGGAACAGATGATGACGCAATTGTCCTTTCGATCGCGCATCACCTCGAGCTCGTACTCCTTCCACCCCAGAATGGAGCGTTCGAGCATGATCTCGTGCTTCATGGACAGAGCCAGACCATTGGCGCAGATGTCCTCGAGATCTTCCATGTTGTAGGCAACGCCACCGCCCGCGCCGCCCAGAGTGTACGCGGGCCGGACAATGATGGGGAACGGAATTTTCCTGCCCCACTCGCGCACCTCGTCCATGTTCCTGGCAATGCCGGACTGAGGCACGGACAGGCCGATGTTTTCCATGGCCTGACGAAATTCCTCGCGGCTCTCGGCCTTGTTGATGACCGGGATGTCCGCGCCGATGAGCTCCACGCCGCATTTTTCCAGCACACCCATTTCGGCCACGGCCAGAGCCGTGTTCAGGCCCGTCTGGCCGCCAAGGGTGGGAAGCAGCGCATCCGGACGCTCTTTCTCGATGATTCGCGCGACGGCTTCCGGCTCGATGGGTTCAATATAGGTTCGGTCCGCCAATTCGGGATCGGTCATGATCGAGGCGGGATTGGAATTCACCAGAATGACCTCGTATCCCTCTTCCTTGAGGGCCTTGAGGGCCTGGGTGCCGGAGTAGTCGAACTCGCAGGCCTGGCCGATAACAATCGGACCGGACCCGATGAGCATGATCTTCTTCAGGTCTTCGCGTTTGGGCATGTAATGGATTGGGTTGAAGTTACGGCATTTTTTCTGGGCGGGAAAAACGGATCGCTCTTCCGCCCGGCCAGGTAACGCCGCCACCCGCCAGGCAAGCAGACTTCATAACGGGTTATGGCAGGAAAGGCAACGGCTATGATTGACGGTTCAATACCGGGAACAGACAGAAACAGGCCATCATTCCGTATGCGCTCTGACGATTTCATCCAGTTCGCCGGAAGCCCGCATTCCTGCCAGTTCCCGGTTGAATTTCGCCACGAAATCCGTGCAGTCCACATGGCCGGAAAAGGCAAGATGCGCGTATTGCCCGGAAACCACGTACGCTTCCTTGATCAGGGCATCGGCATTGGCGATCGTCCCTTCCGCCTCCATGCGTTTCAGGGTCGCAAGAATGGCCAGCCGATCATTTATGTAGCAATCCAGACGGCCATTCACGAGTTTGCGCAGGTTGGTTTCCGTGCCCCGCACCTCCTCCAGATCGATGATGCGATCCCGCACTGCGTGCCAGAAATCGTCCCCGCCGATCACGAATCCGAGGTTGTTTCCGAAGCGCAATCCCTTGTAGTCCTCGGGAAACTTCGGTCTTTCCCGGGACAGAACCGACCAGTGGCAGATAACCACCACTTCCTCGCGCAGTATGGGGTCGGAATACGTTCCGAGATACGGACGCATCCGGGGTTTGTAGTACGGGGGAAACACGCCGAAAGCCTCACCACGTCGCGCCATGTCCATGGCCCGTTTGTACGGCATCAGCCGCATGGTCACATCATACCCCGCCATCCGTTCGAAGATGCGCCGGAGAATGTCCACGTAAATGCCCTTGGGCTCGCCATGCTCCACATAGGAATAAGGCGGGTATGCATCATCGCCGACAATGAGCACCTTTTTCGCTTTGCTCCCGGCCATGGCGCCCGAGCAGGAAAGAAGCACAAGCAGCGTGAAGCCGAAAAGCACGGCACAAAGAGGCATCACTCCATGCCGGAAGAACCGGCCTTTCCAGTCGTTCATGCTTCACCATACCACGGATGGGCAAGGGCGCAACCCGGATATTTTCTCCACAGGACCACAACTCTCCCCTCTTGAAGAACATTGGCGTGCGGGAAAGCATTGACAACCAAGAAGTTGAAACTTATTTTCAATTGCACCCAACAGGGAAGGATGAACAACATGCAGAAACCCTTGACAAAGTTTCCCACCGGCTCCGAAGTGAGGATTGCCGGAATAGACGGAGGCCGCGGCGCCAGATCCAGAATGCTGGCTCTGGGCCTCACTCCGGGCTGTCCGGCAACCGTACTTGGTGGCGGTCCCACCGGCTGCCGGGTTCGGGTTCGCGGCGCGGACCTCGTGCTCTGTTGCGGCCTTGCGGAAAAGATTCTGGCCGTTGACGCAGACTCCAATGAAATCCCGCCCTGCCCGTGCTGCCACAGGCAGTGCGCCAAAGCCTGACGAAAACATCCACATCCGACTTGTTTCCGACTCTCCGCCAATGATAGCATTCGGCAAAATACGGGAGGAGGCAATGAGCAACTTCATCAAGATCGGCGCAAGCGCCTGCCTGCTCGGCGAACCGGTCCGCTGGAACGGCGTCGGCGCACTCGACAAGTACATCACCGAAACACTCGGCAATTATTTCGAATTCATTCCCGCGTGCCCGGAAGTAGGATGCGGCATGCCCATTCCCCGCGAACCGGTTCGACTGGTCGGTGATCCGGAGAATCCCCGCATCGTGGGCCGAAAATCCGGCGAGGACTGGAGTTCGCGCATGCGGGCATGGGGCAAACAGACCTTGGACGATTTGGAAAAGCAAAACCTGTGCGGATTCATCTTCAAGGCAAAATCCCCGTCCAGCGGCCCATTCAGAATCAAGGTCTATCCGGAGGAGGGTGGTCAGCCCGTCAGTTACAGCGGCGTGGGCTTCTTTGCCCGCATGTTCATGGACCGCTTTCCCCTGCTCCCCATCGAGGACGACGGCCGGCTGCACGATCCCCGGCTGCGGGAGAACTTCATTGAACGCGTCTTCGTGTTCAGACGCTGGCGCGACATGCTGACGGACGGTCCGACCATGGGCGGACTGGTGGATTTCCACACCCGCCACAAGATGCTGATCCGATCCCACGACGTGCAATCCTACCGCGAACTCGGAAAACTCGTGGCCGAAGGCAAACGGCTTGGACTGCCCGCCCTGCTGGACAAGTACCTCACGGTCCTGACCAGAACCCTCACCCTCAAGACCACACCCAAAAAACACGCGGACGTGCTCCAGCACATCATGGGCCATTTCAAAAAGCAGCTTTCAGGCGACGAAAAACTGGAGTTGCTGGAAATCATCGCCAACTACAAGGACGGCCTTGTTCCGCTCATCGTGCCCGTCACCCTGCTCAACCATTTTGTCCGCAAATACGGCAACGAATACCTTGCGGCCCAGCATTACCTGAATCCGCATCCGCTGGAACTCAAGCTCCGCAATCACGCATGAAAAAAGGCCCGGCATTGCGCCGGGCCTTCTCATTTTCGATCAGCATAGTCGAATCCGCCGGGCAGATCGCTGCACCAGCAGATCGCCGTTCAAGGACAACCTGCTAGCTGGCCTTGCTGCCGGGTTCCACAGGCTGGGTGGTGGTGAGCAGTTGCAGTCCGTCGCCGGACTTCACGGCCAGAATCATGCCCTGCGAAAGCTGCTTGCGAATCTTGCGGGGCTTGAGATTGGCGACCAGCACCACCTGCTTGCCCTTGAGTTCCTCGGGCTTGAAGAATTCCGCGATGCCTGCCACAACCTGACGCGGCTCGGCTTCGCCGAGATCGACACGTACCAGAAGCAGACGGTCCGCATCCGGATGCGGCTCCACGTCCAGCACCGTGCCCACACGCAGATCGAGCTTGGTGAAATCCTCGAATTCGGCATAGGTTGGACCGGCTTCAGCGGATTCGTTCTTCTTGGCCTTTTTGGCCTTTTCCTGCTTTTTCGCCTTGGGAGCCTCGGGCTTGGGCTCGGGCAGCTCCACACGCGGAAACAGGTTCGACGTCTTCGCCACCACGGAACCGGATTCCAGAAGGCCCCAGACATCAAGTTCCTTGGCCAGATTGTACTTGTTCACGTCAAAGGACAGACCAAGCTGTTCCAGCATCTGTTCGCTGGCATCCGGCATGACCGGCCAGACGTGCAAGGCGATCTTGCGCATGTTTTCCAGCAGCACGTAGATGACCGTGGACAACCGGTCCATGTTCTTTTCCTTGAACAGGGTCCATGGTGCGCTGGCGTCGATGTACTTGTTCAGGCCACGCACCAGTTCCCACAGCCCTTCCAGAGCCCGCGAGAACTTGAACTGCGCAAAATTGTCCTGAAAGGACTGCATGGCGTCCTGCCCCAGCTTCTTTATCTCGGCGTCGATCACGTCCTCGACTTCCGGAGCTGGAACATTGCCGCCAAAATACTTGTGGGTCATGGCCAGAGTGCGGTTGAACAGATTGCCGAGATCATTGGCCAGATCGGCATTCAATCGGCCCACAAGGGCTTCCTCGGAAAAACTGGAATCCTGTCCAAAGGACATCTCCCTGAGCAGGAAATACCTGAAGGCATTCATGCCATAGGTGTCCTTCATCTTGAGCGGCTCGACCACATTGCCCAGAGACTTGGACATCTTGGTGTCCTTGATGAGCCAGTATCCGTGCACGTTGAGGTGCTGGTACGGCTCGATCTCGGCCGCCTTGAGCATGGTCGGCCAGAAAATGGCATGCGGCTTGAGGATGTCCTTGGCAACGATATGATTGGCAACGGGCCAGAACTTGCCGAACTTGTCGCCCTCGGGATATTCCAGCGCCGTCAGATAGTTGATGAGCGCATCGAACCAGACATACGTGACGTAGTCCTTGTCGAACGGCAGCTCGATTCCCCATGTCAGGCGAGACTTGGGCCGGGAGATGCACAGGTCCTCCAGAGCGCCGGATTCCAGCAGGCTCAGGACCTCGTTGCGGTAGCGCTCGGGACGGATGAAATCGGGATTCTTCAGGATGTGCTCCCGCAGCCATCCCTGATACTTGGACATCTTGAAGAAGTAGTTCTTCTCGGAAATGTATTCGGGCTTGGTCAGATGGTCCGGGCACAGGCCGTCCACCAGTTCCTTTTCGGTATAGAACCGTTCGCAGCCGAAGCAGTAGTGCCCGCCGTATTCGCCGAAATAGATGTCGCCCTTGTCGTAGACCTTCTGCAGAATCTCCTGAACCACCTTCACGTGCCTGGGCTCGGTCGTGCGGATGAAGTCGTTGTTGGAGATGCCCATGTCGGGCCAGAGGTTGCGGAAAAGACCGCTGATGGTGTCCACGTACTCCTGGGGAGACTGATTGTTGGCTTCGGCCGCCTGCACGATCTTGTCGCCGTGTTCGTCCGTGCCAGTGAGAAAATAGGTTTCCGCGCCCATGAGCTTGTGGAACCGGCTGATGGAATCGGCGACGATGGTTGTGTACGCATGGCCCAGATGAGGGCGGGCGTTCACATAGTAAATGGGCGTGGTAATGTAGAAGTTTTCCAAAACACTCTCCTTGCCAGGGGTAGCAAAACCCCTGTCACACAATTATTTTTTGGAAGGACGGCGACGGCGGCGCGGCCTGCGGGAGGATTTTCCGGACCTGCCGGAAGTCTCCTTGGCCGATGCTTTGCCTGCGTCTTTCGCATCTTCTGCCTGCGCGCCCTGATCCTGACGGGACCTGGGCTTGGGACGGGGTGCCGACTCCTCTTTGGCCGAGGAATCGGACGGTGCCCGCGGAGCAGGCTTCGAGGCGGCGGAAGTGGAACGGGCTGGCTTGGACGGTGCGCGTCCTCCCCGGGAGCGAGCCGATCTGGCTCCGCGTTCAAGTGCTTCCTCGCTGGGCGGTTTGTTCACGATTTCAGCCCATTCGTCAACGGATACTTCCCGCTCCTCATTGCCTTCAACAAGCAAGGTAATGTTTTTCTTGAACAAATTGGAACGGATCACTTTCACGCGGCCAAGGGAGGTCGTGTACTTCTTCCCCACCTTGGGACTCTGGCGATGAAACTCCTCGTACGATTCCTGCTCAAAGCTGAGGCAACAGAGCAGTCGACCGCAAATACCCGATATCTTGGTAGGATTGAGAAAAAGATTTTGTTCCTTGGCCATTTTGATGGTCACGGGAACAAACTTGCGCATGAAGCGACGGCAGCAGCAAAGCTGGCCGCAGTTGCCAATGGCCCCGAGCATCTGGGTTTCGTGCCGAACGCCGATCTGTCGCAATTCGATGCGGGTCCGGTATTCGCGCACAAGGTCCTTGATGAGTTCGCGGAAATCGATGCGACCAGGGGCGGTAAAAAAGAAGACCATCTTGCTGCGATCGAAAAAAACCTCCACGTCCACGAGCTTCATACCCAATCCGAGCCGCTCGATGCTCTTGCGGCAGAACTTGAACGCAGCACGCGACAGCTCCCGGTTTTCGGTCACAGCCTCCATGTCCTTGTCGTTGGCCAGCCGATAGATGGCCTTGTGGCCCTCTCCGGTCTCGTCCTCCCTGGGCGCCTGGCGGGTGAGAACCACCTTGCCCAGGCCCATGCCCTGATCGGTCTTGACGATGACGTTCTGGCCTTCCCTGACCACGAACGGTCCGGAAGAGAAATAATAGACCTGTCCGTAGTCCGTAAACTTGATGCCGAGTATCTGGCTCATTGATGGGTATCCCGTATATGATAAGCCCGGTTTCGGGGCGATGTTGTCTTCAGGAAGGGGGCAATATATTAGAAAACGCCGCAGACTTCAAATGGTGCGAACAACCTCGGCGCGACGCGGCCACCGCGCGCGACAACGGAAAACCGGAACTTGAACCGCTCGGAATCCCTCGCAAAAAACTATACAAGCCCCAGACTTTTCACTTCAGCCATGAGTTTGGGCTCGTCAATGGGCTTGACCAGATAGGATGTGGCACCGCCCAGAAAGAAGGCATCGTGCGTTTCCTTTTCATCATCGAGCATGGTCGTCACGATGACCTTGGCCTCGCGCTGGTGCGGGATGGCGTGCTCCTTTTCAATGGAACGGATTTCCCGAAGCGCGGCCTGCCCGTCCATCTCCGGCATAAGCAGATCGAGGCAGATGAGATCGTACGGTTCCCGGTCCACCAGTGCCTGCCGAAACGCCTCGATCGCCTCCTCCCCGTTCACGGCAATATCGCACCGCGCGAACGGACGAAGAATTTCATGAATCATGTTGCGGCTGTAAAAATCGTCATCAACAATCAGCGCTTTCATTTCCCCCTCCTGCGGCTACGCAAAAACACTCAAAATACCGATGATATGTGCTCGCACGTTTATCGCACGAAATCAAGCCGATATGCCCGCAAAAACAAACGGAATCAGACCTCGATCGTCTCGCCTTCCCGGGCAAGGTGCACATCGACTCCTGTGTCGGCCCACTCCTTGCGCAAGCGTTCCATCACGCGGTCCAGCTCCGCATCCGAACGAGTGGTCTCGTGGTGGGTCAGATACACCCTGCCGATTCCGGCGCGACGAGCCAGGTCCAGCGCCTGCGAAAAGGAGGAATGTCCCCACCCTCTTCTGGCTGGATATTCCTCCTCGGTGTACTGGGCGTCCGAGATCAGTACATCCACCCCGGTCAGGAAATCGATCATGCCCTGATACCGTTCGTCGACCACTTCCTGATATCGTTGATACTCCTCGTCGCCCGGATCGTAAATATTGAAAAACGGCTCATGGTCGCCGGTGAAGAACAGGGATCGCCCGCCGCACTCCACCTTCATGCCGTAATCCACGGCCGGATGATTCATGAGCAGCGACGTCACCGAACAGCCCCCCACTTCCACATGTTCGCGATCCGCAAGCGTGCGATAGCGGATGTCCGCCTTGAGCTCGGCCACGCGCACGGGGAAATGCGGATATTCCATCTGCCTGGAAAGCACGGACTCGATGCCGCCCATGGTCACGGGATCAGGCGGACCATACATCGCCACAGTGTTGCCGGGCACGAAAAGCGGCACGAAAAACGGCAATCCCTGAATATGGTCCCAATGGGTGTGGCTGATGAAGATGTGGCAGTTGACGGGCATGGATCGGGCGAGCTGAAGGCCAAGGGGACGAATGCCGGTGCCTGCGTCAAGGATGATGCATTCGTCATTCCCCCCGCGCACTTCGATGCAGGTTGTATTGCCGCCGTACCTGACCGTATCCGGCCCGGGAGCGGCAAGGGAACCGCGCGTGCCCCAGAAGGTGAATCGCATTACCCGGCCTCCCCCAGTTTGATGAAGACACGGGCACGCTCCACTTCCTCGTCCAACGTGTCGAGATCATCCACCAATCCGGCAAGATTCTTGCCGAACCGACCGGCAACAGCATCCGGAAACGGCTCCACGACGAGATCTCCGGCAAACCCGAATGCCAGATGCTTGCAAATCTGATTGGCCGCAAACACGCAGTCCACCAGTTGGGAAGACGCTCCGCTCAGGGGAGCATGATGTCGTGCCACAGCATCCCGAAGTTCGGGAGGCAACGCCCATTTTTCCCCGAGAAGATCACCGATCTCCGCATGATCCACCCCGAACACCCCGGCTTCGGCCTGTTGCAGGCTTGTTCCCGGATCAACGGCCTTGTCCAGTGCCCGGGAAAACTCGTCGGGAAGATACAGGGCAAACACGACCTTGCCGATATCATGCAGCAGACCTGCCGCGAAATAATCGCCGGATTCGTCCCGGGACACGCCGAGCCGTTCCCCGAGCATCCGGGTGCAGACGGCCACGGCAAGGGAATGCAGCCAGAACGCCCCCATGTCCAGACCCGCGACGTTCCGACTCGGAATGGCGCCCACGGCAGCCAATCCCACCGCCACATTCTTGAGCGTATTCAACCCGAGATACACGCTGGCATGATTGATGGAAGTGATCTCGCGGGAAATGCCGAAATATGCGGAATTGACCAATCGAAGAATCTTGAGGGTAAAGACCGGGTCGGTCTTGATGACCTCCACAAGCTCCTTCTGGGAGCAATTCACGTCCGAAGTCAGGCGCAGAACATGGCGCACGCTTTCGGGAAAGGCGGGCATACGGTCCACGGCGGCCAGCAATCGCTTTTTTACATCCAGCATGGATTCCGTTCACGAGTCGGGTTTGCGGGAAAACAGGTCGTCCCAGGAACTCTGCACCTGTTCTAACAGAGAAAAACGATCAAGGAAACTGTTCAGATGCGTGATACATCCAGTCCCGGAAACGACCCGCACCCCGGAATCCTTTCCCTCCCAGACGGCAATCACGCCCCCCTCTCCCGAGGTGACGTGCAAGGGAATATCGAGATTCGCACAGGTCCGCACCACTTCCTCGGCAGGAAAACCGAATCGATTCAGATACCCGCAGGAACACAACGCGACATTCGGAGCGACTTCAACCAGAAAATCCCGATTCAGACTCGATCCGCTCCCATGGTGCGGCAGAATCAGGACATCGGATTCCATCCCGCACCCGGAGGCCAGCAGCGCACGTATCCCGACCTGTTCCACGTCCCCGGGCAACAGAACCAATCCATGTCCATTCCGCACCAGACGCAGCACAAGGGAACGCTCATTCGCATCATGACATCCAAAATTCCGTGCCGGATGCAGCACCTGAAACACGGCACCATGACCGATGTCGACCCTGTCTCCAGCCGCAACAACTTCCTGCGTCACGTTGCCCTGCTCCAGAGCCCGGGCAAGTCGCTCGCCGGTCCTGCCACCCGGCATGTCACCGGAAAACAGGAAACGCCCCACGGAAAACATGCCTGTCACCCAAGGCAACCCGCCGCTATGATCGGCATCGCCATGCGACAGAATAACGCCGTCCAGACGAGGCGGCCTGCCCCAGGCAAGCCGCGCTCCGACAACAGCCTGTCCCACATCGAAATACCGGCTGCCCGGCCCGCCCCCATCCACGAGCCAGCGATGCCCGCCGGGCAGGGAAACAATACACGCCTGCGCCTGCCCCACGTCGAGCACTTCCAGAGACACGACATCGCGGGCATCCTCGACCATTACCAGAACATGGGGCACGGCGAGCAGGACCACCCCCATCCCGACCAGTCCGAGGCACTGCCGTACATCCCGCCCCCCGACAGGCAATCACCACGCAAAGCAGCACTGCCCCCCCGAGCATTTCCGGCCACCATGGCCGCAGCACCGCAACCAGAGGCGTTGCCCCGGCCTCTCCGGCGCGACCGACCAACGTCAGCAACAGGTCAACAGCCACCCCTGCCCCCTTGAACAGCCATGCACTCATGGCCTGCGTTGCTGAAAACGGAGCCAAAACCATGCCCAGCAGGCCCAACGGCATGACCCAGAACCCGATCACGGGCAGCCAGACCAGATTGAACAGCACATTGGGAGCAAGTTGACCGAAATACCAACTCAGCAGTGGCAACAGGGCCAGATTCGCACACATGCTCACTCCGAGAATGCCCAATGCGCGGGATATTCCGACACGAATCATTCCGCCGGAAAAACGGAACAGGGGGGACACGAGCGGATACAGCAGCACGATTCCGGCAACAGCCACGGCCGACATCTGCAAGCCAAGATCGAATACGGACAACGGGGACCGGATCACGATGCAGGCCAAAGCGAAGAACAGTCCGTCCAGCAGCACCCGAGGCCTGCCCATGAACAGAAGCACGCCCCATGCCGCATACATGCATGCGGCACGCAAAAGACTCGGGGAAGGCTGGCCCAGCCATGCATAGGCCAACACCAGAGGCGCGGCCAGCAGCACGGCCAGTCTGGGCCGGGGAATGCGCAACATCAGCCCGGGCCGGACAAGACAAAGCACATGCGCCAGCCCGAGCCCGATCATGGCCACGAACCCAACATGCAGCCCTGACAGGGCCAACACATGGGAAAGCCCGGCGCTCCGGGCCAGATCCATGGCGTTCGCCCCGACCAGATGCCGATCCCCGGAGACCAGAGCCAGCACGACGCCACCTCCCGGCGTCTTCGGCACATGATCTTCCACGGCCCGCCGCAATCCGGCCTTGAGTTTCCAGAAGGCATCATCCGGACGCTCTCCCCATTGCGCATTCACGTTTTTCCCAGTGGCCCATGATCGCCAGAACACGTTCTGCCGAGCCCAGTACCATTCGTAATCCCACTGCCCGGGATTGCCGAGTCCGTGCACGGGAAGCACGCGCAACCAGACCTGAACACGCTGACCCGGGCATGGATCGTACGCCGGGAACCGCCAGTTCCAGACCAGTCGTCCCGGCAAGGCTTCGCCCTCGCCTCCCCGCATTTCGCACGTCACGTCGCGAAGAATGACACGCAGCCGCGCCCCGGTATTGGGCACGACCTCATCCACCACACCATGCACAAGCACCTTTTCCCGCTCCCGCATCCAGTCGGGCATGTCCTCGGGAATCTGTGGCGCACGGGCCCAGCCGTATCCGATTCCGGCCAGAAAGCAGAATGCCACGAACCACGGCTTGAGGCCCGGACCGCGCAAGGTCCGATCCGCAAGCCACAGCACGCAGCCAGCTCCAAGACAGGGAACCGGAAATCGCAAGGCCGGAATGCCCAGAATGAAAAAAAGGAAACACACCTGCCAGGGAAGCAGGCCGGGAACGGAATCGGAAAGCGACGGCTCCGGGTCATCGGGCATGATGGTCGGCCCCGGGCACGGTTGAAAACAGACTCATGACGCTTCACAACCCTGAAAAAAGGGGAAAGGCATGCCGCCCTTCCCCTTTCGAAATCGTTTTACGCCCTGACGCGACGGATGCGCCCGCCAACGCCGGACAGTTTTTCCTCGATGCGCTCATACCCGCGGTCCAGATGATAGATGCGCTGCACTTCGGTAGCGCCCTGCGCAGCCAGACCGGCCAGTACCAGAGAGGCCGAGGCCCGCAGATCGGACGCCATGACCGGTGCGCCCACCAGCTTGCCCACGCCCCGGACCATGGCAGTGCGTCCGCGAAGCCGCACATCCGCGCCGAGACGCACCAATTCCAGAACATGCATGAAGCGGTTCTCGAAAATCTTTTCCTCAACGGTTCCCGCTCCCTCGCCAAAGCACATCAGGGCCATGAGCTGGGCCTGCATGTCCGTGGGATAGCCCGGAAACGGCTGGGTGGTCACGTCCACATTCCGAAGCACGCCGTTTTCGCGGCGCACCAGCACATAGCCATTCTCTTCCTGAAGCCAGACTCCCATCTCGCGCAACTTGTAGGCCACGGCGTCAAGCTCCTGATACGGGCAGTCCATGATCCTGAGTTCGCCATCCGTGATGGCGGCCGCAACCATGTAGGTGCCCGCCTCGATGCGGTCCGGCATGACCCGATATGCGCACCCCTTGAGGGAATCCACGCCCCGCACGGTAATCACGCTGGTGCCGTGCCCGGAAATGTCCGCGCCGCAGGCGATGAGGAAGTTGGCCAGATCCACGACTTCGGGCTCGCGGGCCGCGTTTTCCAGAATGGTTTCCCCATCGGCCAGACTCGCAGCCATGAGCAGATTCTCGGTTCCGCCCACAGTGGGGAAATCAAAGGTGATATGCGCACCCTTCAGCCGCCCCTTGCAGGTTCCCTTGATGTAGCCTTCAGTCAATTTGAACTCGGCTCCCATCTTTTCCAATGCCTTCAGATGCAGGTCCACGGGCCGCGCACCGATGGCACATCCACCGGGCAGGGCCACGCGGGCTTCGCCCAGCAGGGCGAGCAGCGGACCAAGGCACAGGACCGAGGCACGCATGGTCTTGACCAGTTCGTAAGGGGCCTCGGGCACCAGATTTCTGCATTCGGAATAGACCCGATTGCCTTCAAACGAACAGGAACATCCAAGAATATTGAGCAGTTTCAAGGAAGTATGGATGTCCGCAAGGCGAGGCACATTGGAAAGCTCCACAGGTCCCTGAGCCAGAAGACATGCCATGAGAATGGGAAGAGCCGCATTTTTGGAACCGCTGACGCGGATTTCGCCTTCAAGGGGAACACCACCTTCAATGATCAATTTATCCATGAGATTCCTTTTTTTTCATTTTTTTTCATTTCTTGCTTGACCACCGGCGCAACCTTCGCTACTTCTTTCGTCCTCGCACGGTGGGTGTAGCTCAGTTGGTAGAGCACCTGGTTGTGGCCCAGGTGGCCGTGGGTTCAAGTCCCATCACTCACCCCAAGCGCAAATCCGGACGGAGTTTCGACTCCGTCTTTTTTTTGTGCCTGATGTCCGGCCAGAGACAGGATGTCGCGCAACGCAATCGCACCAGAGGGCACGGGACAGGCAAGCGCAGTTTCAGCATCTCCACGATCAAGGCCGTGATAGGCGGCATTCAGGGATTCCCGGTCCGCAAGACCGCCCCCGGACACGCCCACCCCACCGAACAATCCGGCAGCCTCGCTCACAAAGGCCACGTCCGCGCCCGGATGAAATCCCGGAGCACGATTGATGAGCCAATCCGCATTCATGACCGTGACCGATGCCTGACCACGCACCAGCACGCCGTTCTCCACGGCGTAGCGGATGTCCTGCTCCCGCTGGAACAGCATGATCCCGTCGATGCTCTCCACCCCGGCCTGAATGCCGAATCCGGCCCAGCTCGCGGTGAAAAAGACGGGGCCGTTCCAGCCGCCATCCTTTCCGCGTACCAGCATCACCCCGCTTCCGCCCCCGGCGGAAAACAGGAATCCGCCATTGACCATGGACGGAAACACGAGCACGCCCCGGGCCTCGGCAATCAGGGATCGCAGGACAGCGTCTCGATCCTTGTCCAGATACTTGCGCAACGTCTCTTCCGCGCCATCCACAAGGGTCTGGGCAGCGGCCGCGTCACGGGACGCGGACACGGGCCGTACCTGACGATTGGCGGCGCATCCCGCAACAAGGAGAAGAAGGATGGACAACGCGAGGAATCGGGCTGTCCGGACAGCGTGCACAAATCTCATGGAGAAGGCGTAAAGTGCCCGCCGCCTCGTGTCAAGAAGCACGGAATTTTCACAAAGCCGAAAAGAGACCGTTTCAAACCGCACAGTCGGCAGCCAAAACAAATAACATCAACTTGCGCAATCTAATTGACCTGAGCATGGATTGAAGGACTACCATTCGCTCATGCGTCGAAATGCGTTCGAAACTGCGATCTCCATTGCGACAAGGGGGAACAGTCATGCAGACAGGAGCATTGGCCACCGTGCTGATTGCGGCAACCCTGTCCGCCTATGCGGCGGGCATGCCCGGAAACGATCCGGACGAACTCTGGACCTTCATCACCAAAACGGACAACTACAGGACATGGTGCCCATGGTCCGATCACCGGGGCATCCACCCGGGCAGTTCACCCCACGGAGCCACCCACCGGGTGTTCGTGAACAGACCGGGACAGATGTCGACTCAGGTCCCGGCCAGAAACGGCACCATCGTGGTCAAGGAAAATTTCGATCGGAAAGGCGCACTGGCCGCCGTGACCGTGATGTTCAAGAGCAAGGGATACAACCCGGAGGCGGGCGACTGGTACTGGGCCAAGTATTTGCCGGACGGCAAGGTCGACAAGGCTGGCAAGCCGGCCGGTTGCATCGGATGCCACGCGGCCCGGGCGGACAACGACTACATCATGCTGCACGATTTCTGATTGGCGGACAGTTCCCTTCATGCAGAAAGACGCGCGCTCCCCATCCGAAAGGGAAACGCGCGTCTTTTCATCCCTGCGTCAGGAAAGAGCGTCAGACCGCCTTGCGCAAGCGTCGCATGTCACCCACGCGCACGGTCAGCTTCTCCTTGTCGAAGTATTCGAGCAACGGAATCAGGAACTTGCGGGACAACCCCGTGATCTCCTTGAAATCCGGGGCGCTCATCTCTCCCTTTTTCGACAGAAACGCCACGGTATTGCGGCGAATTTCGTTCAAGGCTGCGGCATGGTAGTACATGTTCTCGTTGATCTTCACGAGCAGGCCCTCGTCCTGCAACAGCCGGAACACGGGCGCGGCCTGCTTGCGGTCCATGCCCAGTTCGGCCAGCACGTCCTTGACGTTGGGCGGCGTTGCCCCGCCCTTTTCATGGGCTGAAAGAATGACCTCGCGCACCTTGGCCTGATCCGAGGCCAGAGACACCTTGTGCCCGGGCAGCTTGAGCATTTCCTGCTCGGCAACCACCCTGCCCTGCTTGATGAGCCGCTCCAGCACCATGTGAAACAGCTTGGGCGGAATGCCCCTGCCCCACGAGGAAGCCAGTTCGCCGCGCTGCACGCCCGGTTTCATGGACTGGGCACGATGGAATTCGGCCAAAAAATCAAGAAGCCCGGAAGCCAGTCGTTCCGGCACGTCTCCGCCCGCGAAACGCCGCTCGTCGCGGTCGAACATCAGGGCCTGTCCCTTGCCGCCCAGCGATTGCAGGGCCTTGTCCAGCGCCTTGGTGCCCAGATTGGTCATGACCAGCAGTTCGGCATGGCTTGCCCCGCCATTTCCGGCACGCTCCAGATGCACGCCCACCAGTTCCTCGGGTGAACCGTTCACCAGCCGTTCGACCAGCTTCACCTGATCCGAGAACCGCTTGACCTTGCGGCCCACCGGCCCGATCACCTTGCCCCCGGCAAAGGCCCGGAGCGGGGAAAAGGATCGCAGCACGACCCGATCACCATACACCGAAACCATGGGGCCGGAAAACCGAACCTGACACACTGCGGTTTCGCCCGGAGCAAGCTGGTCGCGATCCAGCAGATACACACGCGCCAGCACATCCCTTGCTCCATGATGAAAATGCACTTCCTTGCGGTGCTTGAGCGGCAGGGGCGAGGATTCCAGAACCGTCAGTTCCACCTCCCACACATCCGAAGGAAACAGGGTGCCGGGCCGGGCGATCACATCGCCGCGATGCAGGTCGTCCACTTCCAGATTCTGAAGATTCACGGCAGTACGGCGGCCCGCTTCCGCAGTTTCCACAGTCTGGCCGTGGGATTGCAGCCCGCGCACCCTGGAGGCCTTGCCCGCGGGATACACAATCACGTCGTCGCCCACGGAGATGGAGCCGGAAATCATGGTACCGGTCACCACGGTGCCGTGCCCCTTCATGGTGAAGACACGGTCGACAGGCAACCGGAACAGATCGGTGCGCCGCTCCGGAGCCAGCGTGGACACCAGCGAGGAAAGCTCGGCCCTGAGCATGTCCAGCCCCTGCCCGGTGTGCGAGGACACCGGAATCACGGGCGCACCGCCAAGAAAGGTGGGTTCAAGGTAGGACTGCACTTCCTCCACCACCATTTCCAGCCATTCCTCGTCCACCATGTCGGCCTTGGTCAAAGCCACCAGTCCGGTCTTTACGCCCAGAAGCTGGCAGATTTCCAGATGCTCGCGGGTCTGGGGCATGATGCCCTCGTCCGAGGCAATGGCCAGCAGCACGAAATCGATGCCCGCAGCTCCGGCCACCATGTTCTTGACGAACTTCTCATGCCCCGGCACGTCCACCACGCCAAGGCGCGCCCCGTTGTCCAGATCAAGAAAGGCAAACCCCAGTTCTATGGTGATGCCGCGCTTCTTCTCCTCGGAAAGCCTGTCGCAGTCGATGCCCGTAAGCGCCTTGATCAGCGTGGTCTTGCCGTGGTCGATATGCCCGGCGGTCCCCATGATTATCGGCATGTATCCCCCATCAGAAAATGCATACTGTCGTTCCGCGCGTTACCATTGAAATTCGTGATTCGGACCGAGCGGGGAAAACGGATTCCACGCCACTTCCCAGAGCATGCCGTCCGGGTCCGCGAAATACCCGGAGTATCCGCCCCAGAACGTGTCCTGCGCTGGCTTGACAATGGAACCGCCCACCTGTTCGGCCTCGGCCAGCACCTGATCCACCTCTTCCCGGGTGGAAACATTGTAGGCAAGAGTCACGCCCCGAAATCCACTCCCCGAGGAATCGACCTGAGCATCCTCGGCCAGCCCGTCCCAGGAATACAGACACAGGGTCGAAGCATGCAGGTTATAGGCAATGATCGCGCCCTCTTCCTCCCTGGAAGAATCCATGCGCCAGCCCAGAGCATCGTAAAACGCCTTGCTCCGGGCCAAATTCCTGACTCCAAGGGTAATCACGCTGATACGCTGTTCCATGAGCGGCTCCTCCAAGCATGAAAAAAGGGCCCGGCAATCACCGGGCCCTTCCGAATCTTCTAGTTTTTCAGGAAGGCCCTGAATGCCTGGATGCAGGCGTACAGGTCCGCAGTGGCAACCAGTTCGAACGGACTGTGCATGGACAGCACGGGCAGCCCCACGTCGATCACGTCCATGCCGTAGACCGCGAGAAACTTGGCAACGGTTCCGCCGCCGCCCTCGTCCACCTTGCCCAGTTCGGACATGTGCCACGGAACTCCGGCCTTGTCGAACACGGCGCGCAACTGGCCGATGAACTCGGGATGCGCGTCATTGGCGCCGACCTTGCCGCGATGGCCCGTGAACTTGTTGAAGCACGGCCCATAGCCCATGCGGGCTGCGTTCAGGGGCTCGTACACTTCCTTGAAGTTCGGGTCCATGGCTGCGGAAACGTCTGCGGACAAAGCCGAACCATTGGTAAAGATGGCGGACATCCGTGCGCCCGGCTCCCACGCCTCGGCCAGCTCCTCCATGCAGTATTCGAAGAAATAGCTCTTGGCACCGGTAGCGCCATCCGAACCAATCTCCTCCTTGTCC
This sequence comes from Pseudodesulfovibrio tunisiensis, assembly GCF_022809775.1. Taxonomy (NCBI): domain Bacteria; kingdom Pseudomonadati; phylum Thermodesulfobacteriota; class Desulfovibrionia; order Desulfovibrionales; family Desulfovibrionaceae; genus Pseudodesulfovibrio; species Pseudodesulfovibrio tunisiensis. Next base: position 1,337,180 of record NZ_CP094380.1, read on the forward strand.
CAGAACAGCACGATCTGGGCATATTCCGGCTCGGGCTCGGCCATCAGGGCCTCAAGGGCGCAGAATACGCTGGAGCGATCATCATGGCCGTAGCCGCCGATCAGGGACTCGTCCAGTCCAACGAACCGGGCCGGGCCAGCCGGGACAGCCTGCAATTCCGCGCTGAGCAGATCGGCCTCCACAATGCCGTACCGCTTGTTCAGGATTTCCAGCACGCGCCGCTTGACCGGCTTCTCGAGCTTTTCGGAGCCTTCCTCGGCCGGGGACTGTCCCAGAACCAGATTCAGTTTCTCGCCTTCGAACACCTCGGAAAGCTTGCGGTTCGCATCCTTGTGCGCCAGATGCGGCAGCAGGTCGGTGATGACCAGCACCGGGTCGGACGGGTCCTCGCCAATGCACACGTTCACAACCGTGCCGTCGGTTCTGACCACCACGCCATGCAGGGCCAGCGGCATGGTCAGCCACTGGTGCTTCCGGATGCCGCCATAATAGTGGGTCTTGGCCAGGCACAGGTCCAGGTCCTCGTACAGGGGACGCTGCTTCAGATCCAGACGGGGGCAGTCGGCATGGGCGCCCAGCAGACGAAACCCCTGAGACAGAGGCTTCTTCCCTTTTCGCGCCAGAAAGCAGGTCTTGTTCCGATTGAAACGAAAGCAGGCCGGAGCGCGCAGATCATCCACGAATCCGGCTTTCTCGGCGCGCTTGCGCACGTAATCCATGACCAGCCGCTCGGTCTTGCACGAGGACAGAAAGTCGATGTACTCGGCAGCGGTCTTGTGCATGGCCTTGCGGTCCTTTTCCGAGGAATAGACCTTCCATGCGTTTTTCGGCTCATATTCAAGTTCCAGTTTCTTGCTCATGGCAATCTCCTTATTGCATATCAAGGGCCTGCCGCAAGGCTGCGGCGACCATTCCGAATTCCCGGGAATCAAGCGTGCGCGGATCCAGCAGAAAGGCATCGTCCTCGATGCGCGCCACCAGAGGCGGGTCCGTGTCCAGAAGCCGCTGCCTGAGTTCGGGAATGGAAATTTCTTCGGTCGTCACGCTGACCAGCGTGCCGGGCAGATCATATTCCGGAAACGCACCGCCGCCCACGCGCGAAAAACCGCGCTTCAGGGCCACGGCCACGCGATCGCCCAGCACCTTGCGCAGGGTGTCGGCCAGCCGCCGAGCCCGGCTCTTGAGCGCGGCCTCGGACATGGTGATCATGCGCAGGGTGGGAATGCGCTCGCGGGCAAGGTCCATGTCCAGATACAGGCGCAGGGTCGCTTCCAGCGCGGCCAATGTCATCTTGTCGATGCGCATGGCGCGGTTGATCGGATTGCGCTTGATGCGCTCGATGTATTCGCGCCGTCCCACGATGATGCCGGCCTGCGGGCCGCCCAGCACCTTGTCCCCGGAAAAGGACACCACGTCCGCGCCCTGTTCCACGACCTGCTGCACCGTGGGCTCGCCGTGCAACCCGGCATTTTCCAGCGAATACAGGGTACCGCTGCCCAGGTCCTCGATCACGGGCAGGCCGTACCTGTCCCCAAGGGCGCGCATCTCGGGCAGGCTCACCTCGCGGGTAAAGCCCACCACGCGGAAATTCGAGGTGTGCACGCGCATGAGCGCGGCAGTTTCCTCATTGATGGCCCCTTCATAGTCGTAAACATGGGTCCGGTTCGTGGCCCCGACTTCGCGCAGGATGGCCCCGGACTTGGTCATCACGTCCGGAATGCGGAACGAACCGCCGATCTCCACGAGCTGCCCCCGGGAAACGATCACTTCCCTGCCCCGGGCAAGGGTTTCCAGCATGATGAACACGGCGGCCGCGTTGTTGTTGACCACAAGCGCGGCCTCGGCCCCGGTTATGCGGCACAGCAGCTCCTCCACATGGCTGTAACGGCTGCCCCGTTCGCCCGTGGAAAGGTCGAATTCGCAGTTGGAATAGTGGCCGCACGCCTCGGCAACCGCCCGGATCGCGGAATCCGCGAGCAGGGATCGGCCCATATTGGTGTGCACCACCACGCCCGTGGCGTTCAGCACGCGCCGGAAATGCGGACGGGACTTGGCGCGGACATGCGCGGACATGCGCGGCAGAAGCGCCTCCAGAGCCAATGCGTCCGGCTCCGCAATCAGTCCTGCCCGGATTTCCTCTCGGCACACGTCGAGGAATTCATTGACCAGCCCCTTGAGCAGGGGACGGGGCAACTCCGAGAAATACGAGTCCCGCGTCAACGCGTCCAAGGCGTCGTTCACGGAAGGAATGTGCTTGTACAAACTGCTCATGATACATCCGGCTACGGTTGCGGTGTCAAAAACTCCGGATGAAGTGTATAAAACTCGGCCAGCAAATACAAGGACCCGCAGACAAGCACCGTTTTCAGTTCCGGCCCAATGCTTCCCAAAGCTGCAGCAATGTCGGACACGGGCACGGCCTTCGGCCCGATGCGCTCTGCCAGAGCCCGGGCATCCCCGGCCCGTTCATTGTCCAGACCGGGCACGAGCACCGGCCCCGGGGTCAGGGATTGCAGCAGCGGCAGCATGGGATCGAAATCCTTGTCCGCCAGACAGGCGAATACCAATGCATCCGGCACCAGCCCCTCCGCATCCAGTGCCCGCTTGATGGCAGTCAGCGCATGGGCATTGTGCGCGCCGTCCAGAATCAGAGTACGGCCACCAAAGTCGATGAACTGCATCCGACCGGGAACGAACGCCCGGCGCAATCCCTCGGCCTCGGCTTCAGACCGGGACTCCCGCCCGGCCATGCGCACGAATTCGCGCCATCCGGCAAGAGCAAGCCGTGCGTTTTCCCGCTGATGCGAACCGCGCAGACCAAGCGCGGACTGCGGCGGGACCTCGGCAAGGGATTCCGCGGAATCCAGAACAATGCCCAGCGAGTCGGCGCGTTCCCGATACACACGCATCACTGCCGAATCCTGCGGTCCGGTCACAGCCCTGCTCTGCGCGTGCAAGGCCCCGGACTTGTCCCGGGCAATGTCTTCCAGCGTCGGTCCGAGTATCTTCTCGTGGTCCATGCCCACGGGCGCAAACAGGGTCAATCCGGGCGCAAACACGTTGGTCGCGTCGAACCGTCCGCCAAGCCCGGCCTCCATCACGGCCACGTCCACATCGTGCCGTTCAAAGGCCAGCATGGCCAGACAGGTCTGGAATTCGAAATACGTCAGGTCCGAGCCCCCGGGCGTGTCCATGACCGCATTGGCCAGTTCGACCCACTCCTCGCGGTCCAGCATGCGACCGTTCACGCGAACGCGCTCCCGGGGCGACACGAAATGCGGAGAGTTGAACAGGCCGGTGCGCAGGCCGTGCGCCCGGGCAATGGCTTCGAAAAACCGGGAAGTGGACCCCTTGCCATTGGTCCCGACCACATGCACGATCGGCATGGAAAACCTGCCGTGTTCGCGATGAAAACGCGCCATGCGGTCAAGGGTCAGATTCATATGAAACAACCCGAGCCGCTCCATGTGGCGAGTCAGGTCGGAATAGGTATTGAATGTGTTCACGGCGGGGTCATAACAGGAAATTCTCCGGGACGAAACACCCGGAACCAGCCCCCCGATCCGGCCCGATCTTCATTATCTCCTTGACCAAACCCGACGATTCAATTACATGTTGCGCCGCTAATGCGCCAGTAGCTCAGGTGGATAGAGCATCGGCCTTCTAAGCCGACGGCCCGGGGTTCGAATCCTCGCTGGCGCACCACAGGCAATCAAGGGCTTGCGGACGTTGTCTGCAAGCCCTTTGATTTTCAGCGGCATGAACCGAAATCCCACAACAGTTCCAGCCTCTTCATCTGACGGCGGCCCTCTTCCCCCCAAATGCAAAAACGGGCCGACATGTTCATGCCGACCCGTTTTCCGTTTCCAAATTAATGCAGTTACAGCACGTCCATCGACTTGAATCGCCGGACAAGTTCCGCGCTGTTCTTGGCATTGAGCTTGCGCAGAATGTTGGTCTTGTGCTTTTCCGCAGTCTTCACGCTGATGAACAGATGCTCGGCAATCTCCTGATTGCTGCCCCTGTCCTCCACGATAAGCTGAAGCACTTCCTTTTCCCGCGGAGTCAGCGTGCTCATGGAGCCCTCCGCAGGTGCGGAGCTTGACCGCACGTATCCGTTGATGACCTCGGTGGCCACGGACGGACTCAGATAGGCGTTTCCGCCCAGCACGCTTTCAATGGCCCGGACCAGCTCATTGTTCTCCGAGTCCTTGATCACGTATCCGTTTGCCCCGGCCATGAGCGCCGCGAAGATGAATTCCTCCTCGGCATGCGCGGACAGAACCAGTATTCTGGTTTCCGGCGAATACCGTCGGGCTTCCTCGATGACGCGGATGCCGTTTGCCTTGGGCATGGAAAGATCCACCATGAGCAGATCGGGCTCGTATTTGTGCAGGAGCTGAATCGCTTCAAGCCCGTCGGCAGACTCCCCAACCACACGCCATTCGGCCCTGTCGGCAATGAGCGCCTTCAGGCCGTCCCGGATCAACGGATGATCCTCAGCTATCAGTATCGTTTGTTGCATTGTTCTTTGCGGTCACCAGGTAGCCCAGCTTCGAAGCTATCAGGACAACCGGTGTAACGTCTTCGGTTTTCTGCATCAAGTCGCACAACTTGTTTACAGAATTCTCGATGCCGTCACAACCATGAACATCACTCGGAGTCAAGATTCCTCCCTGACGCTGTTCCTTGATCCACGCCTTCACGATTTTCCCAGTCTGAAGCATGATAAACCCCCTTCATGCTTTTCGGTTAACACGGACTACGTCTCATGAAATGAAAAAAAAGCGGGCAACGGTAAAGTCGGGTGCACCCCAATTCATGGGGGACCCTCCCTGTGCACTTGGTAGGGTCAAATACGGGTTTTCCTGCTGGTTGCAATGCAACATATTGTCATATAAGCTTTTTACGAAAGTAACTGGTTAGGGTTGCCATTCGTTCAATTTTATAAAATGTTAATCAATATCAACCCCTCTGTTTTGGTTTCTATAATTTATAGCAAAGCAACTATGGAGTTCGCTATGAAACGTTTTCTACTATTGACACTGCTTGCCATTTTTCTTTCTACATCTACCGCAATGGCCGAAATGCCCAAAGTCACCATTGCGTTGGGCACCGGTCCCATGTCTGCACAAGTATTCATGGCCGAACATAAAGGATATTTTCAGGAGGAAGGCGTTCAGGTCGAACTCGTCCGCCGCAAATCCGGGCCTCAGGCTCTCATCGCAATGCTTGAGGGCAAGGCAGACATTGCCCACACCAGCAGCGTAAGCATCGTTCTGGAAAATCTGGATTTCTCGAAATATGCCATCATCGCCACCGGTGCCACTGCCGACGATCTGCTCAAGGTCGTGGGACGCAAGGACAGGGGCATCCTGACCCCCAAGGACCTTCGCGGCAAGACCATCGGCGTGATCAAGGGCACCTATGCCCATTTCTATGTGTACAAGGTACTGAGCTACGCGGGCATCCCCTTTGACGAAGTCAGGATCGTGTTCATGAAAAAGCCCCAGCTGGCCCCGGCTCTGGCCGACGGAAGCATCGACGCATTCTGCCAGCACAGCCAGCCCATCACGCAGGCCCAGAAACTGCTCGGCGACAACTTCGTCATGCTCAAGAGTGGAGCCATGGGCCGCCAGATCGTTTCCCACATCGCCTCCCGCGACACCATCAAGGCCAAACGCGAAGGCATAAAGCGCATGTATGCGGCCATGATCCGGGCCAATGAATACATCCTCACCCACCCGCAGGAGACCATCAAGGTCGTGGCGGAAGCCCAGAACATCAAGCTCGGCAAGGTCAAGCGCTTCATCGAAAAGGAAGGCAATTACGAAATCGGCCTCAAGCAGGCGCTGCTGACCACTCTCGAAGGCATCGACCAGTGGGCCATGCAGTGCGACCTCGTGCAGTATGACACCCCCCGCAACTTCCTCGGTCTGATCGACTACTCCATTCTGGAAGAAGTCGATCCGGATTCCGTCACTCTCATTCACTAGAAAAGAATGCGCATACGAACCAAACTTCTCTTTCTGCTGGCGTTCACCATTCTCTTCTTCGCCATAGGCACCACCTGCCTGTATCTGACGGAAAAGCAGATCGCCGCTTCGCTGACCCACAGCCGCAACGCCACGGCCATTCTCAAGGAAGTGACGGCCCTGCACGTTCTGGGCGTGGAGTTCACCCCGGACAATGTCGAAAGAGTGGCCTACCAATGGGTCAAGAAACGGGAATGTTTGGAAGCTCTGATACGCAGCTACAAGGAACGACAGAATACACCGCTTCTTGCGCGGCTGGAGCGGGAGCTTGATCGGGCGGACAGCGCCTTCATGAAGCTCAAGAAGATCACGCAGCAAAACGAATCGAATCCGAACAAGTACAAGACGACCCGCCAGTACATGCTGTCGCACCTCACGGTTCTTCTGGACTTCATGTCCACGCAGGCGAACATGGCGGCCCGGGACGGCTTCCAGAAGGCCTACGCAACCCAGCAGGTACGCAACTGGGTGCTGGCAGGCATCGTGACATGCGCCATCGTCTTCATGGCGCTTTGGGCTCTTGCCCTGTGGAAAAGTCTGATGCGCCCTCTGGGCGAGCTTTCGCAGGCCATTGATTCGGCAGCCAGCGGCAACCTGTCCGCACGTGTCGGCCAGTTGGGCAAGGGCAACGAAATCGTCGATGTTTCCCAGGCCTTCAACGCCATGACGCGTCGGCTGGAAAAGATCACGGTTTCGCGCCAGCGGTTTCTGGAGGCCACGGACAACGAACGCGGACGCATAGGTCGCGAACTGCATGACGGCATTGGCCAGGCCCTCACTGCCGGGCGTGTGCTGCTCGGCAACGAGGTCACCCAATTGGAAAAACGGGGATGCAGGACAGACGGCATCCAGAAGGTGCGGGAGCTTCTCGGTCGATCACTGGAAGACCTGCGCCGGACCATCCACAACCTGCGGCCCGCCGTGCTCGACGAACTCGGTCTGAAATCCGCGCTGCAATGGCTCTGCCGAACCACGGAGGAAGTCCATTCCGTCAAGGTGCTCTACGACATGAGCATCCCCGAGGACACCGTTCCCCCGATGCTGCGCAGCAATCTGTACCGCATCATTCAGGAAGCGCTGAACAACTCTGTCCGCCACGGCAAGCCTTCGCGCATCGACATTCAGATCGGCATGATCGACAACGAGCTGGATTTGATGATCGAGGACGACGGCATGGGATTCGATGCCGACACCGTTTCCCGATACGGCAACGGCCTGTCCAGCATCCGCGAACGAGCCGCGGCCTTTGGCGGAGAAGCCATCATCGAATCGGCACCGGGCAGAGGGGTATGCATCACGGTGACGGTTCCGCTGTGCCTTGTCGCGCCGCCGTCAGACGAGGACTGATTCAAAAGCAAAAAAACGCCCCCGACCTTCCGGCCGGGGGCGTTTTCAACTTTCCTCCACTAACCGCCAAACCGCTCGAAAGCCCTGTGCAGGGCCACGGCGGTCAGCAATGTCCGCTCCACCATGGACGATTCCACCATGTATTCGTCCGGGGTATGACAATGATCCCCGGCAGGGCCGAGACCATCCAGCACAGGGATTCCGGTCCGGCTCACGAAATTCGCATCCGATCCGCCCCCGCGAAACACGTTGTCCACTGACAGGCCGAGCCTGTCGGCGGTTTCCTGGACCACGGCATACAAATCCATGATCGCCTGACTGGTCTGCATGGACGGTCGTCCGGCAAGCCGTTCCACGCGGCCGGTCACTCCCGGCGTGACCGGAGACGCGGCAAGGCGTTCCACCTTTGCCCACAGCTCCTCGCCGAGCCGTTCCTCGACAAACCGGAATTCCACCATGGCCCGAGCCTGAGCCGGAACCGTGTTCACGCCCACTCCACCTTCGATCACGCCGACATTCAGGGAAGTTCCGGCATCGGGATCGTTCAGGGCTTCAAGCTCCAGAATCCGATGCGCCAGCTCCATGACCGCACTGGATTTGGGCAGGGGGCAGGCTCCGGCATGGCACGGCCTTCCCTGCACCTCGAGGGAAAACGTGGTCCGCCCCTTGCGACCGGTCACCACTTCGCCATTCAGCTCCGCGCCTTCCATGACAAAACAGAAATCACTCTTTTCCGCTTCCTCGATAATGGTATGCCGCGACCGGATGGACCCGGTCTCTTCATCGGAATTCAGCACGAATGCCACGGACCGCCCCTTGAGCAATCCAGCCGCATCCAGTGCCTTGAGCGCATATATTCCGCACACGATGCCGCTCTTCATGTCATACACGCCCGGCCCCTTGATCAGGCCGTTCTCGCGCACGAAACAGTCAAAGCCCATTTCCGGAGGGAACACGGTGTCCATGTGCCCGCACAGCATGGCTCCGCCGCCATTGGCGCGCTCCGGGGTCTCGGCAACCAGATAATCGCCGACCTCGTCGTTTTCAATGCGCCTGACCAGCAGTCCCATCCCCTCCAATTCGGCCTGCACCGCGTCGGCAACACGATCCACTCCCGCCTTGTTCGCTGTGTGGCTGTTGATGCGCACCAGCCTTTCAAGCAGGTCGAACATTCCGGATTCATTATCCAAAAGGTACTTTTCAATCCGTTCCATGAATTCATTCCTCCGTCGGCATGAGAGCCCGGCTCAAAACGAGAATGAAGTGCGGCTTATACGCAAATTCCACCGAAAAAACGAATTATTCCGGAAAAACACCCGGCTATCGCCCATAAACCGGCACCGTATTGATTTTTAGACGAAATCATGCGATATTTACGGACTATTTCGTAAAACAACAAGGAGAGATTCATGCGGAACAAGTTACTGGCTGCCATCACTCTGCTGGCCTTGCTGCTGGTGGGCACCTCCACGGTCTGGGCCTCGACCCTGACTCTGGGACTCAAAGGAGAGCCCACATCCCTCGATCCCCATTTTCACAATGTTTCTGCAAACAACATGCAGGCCTTGTATGTTTTCGACAAGCTCATCCGGCAGGACAACCGGCAGAAGCTCGAACCCGGGCTGGCCGAATCCTGGACCCCGGTCAGCGACACTGTCTGGGAATTCAAGCTCCGCAAGGGCGTGACCTTCCATGACGGCTCGCCGTTCACCGCCAAGGACGTGAAATTCACCTTGGAGCGCATTCCTCAGGTGCCCAACAGCCCGTCCTCCTTCACCGGATTCGTGACTGCCATCAAGGAAATCGAAATCGTGGATGACCACACCATCCGCTTTCACACCGAAAATCCGGCCCCGCTGCTGCCTCGCAATCTGGCCGCCTTCCCCATCGTTTCCAAGAAAAACGCCGAAGGCAGGAAAACTGAGGATTTCAACTCGGGCGTGGCCTGCATCGGCACCGGCCCCTACAAGCTGGTCAAATGGGATCGCGGCGACAAGATCACCTATGCGCGCAACGACAACTACTGGGGCGACAAGTCTCCCTGGGAAACCATCATCATCAAGCCCATTACCAATGACGGCACCCGCGTGGCCGCGCTCATGGCCGGCGACGTGGACCTGATCAACTTCGTGCCCCCGGCGGACGTGAAGCACCTGAGCAAGGAAGAGAATCTGCACCTGTCCAAGTCTCCGTCCACCCGCCTGATCTATCTGCACCTCGACTCGGACCGCGACGACACGCCCACGGTGATGGGCAACAACGGCGAGAAGATCAGGAACCCTCTCAAGGATTCCCGCGTGCGCAAGGCCATTTCCAAGGCCATCAACCGTCAGGCCATTGCGGCCCGCATCATGGATGGTCTGGCCGTTCCCGCCAGCCAGATGGTGCCGGACGGCTACGAGGGCACCAGCACCAACCTGAAGCCCGAACCCTATGACCCCAAGGGCGCCAAGGCCCTGCTGGCCGAAGCCGGATATCCCGAAGGTTTCCGCATCACCCTGCACGGTCCCAACGACCGCTACGTGAATGACGCGGACATCGCTCAGGCCGTTGCCCAGATGCTGACCAAGATCGGCATCAAGACCGAGGTGAACACCATGCCCAAGTCCGTGTACTTCGGCAAAGCCTCGGCTCTGGAATTCAGCCTGATGCTCGTGGGCTGGGCCACGGACACCGGTGAACAGTCCAACTGTCTCGCCTCCCTGCTCCACACCTATGACAAGGAAAAGGGCTTCGGCGCTTCCAACCGCGGCCGCTACTCCAACCCGGTGCTGGATCAGAAGCTGGAAGAGGCTCTGGTCACGGTCGATCCGGACAAGCACAATCAGCTGATCATCGAAGCCACGGAAATCGGCATCAATGATACCGGCATCGTGCCCATCCACTATCAGGTCAATGTCTGGGGCATGAAAAAGGGTCTGGAATACAATGGCCGCACCGACGGCTACACCCTGTCCCGCGAAATCAGCATCGCTCAATAATCATCGCAACCGATCAACTTCCGGGGGGCGCGCACGACGCGCCCCCCGGCTTCTGGAGCGCCAAGCCACATGCTCGCTTTTCTCATCCGCCGAATCACGCAAAGCGCCGTGGTCCTGCTGGTCATGTCCGTACTGGTCTTTGTCGGCGTATTCTACATCGGCAACCCGGTGGACATCCTGATCGCACCGGACGCCACCCCGGCCGAATACGCCCGCGCCGTCAAGGCGCTGGGTCTGGACAAACCCCTGTGGGAACAATACTTCATCTTTCTCAAGGGCGCATTGCACGGCAACTTCGGCAATTCCTTCGTCTACAATGAACCCGCCCTGAAGATCATCCTGACGCGGCTGCCCGCCACGCTGGAGCTGGCCTTCACGGCCATGCTCATGGCCGTGTTCGTGGGCATTCCTCTGGGCATGGTCGCGGGCATCCAGCACGACAACTGGATCGGCCGCAACATCATGCGCTTTTCCATTCTGGGCTTCAGTCTGCCCACGTTCTGGGTCGGGCTCATGCTCATCATCATCTTTTCCGTGCACTTCGACCTGCTGCCTTCGGGCGGACGAGGCGACACCGTGGACCTGTTCGGCATCCCGGTGAGCTTCCTGTCCTGGGACGGCATCAAGCACCTCATACTCCCGGCCATGAATCTGGCCCTGTTCAAGACATCGCTGGCCATCCGGCTCAGCCGCGCCGGAGTGCAGGAAAACCTCCAGATGGACTACGTGAAGTTCGCCAAGGCCAAGGGACTTTCCAACACCCGCATCATCGGCCTGCACGTCATGAAGAACATCATGATCCCGGTGGTCACGGTTCTCGGCATGGAGCTGGGCAACCTGATCGCCTTTGCCGTTGTCACGGAAACCATCTTTGCCTGGCCCGGCATGGGCAAGCTGGTCATCGACTCCATCGGAGTGCTGGACCGCCCCATCATCGTGGCCTACCTGCTCATCACCGTGACCATGTTCATCATCATCAACCTGATCGTGGACATCCTCTACTCGATTCTGGACCCCAGAGTACGTCTGGGCGACCAGCGCTAGGAACAGACATGGCAGACACCGCAACCAACACCCCGAACACCGACCACCCCGTGCAGGGCGATTCCCTGCTGCTGGAAGCCGTCCGGGAATTTTTCGAAAGCCGCGTGGCCACCATCGGACTGGTCATACTGGTCGCGATCATCGGACTGGCCCTGCTCGCCCCGATCATCGCACCCCAGAATCCCTACGACCTCATGGCCATCGACATCATGGACTCCAAGCTGGAACCCGGCTCCAAGTCCATGGACGAATCCATCACCTACTATCTGGGCACCGACTCGCAGGGCCGAGACATGCTCAGTGCCATCATGTACGGCCTGCGCATCAGTCTGGGCGTGGGCGTGGTCAGCACCATCCTCGCCCTGATCGTGGGCGCAGCCATCGGTCTGTGGGCCGCGTATGTCGGAGGCAAGACCGACTCGTTCATCATGCGCGTGGTGGATTTGCAACTCAGCTTTCCCGCCATACTCGTGGCACTCATACTTCTGGCCATTCTGGGCAAGGGCGTGGACAAGATCACGCTGGCATTGGTCATCGTGCAGTGGGCCTACTATGCCCGCGCCATCCGCAGCAACGTGCTCGTGGAACGCAACAAGGAATACGTGGAAGCGGCCAAATGTCTGGCCCTGCCACAACGCCGCGTCATGTTCGGCCATGTGCTGCCCAACTGCACGCCCGAGCTGATCGTCATATCCACGGTCAAGGTGGCGGGCGCCATCGCCCTTGAGGCGACCCTGTCCTTTCTCGGACTGGGCATGCCCATCACCCAGCCCTCGCTCGGGCTGCTGATTTCCAACGGATTCAAGTTCCTGCAAAGCGGGTACTACTGGATCAGCTTTTACCCCGGTCTGGCCCTGCTCGTGCTGATCGTATGCATCAACCTTGTGGGCGACCGACTCCGCGACGTTCTGAACCCGAGGCTGAAACGATGAGCACTCCTCTTCTCGAAATACACGATCTCAAAACGCACTTCTTCACCCGCGCCGGTGTGGCCCGCGCCGTGGACGGCATTTCCCTGACCGTGAACAAGGGCGAAGTCATCGGCATTGTCGGCGAGTCCGGCAGCGGCAAGTCCGTGACCGGCTTTTCCATCATGGGACTGGTGGACCCGCCGGGCCGTGTGGTGGAAGGCAGCATCAAGTTCAAGGGCAAGGAACTCCTCGGCCAGAGCGAGGCGGAATGGCGCGCGTTCCGGGGAGACCATGTGGCCATGATCTTTCAGGACCCCATGATGACCCTGAACCCGGTCCTGCGCATCGACACCCAGATGATCGAGGCAATCCGTGCCCACGAACGCGTCAGCCGTGCCGAGGCTCTGCAACGTTCCATCAAGGCGCTGGCCTCGGTGGGCATTCCCTCTCCCGAGGAACGAATCAAGGCCTACCCGCACCAGTTCTCCGGCGGCATGCGCCAGCGCGTGGCCATTGCCACGGGCCTGCTCAACAACCCGGAACTCATCATTGCGGATGAACCGACAACAGCACTGGACGTGACCATCCAGAGCCAGATTCTCTCGGTCATGCAACGGCTCTGCGAGCAGACCGGCATGGCCCTGATGTGGATCACGCACGATCTCACGGTCATTGCCGGACTGGCCCATCGCGTGGCCGTGATGTACGCGGGCACCATCATCGAGGAAGGCCCGGTCGAAGACGTGCTGGACCGCCCCCTGCACCCGTATACCGAGGGCCTGATCGGGTCGGTACCCAGCCGCAACCGCCGCAATGCCCGGCTCTATCAGATACCGGGCATGACCCCGTCCCTGATCAGCCTGCCGCAGGGCTGCGCGTTCCGCATGCGCTGTCCCAAGGCAACCGAAGCCTGTCTGGAGGCCCCACCCATGGTCGAGGACGGCCCGGGCCGCCGCGTGCTGTGCTTCCACCCCAACCAGTAAGACGGAACTTGTTCTGCAACCATTTCGCCCAGCGGATATGACATATGAATCAGACTGAAACGCCTTTTCTCCATTGCCAGGACCTGAGCCGGGTCTTTGTCAAGAAACTGGACTTTGCCGGACGCATCGCCCAATCCCTCGGCTCCAGCCTGCGCGAGGAACGCGTCCGGGCCGTGGATTCCGTGCGGCTGCGCGTCATGCCTGGCGAGGTCGTGGGCCTTGTCGGTGAATCAGGGTGCGGCAAATCCACCCTCGGCCGCATGCTCTGCGGCATCCTGCCCCAATCCTCGGGACAGATATTCTACAAGGGCCACGACGTCAGCACTCTGGATCGCAAGGCGGCTCTGGAATACGCCATGAACGTGCAGATGATCTTTCAGGACCCCTTCGCCTCCCTGAATCCGCGCAAGCGCGTCCGCAAGATCATCGGCGAGGCCCCGCTCTTTCACGGCCTGACCACGAAACGGGAACTGGACGAGTATCTGGATGACATCATGCTCCAATGCGGTCTGGACCCGGTCTACAAGAACCGCTATCCGCACCAGTTCTCGGGCGGCCAACGCCAGCGCATCGGCATTGCCCGCGCCATGGCCATGCAGCCGGAATGTCTGGTATGCGACGAATCCGTTGCCGCGCTCGACGTGTCCATTCAGGCCCAGATTCTGAACCTGTTCATGGACCTGCGGGAAAAGCTGAACCTGACCTGCCTGTTCATCAGCCACGATCTCGGCGTGGTCGAGCACATCTCGGACCGCATCGCGGTCATGTATCTCGGTCGCATCGTGGAGGTCTCGCCGGTGGAGGGACTGTTCGAATCCCCCTTCCATCCCTATACCAGAGCTCTGCTCAACGAGGTTCCGCGTCTGGAAAAGCGCGGCGTGGACTTCACCCCGCTCACCGGGGAAATTCCGTCCCCGCTCGATCCGCCGACCGGCTGCCATTTCCACCCGCGCTGCCCCCATGCCATGGACATCTGCCGCAAGGAAGCACCACGCAGAAAGGATCTCGGCCCGTATCGGTGGGTGAGTTGTCATTTGCACGACTAGCGGGAGAGGGCGCGTCCCGCGCCCTGAAGAAATAGGGCTGTACCAGCTTTGTGGGCTGTGCCGGGCGAAGCAATTCGCCTTAGACTGCGCGCCAGCTTGTTCAGTGAAGATTTCGCCCTTTCCGGGCGACATTCTTTTATTCCAAGGCGGATAAAAGAATGCAAAAGCCGCCTTTTGGGATCGCCCCAGCCGTGCGCGTTTCCTACTTGATCAAGGCTGTTCTGCCGTGCGTTCGCCACAGGACCGGAGGCCTTGATCAAAGGGAAACGGTGGAAGGTGGTTGGGCCGGGGGAGCTCGTCACATCTGGAACACTGTCCCTTACCCGGATCGGATTTCGGCTCGCGAGGGCTTGGAACCAGTTGAAGCGACCGAAGCCGGGGCGATGCGGTTTCCGGAGGACACGTCGCAATCGCCCGGCGAAAGGGCGCTACTGGTTCCTGCCCGAGGGAGTCGGGAGCACACCGCGTAGAGGCTTTTTTTTCGTTTATTTTTTTGCCTCAACAAAAAAATGAACTCGCCCGGGAAGGGCGAAATCCTCACCTTGCAGGATGGCACGGCGAAAACGGCGCGGCTACGCGCCCTGAAGAGGTGGGGCCGTACCAGCTTGGACAGCCGTGCCGGGCGAAGCAATTCGCCGTAGACTGCGCACCAGCTTGTTCAGTGAATATTTCGCCCTTCTCGGGCGACATCCTTTTATTCCAAGGCGGATAAAAGGATGCAAAAGCCGCCTTTTGGGATCGCCACAGCCGTGCGCGTTTCCTACTTGATCAAGGCTGTTCTGCCGAGCGTCCGCCACTGGAACGGAAGCCTTGATCAAAGGGTAACGGTGGAGAGTTGGTTGGGCCGAGGGAGCTTGGTAGAGCCGAGGCGACCTGTCACGCCCGGAACAGTTTTCCTTACTTAGATCGGATTTCGGCTCGCGAGGGCTTGGAACCAGTCGAGGCGACCGAAGCCGGGGCGATGCGGTTTCCGAAGGAAACGTCGCAATCGCCCGGCGAGAGGGCGCTACTGGTTCCTGCCCGAGGGAGGCGGGAGCACAGTGCGTAGAGGCTTTTTTTTCGTTTATTTTTTTGCCTCAACAAAAAAATGAACTCGCCCGGAAAGGGCGAAATCCTCACCTTGCAGGATGGCACGGCGAAAACGGCGCGGCTACGCGCCCTGAAGAGGTGGGGCCGTACCAGCTTGGACAGCCGTGCCGGGCGAAGCAATTCGCCTTAGACTGCGCGCCAGCTTGTTCAGTGAAGATTTCGCCCTTTCCGGGCGACATTCTTTTATTCCAAGGCGGATAAAAGAATGCAAAAGCCGCCTTTTGGGATCGCCCCAGCCGTGCGCGTTTCCTACTTGATCAAGGCTGTTCTGCCGTGCGTTCGCCACAGGACCGTATGCCTTGATCAAAGGGAAACGGTGGGAGGTTGGTTGGGCCGGGGGAGCTCGTCACATCTGGAATACTGTCCCTTACTCTGACCGAATTTCGGCTCGCGAGGGCTTGGAACCAGTCGAGGCGACCGAAGTCGGGGCGATGCGGTTTCCGCAGGAAACGTCGCAATCGCCCGGCGAAAGGGCGCTACTGGTTCCTGCCCGAGGGAGTCGGGAGCACAGTGCAAAGGGGCTTTTTTTTCGTTTATTTTTTTGCCCCAACAAAAAAATGAACTCGCCCGGGAAGGGCGAAATCCTCACCTTGCAGGTTGGCACGGCGGAAGCGGCGCGGCTACGCGCCCTGAAGAAGTGAAATCGTACCAACTTGTCACACCACAAGGGACCTTTGTTCCTCCAGCATAACAGAATCCCGCCCCTACACCATCCTTGAAATTCTCGATTTCAGAAACGTGAACTGCCCGGCCTGAAGCAGGGCAATCTCGTTTTCCTTGGCCTGAACCTGCCGGTTCTTTTCATCCCAGGGCAAAGCCGAATTCCAGACCAGATCAATCTCGGCCTGCACCACGGCAATGCGCCGATCAATGCTCTTCAGGGAATACGTCCCGTCCGCCATGGACGCAAACGAACTTTCCTCAAACAGACGCAGAGCCTTTTCCGACAATTGCACGGTATCCCCGGATACATCTGCTTCCGATTCCCCGGCCTCCGCTTCCGCAATCCATGGGAATAGCGCGGACAGCCGTCCTTCATGAACTTCCATCAGCATGGCAACGCTCCTTGTCACCGGTCTGCCCGTCCTATCGGCAGGTCCGACCCGAAGCTTCACCCCACGGAACAGAATCCGGTTTCACCACACGGCAGACTCTGATAGAGTTTCCGGCAAGATGAGAAAAAGGCACACATCGTCCACAGCCGCCCTGTCTCTGGCCGCGCTTGGCATTGTTTTCGGAGACATTGGCACCAGTCCGCTCTATGCGCTCAAGGCGTGCTTCAGCGGCTTTCACGCCGTGCCCGCCACGCCGAACAACGTGCTGGGCGTGCTCTCGCTGGTGTTCTGGTCGCTGACCGCGGTCATCAGCGTGAAATACGTGGCGTTCGTGATGCGCGCGGACAATCAGGGCGAAGGCGGCATATTCGCCCTGTTCGCAGTCTTGCCCGAATCTTGGCGAAACCAACGCAAATGGGTGGTCCCGGCAGCCCTGTTCGGTGCCGCACTCCTGTACGGGGATGGCATCATCACCCCGGCCATTTCCGTGCTTTCCGCTCTGGAAGGATTGTCCGTGGCCACTTCGGCGGCGGATGCATACGTGGTGCCCCTGACCTGCATCATTCTGGCCGCGCTGTTTGCAGTGCAACGCCACGGCACCAGCCGCATCGGCGCGGTATTCGGCCCGGTCATGCTGGTCTGGTTCTGCGCCATCGCAATTCTGGGCATCATGGCCCTGCTGCGCCATCCCCAGACTCTGGCAGCCCTGAATCCGATGTGGGGAATGCGGTTCTTTGCGGAAAACGGCAGAGAATCCACCATCGTACTGGGCGCGGTCGTGCTCTGCGTGACCGGAGCCGAGGCCCTGTATGCGGACATGGGCCATTTCGGAGCAAAACCGATCCGGCTGGCCTGGTATTTCGTGGCCATGCCCGCCCTCGTTCTGAACTATTTCGGGCAGGGCGCCGTGCTCATGATGAACGCCGAAGCCACGGCTTCCCCCTTCTATGCCCTTGCGCCCCGCAGCCTGATCCTGCCCCTTGTGGGCCTATCCACCTGCGCCACCATCATCGCCTCGCAGGCCGTGATCTCCGGCGTGTTTTCCCTGACTCGACAGGCCATCCAGCTCGGCTACCTGCCCCGCGTGCACATCTTCCACACATCAAGCACCTCCGAAGGACAGATATATTGCCCCGAAGCCAACTGGCTCATGGCTGCAGCCTGCCTTGCGCTGGTGGCAGCATTCAGGAGCTCGGACAATCTGGCCGGGGCCTATGGCATAGCCATCACCTCCACCATGGTCATCACCACCCTGCTCTATTTCGCCTACCTCAGAAAATCGCTGGGACGCGGAATGTTGACCGCAGGCCTGATCTGTGCCGGATTTCTCGTGTTCGATCTGGGCTTCTTTCTGACGAATCTGGCCAAACTGGACGGCGGAGGCTGGATTCCCCTGACCATTGCCGGAACCATCTGCCTGTGCATGATGATCTGGGCCCGAGGGCGCGCGACCATCCGCACCAGTCTCGCACCGGAGCTCCTGCCCGAAAGCACGCTGGACGACCTGCTCCGTCAGCCGGAAATACGCCGTATTCCGGGATGCGCTGTGTGCCTCACGGCTTCGCCCCGGGGCATTCCCCCGTTCCTGACGCGCTATGTCCGACTGACGCACTCCCTGCCGGAAAAAACCATGATCTTCTCGATCATAACCGAACCCGTCCCCCGGATTCCCTCACAGGACCGCATCGTGCTCAAGGTGCTTGATCACGGCCTGTACCGGATCATCGCCAGATACGGATTTGCCGAAACCCCGAACATCCCTCTGGACCTGCTGCATGCAAATGCCTCGGGCCTTGCTGTGCATCCCGAGGAAGCGGTCTATTTTCTGGGCCGGGAAAGTCTGCTCTCCCCCAATCCCGGCCACGCTTCTGGAAATTCCTGTACCGCTTCATGTCGCGAAACAGCATGAGCCCGGCACTGTATTTTCGCATTCCCCCCGAGCGAACCGTGGAAATCGGCGTTCAGATCAGGATGTAATCCGCCCCGACTCGCAGGAGCGCGTTCTCATTGACACCGTCGCGATCCCGTCTATCTTATCCCCACATGCAAAATCTGAAATTCGCCATCACAATCCTGCTTCTGCTGGTCACCGTCCCCTGTCATGCCGGGACGGACCGCAAGCAGGTTCTGTACATAAATTCCTACCAGAACGGATACGAATGGTCCGACAACATTCTGGAAGGCATACGCCAGACCTTGCGGAAAAGCCGGTACACCGTTGACCTGCAAGTGGAATACATGGATGCCAAGAAACATCCCGGCCCGGAAAATCGCGCCCTGCTCAAGCAGCTCTTCACCCAGAAATTCCACAAGACCGATTTCGACACCGTGATCTGCTCGGACAACGACGCGTTCCGCTTCATGCTGGACAACCACAACGAACTGTTCCCCGACGTTCCCGTGGTATTCTGCGGCGTGAATGATCTGCAAATGGCCGACCTCGACAATCAGCCCCTATTCACGGGCGTTGTCGAAAAACTGGACATTCAGGGCAACATGGAAATCGCTCTGGATTTCGATCCCGGGAAAAAACGCGCCGTGGTGATCGCGGACCCGTCCCTGACCGCACAGGCCATTTCGGCCCAGATCAGAAAAAGCATCCCGGCCTTCAAGGACAGACTGGAATTCGAATTCTGGGACGACCTCTCCCTGGACCAGATGGTCAAGCGCGTCCGAACGCTCCCCGATGACACCTTTCTGTTCTTCGTTCCCTTTTACGTGGAGAATCAGGGACGTTTCCTGTCCGCAGCGGAAGTCATCAACACCCTGTACCGCAACGCCAGTGTGCCCATATACGGTGCGTGGAACTTCCTGCTGGACCACGGCATCGTGGGCGGCAGGCTGCTGAGCGGACAGGATCACGGGGCACAGGCCGCCAAGATGGTGCTGGAAATTCTGGACGGAAAAACGCCCCGAAGCATCCCGCTGGCCACAACCCAGCCAACACCCCCGACCTTTGACTGGGAAGTGCTGACCCGCTTCGGGCTGACCGAAAGCCTGTTCCCGCAGAACAGCCGCTTCATCAACAGGCCGGGCGCGACCTATCTTCTGAACAAGCGCGTGGTGTGGACCGCCGCCCTGCTCCTTGCCGGACTCATGGCCTTCACCATACTGCTGGGAGCGAGCCGCAGCCGCGCCGTGCGCGCGGAACGGGAACTTGCCCTGTCCAGAAAGATGCTCCGCTCGGTCATCGATACCCTGCCCCAGATCATCTACTGGAAGGACCGACAGGGCCGGTATCTCGGCGTGAACAGCCGATTTGCCCAATTCTTCGGCCTGACATCCCCGGAAGAGGCCGAAGGCAGAACCGGCAAGGACTTTCCTCTGGACGAAAACTTCCCCGGCATAGGCAAACAGGCGGACAGAAAGGTGCTCCAGTCCAACCGCCCCACGTTGCAGCGCGTTGCCGAGTATCAGGGCCGACCGCACCACGGCACGGCCTTTGAAGTGAACAAGGTTCCCCTGCACGACGACCGAGGCAACACCACGGGCGTGCTCTCCACGGCCGAGGACGTGACCGCGCGCCTCAGTCTGGAACGCCAGCTCATCCAGTCCCAGAAGATGGAGGCCATCGGCACCTTTGTCGGCGGCATTGCTCACGATTTCAACAACCTGCTGACCACCATCATCAATTCCACGGAACTCGCGCTCATGGACATGTGTCACAAGGATGCGGCCAGTGACGTGGAACGGGCCCACAATGCGGCCAGACAGGGCAGCCAGCTCGTCAGCCAGATTCTCACCTACACCCGTCCATCCACGGAAGGCGCGATCATGATCGATCCGGCGGCCACGGTGAACGAGGCATTGGACCTTGTTGCCGCCATGCTGCCGGAAAACATCCGCTTCACGCGCAACGTGACTCCGGGCGTGGCCCGATGCCTTGCGGATCCGTCCCAGATGCGGCAGATCATCATGAACCTGTGTACCAACGCGTTCCACGCCATGCGCCAGAAGGGCGGCCACCTCCATGCATCCATAGTGCAGGAACACCTGACCGAACCCAAGCCCGACCGGGCCGGGCTGGAACCGGGCCGCTATCTGCGCCTGAGCATCGCGGACAATGGCCCCGGCATTCCTCAGGATATTGCGGCGCGCATATTCGACCCGTTCTTCACCACAAAGGACAAGAGCGAAGGCACCGGGCTGGGGCTGGCCATTGTTCAGGGCATCGTGCGCGGCCATGGTGGCCGGGTCCGGCTTTCCAGCCGCCCCGGACGCACGGTGTTCGACATTCACCTGCCCATCCGTTCGGCAAACGTTCCCGAGGATATCGTGAGCAGCGGCCCCACGGACGGCACGGAACGGGTCCTGTTCGTGGAAGACAGCCGCGCCCAGCTCGAAGTGGTGCCGCGCGCTCTGGCCAAACACGGCTACGACGTGTCCTCTGCCGAAGGCGGGCACATGGCTCTGGATGTCCTGACCTCGGGCCTGCCGTTCGACGTGGTGGTCACTGACTACGACATGCCGGAACTGGACGGCGTCGAACTCGCCCGCACTCTGGAACAGATCTTCCCGGATCTGCCCGTGGTCCTCGTTTCCGGGCGCAAGGAAGCGGCCGCTGCGGCCAAGAGTGCCCCGAACATTGCACAAATTCTCATCAAACCGTATACGGGCCGTGCGCTCGCCCGCGTTGTGCGTGCCGCACTGGACTCGCAAGACAGCCATGACCAAGATACTGATAATTGACGACGACCCCCGCTTCAGCGAAACCATGCTGCGCATCATGGCGCGCATGGGCATGGAGGCGGCCCCGGCACTGACTCTGGAACAGGCCCGCACCCTGCTGGTCGACGACGATTTCGACCTCGTCTTTCTGGACGTCCGCCTGCCGGACGGCAACGGACTGGACGAACTTCCGGAAATACTCGGTTCCCACACCCGCCCGGAAGTGGTCATTCTCACCGGGCAGGGCGATCCGGATGGCGCGGAACTGGCCATCAAGGCCGGCGCCTGGGACTATCTGGTCAAGCCATCATCCGTGAAACAGACCATGCTCTGCGTGGAACGCGCCCTGAAATATCGCTCCCAGAAACGCGCTGCGGCCCGCTCCCTGTCCATCGACCTGCGCGGCCTTGTCGGCATCAGTCCGAAGATGAAGGCCTGCTACGACCAGCTCCGTCAGGCCGCCATTTCCTCCTCCAACGTGCTGATCACCGGGGAAACCGGCACGGGCAAGGAACTGGTCGCCCGGACCATCCACCGCAACAGCCAGCGGAAAAGCAAGGATTTCGTGCCCGTGGACTGCGCATCCCTGAAAAAGGGACTGGTGGAAAGCACCCTGTTCGGTCACAAACGCGGCGCATTCACCGGAGCGGAAAAGGACCGCATCGGTCTGGTCAAGGTCGCGGACAAGGGCACCCTGTTTCTGGATGAAATCGGGGAAATGGAACTCCCCATTCAAAAGGCCTTTCTGCGCGTACTGCAGGAACACGCCTTCCGCCCGGTCGGCGACACCCACGAACTGACCAGTGATTTCCGGCTGATCGCGGCCACGAACCGCGACCTCAAGGAAGACGTGGCCCGCGGAGAATTTCGCAAGGACCTGCTCTACCGGATCAAGACCATCCACATTCAGCTCCCGCCCCTGCGGGAACGCCCGGAAGACATCAAGCTGCTCGCGCTCTACAAGGTGAACCGCATGGCCCGGCAATACGGCAAGACCAAGACCGTGGCCCCGGAATTCTATGAAACGCTCGCGGCCCATCTTTGGCCGGGAAACGTGCGCGAACTCTTCGCCGCAGTGGAAACCGCGTTCATCCGTGCCAGCGAAACCGATCAGCTCATTCCGCACCACCTGCCGCCCGAAGTCCGCATCGCCGCAACCAAGGCGCAGATCACGGAACAGACGGCTCCGCAAGTTGCCCCGATGGCCACAGCGACCGTATCCCCGGCAGCCCGGGCCGTGCAATCCGGCCACTCCCTGAAAACGTTCAAGGTGGACATGGAGTCCGAATACCTGACGGAACTGCAGCGGGCCACGGATAACAACATCAAGGAAATGGCCAGAATTTCGGGCTGTTCCCAATCCCATCTCTACGCTCTGCTCAAAAAGGCCGGCATCTCCACGAAATAGCCGCCCCATATTCCAGCTTCCCGCACTCGCCGCCCTGGCAAATGGTCCACGCAAACCGTTTGCCAGGGTTTTTCCTTTCCGCTTTTTCCGAAAATCTCCGCAATGCCCACGGCAAGTCCCCTTTCCCCCGTATCTTTCTCTTTTTTCAGAACAATAAAAAATAATATCATCAAAACCGGGATGATAGATAACAATTGATATGAGGAGAGTTCCGGCACGAAATAAAGCCAGTCTGCAGAATGCAGGCAAAAAGACTTTTATTCAAGCATGATACAAAAAGCATCCTTTTTTCCACTTTTTCATAAACACCCCCTGCGTCCGGGATTCCGGACAGGCATCCCAACTTTTATCCACTTGAAATTGTTGTCATTTGATTTGGCACGATACTTGTTTAAGCAAATCCAATCAGAAAAGCCCCTCGGACAATGCAAGCAGGGAATTCGCAAACCTCGCAAACACGTCCTTGGGTGCCCGACGCAGCGGCCCCGCAATCCGCTCTTCGGGAACCAGGCAGCCCGCGCGGCATATCGTCAACCTGTCGCGCGGCCTGCGCCTGGAGCGCCCTTAGGTAAGGCGCTCCTCGAACATCAATCAAATTGGGTTTTGCTCTGGCAACCGGCTTCTCTGCAGCCGGGCGGTATCCCCTACGCTTTCTTCTCGCCCCTTCGAGGTAGCGTGGAACCGTCCCGGCCTTTCGGGAACCCCTGACAGGCAAGATCCGCGAGAGAGGAAACGTATGTCGATTTTCATGCTCGCGCTGATGGCCCTCGTGCCCATAGCGCTCGTCCTGGTGCTCATGGTTGGACTCCGCTGGCCCGCCACCAAGGCCATGCCCCTGGCCTGGATCGTCACCAGCCTGCTGGCCGCGTTCGTCTGGAAAATGCCCATGGGGTTCATCGCCGCATCCACTCTCAGCGGATTCGGCAGTGCCATCAACGTACTCATCATCGTGTTCGGCGCCATCCTGATCCTCTACACCCTGCGCGAAAGCGGGGCCATGGAGACCATCAGCGCCGGCTTCTTCGATCTGTCTCCGGACCGCAGGGTACAGACCATCATCATCGCCTTCACGTTCGGCGCGTTCATCGAAGGCGCGGCCGGATTCGGCACCCCGGCGGCCATTGCCGCCCCCCTGCTTCTGGGTCTCGGCTTTCCGGCCATGGCCGCAGTCGTGGTCTGTCTGGTGGCGAACAGCTTCCCGGTGACCTTCGGCGCTGTGGGAACGCCCATCTGGTTCGGCCTCAAGAACCTCAAGCCCCAGGTCACGGCGGACATTGCCAATGGCGTTGCCGGGCTTGATCCTGCCGGATTCAAGGCGTTCCTCCAGCACATTGCCGAGTGGTCCACCCTGCTGCATGCGGCCATGATCTACATCCTGCCCCTGTTCACGGTCTGTTTCCTTACCGGCGTGTTCGGCAGGAAGAAGTCCTGGCTTGAAGGCCTCGGCGTCTGGAAATTCTCGGTGTTCGCGTCCACGGTCTTCCTCATTCCCTATACCTTCACGGCCTTTGCCTTTGGCGAGGAATTCCCGGCCATGCTGGGCGGTCTCGTAAGCCTTGCCTGCGTCATCTTCGCTGCCAAGAAAGGCTTCCTCATGCCCAAGGAGAACTGGGATTTCGCGGAACAGAGCTCCTGGTCCGAAGACTGGGTCGGCACCATTCCCTCGGGTTCCACCACGCTCAAGCCCCGCATGAGCCAGTTTCAGGCATGGCTGCCCTACGTGCTCATCGCGGCGCTGCTGGTCCTGACCCGTCTGGAATCCCTGCCCTTCAAGGGAATGCTGAATTCCTTCGCCCTGAGCTGGAAGCACATTCTGGGCTATGAAACCGTGAACTTCACCATGAAGCCCCTGTACCTGCCCGGCGTGATTCCCTTCACTCTCGTGGCCATCATCACCGCGTTCCTGCACCGCATGGAAAAGCCCAAGGTTTCCAAGGCATGGGGCGACGCATTCAAGGCCCTGAAAAACCCGACCATCGCCATGCTTTTTGCCGTGGCCATGGTGGAAATCTTCAAGCAGTCCGGCAACAATCCCATGGATTACCAGTCCATGCCCCTGAGCATGGCCGACGCCTCCGCTGCCATCGTGGGCAATGCATGGCCAGCATTCGCCTCCTTTGTCGGCGCACTCGGTTCCTTCATCACCGGTTCCGCCACGGTCTCGAACCTGCTGTTCGGCGAATTCCAGTATGGCGTGGCCTCCAGCCTCGGCATCAGCCACGAGATCATCGTGGCGATCCAGTCCGTGGGCGCAGCCATGGGCAACATGATCTGCGTGCACAACATCGTTGCCGCCTCGGCCACCGTCGGTCTGGTGGGCATGGAAGGCCTGATCCTCCGCCGCACCTTCCCGCCCCTCATGCTTTACGGCATCGTGGTAGGCACCGTCGGCATGTTCTTCGTGTTCATGCTCTAGTCGCACCCAGAAAGACGGGGCCGCGTGCGACACGCACAGCAAGACAACGCCCCCGCGCCAAGGCGCGGGGGCGTTCCTGTTGCCTCCGACAGCTGAAATTCTTTGAAAGGAATTCACCCTGCCGAAACAGAATTCAAAAAAGTGGAAAAAGAACTCTTCCCTCTTTCCCCCATCTGGGGATCCATGGGGCCCTGCTCCTTGGCAGGTCCGGGCACGCCCGGCCCTCCGGGAGGGTCGCCAGCGGCCCGCCTAGCATTTGAGCAGCATATCCACCTGAGGACTCAGCTGGGAAAAAACGGCCAGAGCCGCCGCCCCCAGAGCCGTGGAATTGGGGCCGCACGCACCGAGCATGACACGCGAGCCGAGAGAACTGTCGCTGGTGGTCACGGTGGCATGCAGCGGTTCAAGCCGGGAAATGATGACTTCCAGCACACTCCGGGGCAGCCGTCCGCCGATCATGATGGCATCGGTATCGAGCACGGATTCCAGAATGTTGATGGCCAGTCTGAGCCGGGGGATGGCCGAATCGAGCCATGCCATGATGCGCGGGTCCTCTTCCCGAAAGAGCCGCTCCACGACCTTGATGGATTCCCGGTTGGGATTGTCCATGCCGATGGCGTCGTAGATGGCCTGCAGCGAAACATAGCGCTCCAGACATCCCCTGTTGCCGCACGGGCATTCCCGGCCGTCCGGGTCCACGATCATGTGCCCGATTTCCCCGGCATTGTGTCCGCCGCCAGCATAGAGGCTGCCGTTGAGATGCAGCCCGGCACCAAGACCGAGACCGAAATAGATGTAGGCGTAGCTGTCCAGTTCATGCCCTGTCCCGAACTGATGCTCGCCCACGGACGCGGCAGAGGCATCGTTTTCCACGATCACGGGCAGGCCGAGGGTATCGCTGAGCCACTGGGGCACTTCGGGTTCGGCCCAGCGCGGCAGGGCCGTGGGCCCGAGCGAGGACACGCCCGCCACATTGAACGGGCCGGGCAGCGCCAGTCCGATGCCCACGAGCCGTTCGGCCTGTTCCGGCCGCTCCCGTTCCAGTTTCGCCAGAATGTCCTTGAGAATGCCCGCAGCGGTCTCCGGATCGGGATAGATCACGTCGCAGGTTTCCTCCCACAGGATTTCCCCGCTCAGGTTGGTGAGCACGGCCACAAGGGAAAACTGGTCGAGATGAATGCCCAGCGCAAACCCGCCGTCCGCACGGAAATTCACGCCCACCCCGGGATGCCCGCGCTTGCGCCCGGTCTTCTCGTTGGGTTCGAGCGTGACAAGTCCGTCCTCTTCCAGCTCCGCAACGATGTTCTGGATGGTCTGGCGCGACAGCAGGGTGATGCGGGCGATATCGGCGCGGGAAAGCGGTCCTCGGGTACGCACGACCTCGAGCACCACACGGTGATTGTGGCTCTTGGCCTGCACCAGATTGGTGCCCGTGGTCCTGAAGGATGCGGGAAGCTGAATTTGGGTTGGCATGACAACAGGATACTCCCAATCTTTTTTTAAATCAATTTGACAAAAAAAATAGGTGGCGGTAACGGTCTCCGCAGACAGGAGTCCAACAACCATCAGGAGGCTAAGCGATGAAACTGAGGACTTTCTTGACCGCACTCGCGGCGACGACCCTTTTTCTGGCCATGGCCGTCACCGCTCATGCGGAGACCACGCTCAACGCGCTGTTCATGAGCCAGGCCGCCTACAGCGAGGCCGACGTCAAGGCCATGACCGCGGACTTCGAAGCCGCCAATCCCGGCCTCAAGGTCAATCTGGAATTCGTTCCGTACGAGGCCCTGCACGACAAGATCATCGCTGCCAAGGGCGCGGGAGACCGCGGCTACGACGTGGTTCTCTTCGACGTGGTCTGGCCTGCGGAATTCGCCAAGCGCGGCTTTCTGGTGGACGTGACCGACCGCATTTCCAAGGAAGTGGAACAGCAGGTCTTCGACGGCGCCTGGACCACTGTCAGCTGCAACGGGCAGCGCTACGGCATGCCCTGGATTCTGGACACCAAGTACATGTTCTACAACAAGGACATGCTCAGGAAGGCCGGATTCAGCAATCCCCCCAAAACCTGGAAGGAACTGGCCGAACAGGCGACCGCCATCAAGGCCAAGGGCATCGTGGAATACCCCATCGTGTGGAGCTGGTCCCAGTCCGAAGCCATGATCTGCGACTACACCACGCTGGTGGCTGCCTACGGCGGCAAGTTCTTCGAGAACGGCAAGCCCGCCTTCAACAAGGGTGGCGCTCTGGACGCAGTGACCTACATGGCCGCCTCCCTCAAGGACGGCCTGACCAACCCCAGTTCCCGCGAATACCTCGAAGAGGACGTGCGCCGCGTGTTCTCCAACGGCGAAGCCGCCTTTGCCATGAACTGGACCTACATGTACAATCTGGCCAACGATCCCAAGGAAAGCAGGGTCGCGGGCAATGTGGACGTCATGCCCTGCCCGGGCGTGGACGGCATTTCCACGGCTTCCGGCGTGAACGGCTCCATGGGTCTTGGCATCACCAGCAACAGCGTTCATCAGGACGAGGCATGGAAGTTCATCACCTTCCTGACCAGCCAGCCCGTGCAGAACAGGTACGCACGCCTGAGCCTGCCCATCTGGAAGTCCTCCTATTCCGACCCGGAAGTGGTCAAGGGACAGGAAGCGCTGGTCAAGGCGGCCAGTCAGGGCATCGCGGTCATGACCCCGCGCCCGCTGGTACCGTCCTACACCGAGCTGTCCAACATCCTGCAGCGCTACATTCATGAAGCCCTGCTCGGAGAGGCGACTCCTGCCGACGCAATGGACAAGGCCGCCAAACGGGCCGCCCGACTGAGATAAGAAACGATTCAACGGACGACTGAAACAGAATGATCATGGAAAGCTGGCGTCGAAAGCGCGAGGTATGGGTGCTTTTGGCGCCAGCTCTTGCCATCCTTGCGGTGGTGACCTTCACCCCGCTGCTCCGTACCCTCTGGCTGAGTTTCACCAATGCGGAAATCACGGCCCTTGATCAGGCCGTGGAATGGGTCGGGTTCGAGAACTACATCTGGGCCCTGACCGATCCGGACTTCCGCGACGCCCTGTGGCGCACCCTGTATTTCACCATCATGTCCGTGGGACTGGAAACCGTGTTCGGCGTGGCCGTGGCCATGCTCCTGAACGTGGAATTCAAGGGCCGGGCTCTGGTCCGCACCCTGATCATCCTGCCATGGGCCGTGCCCACCATCGTCAACGCCATGATGTGGCGGCTGATCTTCCACCCGGACTACGGCAGCTTCAACGCGGCCCTGACCCAGCTCGGCATCACGGAAAGCTACCGCTCGTGGCTGGGCGACCCGGGAATCGCCATGAACATGGTCATCCTTGCGGACGTGTGGAAGAACTATCCGCTCATCGCCTTCGTGGTGCTGGCCGCGCTTCAGACCATCCCCCGCGAGCTGTTCGACGCGGCGCGCGTGGAGGGAGCCGGGGCATGGCACCAGTTCCGCAGCATCATCATGCCCGGAATCATCGGTCCCCTGCTGGTCATCGTGATTCTGCGGACCATCGAGGCCTTCCGCGTGTTCGACATCGTGTACGCCATGACCCGCGGCGGCCCGGCGGATTCCACGAAAACCGCGAGTTTCTTCGTGTATCAGGAATATTTCGCCTACCTGCGCTCGGGCAGCGGCGCGTCCTACGCCGTGCTCGTGGCCGTGATCAGCGCGCTCATGATCGCCGTGTACTTCAACATGATCCGCAGACAGAATCAGGGGGGATACTGATGCACAGAAGCTTCCTGCATACCTGCTGTCTCTATGCGGCCGTGCTGCTCATCGCCGTGGTCACGCTGGCCCCGCTTGCATGGCTGGTCATCATGAGCGTGATGAGCCCCCGGGAACTGCTCGCCGTGCCCCTGAACTGGCTGCCCGAGCACTGGGACTGGTCCCGCTACGCCCAACTGCTGGGCATGAACGGCGACATCGCGGACAACCTGTTTCTGCACGCACTGCGCAACAGTCTGATCGCCGCATCCGGGTCCGCATTCATCGCCCTGCTCACGGGCATTCCTGCGGCCTACGCCTTTTCGCGGCGCAACGGTCCCCGGGCCATCCTGTTCCTGATGCTGGCGACCTTCATGATGCCGCCCATCACCTACATCCTGCCCCTGTACACCATGTTCAGCGGACTGGGCATGCTCAACAGCCCGTTCACCCTGATCGCGGTCTACTGCACCATGGTGCTGCCCTTTGCCACATGGCTGATGAAAAGCAATCTGGACGTGCTGCCCGTGGAAGTGGAACACGCCGCCGTGGTGGAAGGCGCAGGCACCCTGCGCACCCTGTGGAGCGTTGTCCTGCCCATGGCCAAACCCGCGCTCGTGGCAACGGCCATGCTCTCCTTTCTGCTCGCATGGGACGAATTCTTCTATTCCCTGATCCTGAACAGCGATCTCCGGGGAAAAACCCTGCCCGTGGCCATTGCGGACTTTGCGGCAGGACGTGTTACCGACTATGGCCTGATCGCGGCCGTGGGCGTGCTGGCTTCCCTGCCGCCCACCCTGCTCGCCGTATTCTTCCAGAAACATCTCGTCCACGGCCTTGCTGCCGGGGGCGTCAAAGGTTGATGAAATCAATGCAGAACCAGAACGCCAGCCTCACCGGGCTGCAAATGCTCCAAGATGAAATGGGTCGCCAGCACAAGGACGCCCTGAGTTCCTTTCACCTGGCCGAACCCATTGCCGTGGAAATCGCCGCAAGCCTGAAAAACACCGGACGACTCATGCTTCTGGGCATGGGCGCATCCCACTGGGTGAACCGCATCGTGGAACCCGCGTACCGCGCAGCAGGCATCGACGCCACGGCTCAGGTCATCTCCGAATATCTCCGGGCGCCCATTGCCGGAAAGCCCATGACCCAGATTCTGACCTCCCAGTCCGGCGGTTCCGGCGAGATCATCCGCTATCTGGACGACACCCCGGATCATACCCATTTCTTCGGCCTGACTCTGGATTCGAACAGCCCGCTGGCCCAGCGTCTGCCCAGCCTGATCGGCGCGGGTGGCGTGGAAAAGGCGTTCGCAGCCACGCGCAGCATTCTGATCTCCCTGGCCCTGCACGCTGCCGTGCTGGAAAAACTGGGTCTGCCTCAGGATCAACTTCTGGCCGCCCTGTCCAATCCCGTTGAATGCGACGATGCGGAAGCCGTGGAACTGCTCGCAAAAAGCAAGTGCATCATCTTTTCCGGCCGCAACCTGCTTCAGGGCGTGGCCGATGCCGGTTCCCTCTGTCTCATGGAGCTGGGCCGGATTCCCACCCTGTCCCTTGAAGGCGGCCAGTTCCGCCACGGTCCGTTCGAGGTGCTCAAGCCCGGCATCGGCGTAATTCTGCTCGCACCGGTGGAGGACGAATCCGACTCGGTCAAACGCCTTGCCTCGGAATGCGTGGCAGCAGGCATGCGTCCCGTGCTTTTCGACCTGCGCGGCGGCGAAGCTCCCGAAGGCTGCGTGACCATCTCCCTGCCGAATCGTCCCGGCATGGGCGGCGCGGCCGAGGCCGTGGTCGCCATGCAGGCAGCACTGGTCAAGGCTGCTGCCCTCATGGTTCCGGAAGTGGGAACGCCCCTGCGCTCCTCCAAGGTCACCAACGGCGAGTAGGGGCGATTTCGTGGACGCATCCCAACTGCTCATCATCGGCAACGTCAACGCGGACCTCATCCTCGGGCCCATGGACAAATGGCCCGAGGAAGGCACGGAAACCGTGTTCTCCATGAGCGACCTCAGGCCCGGCGGCTCCGCAGGCAACACGGCTCTGGCCCTCAAGGCGCTGGACCAGCCCTGCCGCCTGATCTCGGCAGTGGGCAGCGACCACGTGGGCCGCTGGCTTCAGGAGGAGTACGGCGAGGCCGCCGAAGGCTGGTCCTTCATCAACGGACCGACCACGGTTTCCATCGGCATTGTCCATGCCAGCGGGGACCGCACCTTTCTGACCACGCCCGGGCATCTGGAACAGTTCACCACGCGCCATATCATGGACGCGCTCCAGGGACTGCCCGGCAAGGGCGGACTGGCCATGCTGTCCGGCGTGTTCCTCAGCCCGGACCTTGCGGACGGCTACGGCGAACTCATCGACGAACTGCTGAACCGAGGCTACGAACTGGCGGTCGACCCGGGCTGGCCCTGCTACGGCTGGACCCAAAATCTGGAAGACGAACTGCTCGGCTGGTTCGGCAAATGCCGCCACATCCTGATCAACGACAAGGAAGCCACGGCCCTGAGCCACGAGGACACGGTGGAGGCAGCAGCCGCCACTCTGGGCCGACAGCTCCCGGACGACTGCATCGTGGTGATCAAGAACGGCCCAGACGGCGCGCTTGTTCATGCGGAAGGGCGGACCTTCTCGGTGCCCGCGCCCCGGGTGAAGCCCTTCGACACCATTGGCGCGGGCGACTGCTTCAATGCCGGATACCTTCAGGCCCTGTGCAGCGGCGAGGACCTGAAAGCAGCCGTGGAAACCGGTGTGCTGACCGCATCCAGTGCCATCAACACGTTTCCGCGCACCCATCCGGCCATGC
The DNA here is from genome assembly GCF_022809775.1 of Pseudodesulfovibrio tunisiensis. Taxonomy (NCBI): domain Bacteria; kingdom Pseudomonadati; phylum Thermodesulfobacteriota; class Desulfovibrionia; order Desulfovibrionales; family Desulfovibrionaceae; genus Pseudodesulfovibrio; species Pseudodesulfovibrio tunisiensis. The sequence continues at coordinate 1,368,704 of NZ_CP094380.1, forward strand.
GGGACATCAAGGCAATGAGGGAAGCCCGTACCGCGGCTTAATGGAGGCTTTCAATGGCGGATGCAAACAAACCGATTCTGGACATTCAGTCCCTCGGCAAATCCTACGGAAGGACCGAAGTTCTGAAAAACATCGACGTATCCATGGGGGACGGCGAATTCCTGGTGCTGGTCGGCCCCTCGGGGTCCGGCAAATCCACGCTGCTCTCCTGCATCGCGGGCCTGACCGACGTGACCGGCGGCAGCATCATGATCGACGGCAGGGACATGACCCGGGTCAAGCCCAGCGAGCGGAACATCGCCATGGTGTTCCAGTCCTACGCCCTGTTTCCGACCATGACCGTGGAAGGCAACATCACGTTCGGCATGCGCGTGCGCCGCGTGGACAAGGCGGAACAGGCCAGACGCGTGCAGCGCGTGGCCGAAATGCTCAAGATCGACCATCTGCTGGACCGCAAACCGGCCCAGCTTTCCGGCGGTCAGCGGCAGCGCGTGGCCATGGCCCGTGCTCTGGTGCGCAATCCCAAGCTCTTCCTGTTCGACGAACCGCTCTCCAATCTGGACGCCAAGCTGCGCGTGTCCATGCGCTCCGAGATCAAGCGGCTGCACCGGACCATGAACGCCTCCATCGTGTACGTGACCCACGACCAGATCGAGGCCATGACTCTGGCGACCCGCATCGCCCTGCTGAACAACGGCATTCTCCAGCAGATCGGCACGCCCAAGGAACTGTACAACTCACCCGCCAACACGTTTGTCGCGGATTTCATGGGTTCCCCGCCCATGAACCTGATCCCGGCCACCGTGCATGCGGAACAGGGCGGCGTTCGCATTGCCATCGAACGCGACAACGGCGACAAGGTCGTGCTGTTCGACACAACTCCGCCAGCCGCGCTTGCCGGCATGAACGGCAAGACCGTGACCTTCGGCATCCGGCCCGAAGCCATGATCGACGCGACCGAAAACGTTCCCGCCCACTTCCAGACCATGACGCACACCGTGGACATGGTGGACCCGGCCGGAGCCGACACGTTCGCCATCATGCAGCTCGGCGGCCGCGACGTCACGGCCCGGCTGCACGGCGACTCGAATCTGGAGCCCGGCGGCACGCACTCGTTCGCGCTCGACCTGACCCATGTTTCCTATTTCGATCCGGAGTCCGGGCTTCGGATCGCGTAGCTCCGACAGCAAGATCACGAAACAGGCCGGAATCATGACGATTCCGGCCTTGATTTTGCCCCAGCCCTCTTCTGTCGCTCCACACGATTCGTTTTTCAATCCTCTGAAAAACTGCTATCTGCATTCTCAGCCATATCGAAAACCACTTTCCCCAACGGCACGAGAAAATGAAGCCAGCAGCAGTTCACGATCTGTTTCCGAATGTCGACCCCGGTTCCATTCCCTTCCTTCCCATTTTCGACCAGTTCGACATGGGCGTGGTCATCACGGATACCGTGGGCACGATTCTCTACTTCAACGACGTGCAGGCGCGCATCGACAACCTCGACCCCGAAGCCGTTATCGGCAAGAAGGTCGTTGACTGCTACCGCGTGGATGACGACGACACTCCGATCATGAAATGCGTGAATTCGGGCCGCGCCGTGGACAACTTCACCTGCTACTACCGCACCCGGCTGGGAAAGGTGGTCAATTCCATACACAACGTGTATCCGCTGCGTTCCTGCAACGCCCTGATCGGCACGATCTGTTTCGTACGGGATTACAGCATCACCCGGGAAACCTTCGAAACCATTTCCCAACCCCATGCAAGCCGCGAAATACGGACTTTCAACATTCCGGCCACTCCGACCCGGGACCACCCCGACCTCGGAAACGGAACCCGTTTTTCCTTCAAGGACATCATCGGGCAGTCCCCGGAGTTCGTCAAAGCCATGGAATCGGCCCGCGTGGCGTCGGCTTCCCCCTCATCCATCATGATCTACGGCGAAACCGGCACCGGCAAGGAACTTCTGGCCCAGTCCATCCACAACGAAAGCACGCGCAAGGACAAACCCTTCACCGCCATCAACTGTGCCGCCATCCCGGAGCATCTGCTGGAGGGCATCCTGTTCGGAACAGCCAAGGGCGCGTTTACCGGCGCTCTGGACAAGCAGGGACTCTTCGAGCAGGCCGACGGCGGCACTCTCTTCCTTGACGAAATAAACTCCATGTCCATCGGCTTGCAGGCAAAACTGCTGCGCGTCGTTCAGGAGCGCAAGGTCCGGCGCATTGGTTCGCTCAGGGAAACCAGAATGGACATCCGAATCATCAGCTCGGTGAATGAAGACCCGCATCTGGCAGCGGAAAGAGGCGCGCTTCGCTATGACCTGCTGTACCGTCTGGGCGTGCTGATCATCCGGATTCCCCCTCTTCGGGAACGCATGGGTGACATGGAAAAGCTGATCCAGCATTTCCTGCACAAATACAGCGCGCTCCTCGACAAGACGGTCAACACCATCTCGGCCGAAGTCATGGACCTGCTCCACAATCACCGCTGGACCGGCAATGTCCGGGAACTGGAGCATGTCATCGAAGGCGCGGTCAATCTGGTCCGGAAGGGAGAGACCATTGCCACCCGGCATTTGCCGGATCACATCAGGGAAACGCTCTCGGCTCCGATCCAGCCCTCCGCCCGCCCGGGAACACCGGCAACCACCACCTCCGCCTCACTCAACGTCGTCTTTCCCGAGAAAACGCACACGCCTGCCACGGCAGCGCCCTTTGACGGGAAATCGCTGGCAAGCATTCAGGCAGACAACGAAAGCCGAACCATTCGGGAAATGCTGACCTTTTTTCAGGGCAATGTTTCCAGAGCAGCAAGAGAACTGGACCTTTCCCCACAGTTGCTCAATTACAAGATGAAGAAATACGACATCCAGCGAAAGGACTTCCTTTTGTAGCAATTCCGCGGCCCCGACTCGTTCGCATCCCTTTCCCCGGCAGCCACGACAACGGCTTTCCTTGCCAATCTTTTTTTGCCAATTTGAAATCTGACTTTAAATTGGCAAAATCTGGCTGTGTTTTTTCTTTCTCCCCTGCATTCACATCATCACCTTGCACAACAAAACCTCCTTTATTTTCAGCATAATAAAACAATAAAAATCTTTCATGCAAACGTGGCACATACGTTGCTAAATCTTCAAGCATACGGGCAACGCTTGTTGGAAAGGTAGCCACAAGAAAAAACATATACCGTTTCCGCATTTTGAATGCGTCATTTCGTAAAACTGCCTTTTCCAAATGCAAGCAGCCAGGCATTTCACTGGTTTTCCATTCCATGAAAGAGTCTGGCATATTTCACAGGAAGATCGACAACGGTTTCAAACATCAATCAATGGAGGCTCCATCATGCAAAAGGCTATGAAACTCGGACTGCACACCTACACGCTTCATCTCTGGGGACTGGGTCAGAATTGGGGCATGATTGCCGAGCCGCGGCCCAAGGAAATGACCTTGCTCCAGCTGATGGACAAGGCCGTGGAATGGGGCCTTGACGGACTCCACATCACTGGTTGCGATCTGGAAAGCAAGGACGACCAGCGTCTGAAGGAAGTGAAGGAAGCCGCCGAAGCCCGGGGACTGTATCTGGAGTACAATTTCTCTCTGGACGAGGAATTCGACCCTCGCCTGACCAACAGCGTGGAAGACGGCATTCGCATTGCCGACAAGATCGGTGCTGATCTGGCCAAGATCAGTCTGGACATCCGCCGCCGCCCCGCCCCCTGTACGGCAGCTGCTTTCATCCCAAGGTCATGACGCAGCTTTGCAGCGTCTACGACGAAGTGATCGCCGCACTGCCTCTGCTGGAAAAGACCGGCATCAGGCTCGCTCTGGAAAATCACACGGAAACATTCGCCGATGAAATCCTGTGGCTGATCAACAGGATCAACCATCCGCAGGTGGGAGCCTGCGTGGACACGGTCAATTCCATGGGCGTTCTGGAAAATCCCGAATCCGCAGTGAAGAAGCTGGCCCCCTATGCCTTCTCCAACCACTTCTGCGACCACAAGCTCGACCGCGACCAGTTCGGCATCCGCTTTCACGGCGTTGCCCTCGGCGATGGCGACATCGACTGCTTCAAGACCTACGACATCATAAGAAAGGAATCCCCGACCGATCGCATCACCTTCGAGATCGAATGGGACATGGAAAACGATTCCCTTGAAGTCGCCCGGGACAAGCAGATGGATGCATGCATCCGGAGCATCAAGTACGCCCGCGACGTTCTCAAGATCGGAATGTAACGCAAAAGAAATCACCGCCTCCGGAGACCTTCCGGAGGCGGTGACACGACAGATAAAACGGATTCGGCACCATCAGTACAGACTGATGAGCCAATACCAGACAGGCATGGTCGCGAAACAGAGCGGCACGCCGATCCCGAGCAGGGACGCGGCCAGTCCCGGATTCAGACCGTAGCGCATGGCCACGATGCCTCCGGTGATCATGGGCCCGGCCGCGGCCTCGAACACCGATACGCGCGCGGCCATTCCCGGCTGATCCGGCACGACCAGATACAGCAGGAACATCAGGGCCGGAGCCGCGACCAGCTTGTATCCGAGTCCAATGCCGAGCGCACTTCCGGTTTCCCGCACCTGCCGCCAGTCCAGCGTCAATCCGACAACGATCATGGCCAGGGGAGTCAATGGCGCGCCCAGCCATGACAAGGCTGTTTCCAACCACGCAGGATACGCCACGGGTTGCAGGGCAAACCCCGCGAGCAGTGCCGGAAACGGCGGAAACAGAATCACCCGTCGCACGACTCCGCCCAGTCCCACAGCCCTGCCCGAAGCCCGAACCGCAAGGATCATGCCGGGGACGGACAGCACCAGAAAGGTTCCGGCCAGATCGCACAGCATGCCGGTTCCCAGATGCTCCGGGCCGTAGAACGCCTCTATCATGGGCAATCCCACAAACGAGGTGTTGCCCAACCCCGCAGTGAGGGCCAGGCAGACAACGCTTTTTTCCGACAGGGTGCACACGCGCCCGGCCAATCGAAACACGGCATACCCGACAGCGAAGACGATCCATGCCATCAGGGCCGGAAGCAGCAGTTCCGGTCCCACTGGCAGGGCATGAACATGCAGCAGAGCCAGCGCGGGCAGACACACGCAGATCACGGCGTGATTCAGCCATTCCCGCGTTCGTCCCCCGGCAAGCCCGAATCGATTGAGAGCCAGTCCCAAGGCCAGACTTCCCACCATGATCATGAATCGTTCCACCCGCAGTACCCCTTGTCTCGACCATGCAACCGGTTGAAAAAATTGTACCCGTCATGCCCGGATCATCCGCCGGTTCAAAAAACTTGCCGCAACGTCCAATACCCCATTTCCACCCGATCAACCCATTCGAATCACAACCTGTTGATATACAATGATAAAATTATATTTCCTTCTGACCGAACAAGTTGGCACACGGATTGCTATATTTCAAGCATCCTTACTTCTTTTGCCAACGAGAAACAAAAAGGCTTCCCCGGACGGTCCGGGGAAGCCTTTCTCGCTTTCAATGAACGACCCGAAACAATGCGGTCGTGTCTCCGGGCAGTCTGCTAGGCCACGGCAGCTCTGGAAGCATTCCAGGCCTCGCCGATGCGGGTCTGCACATAGGCAACCAGCTCCTCTTCGGCGGAAGACACGTCGAAACACCGCGCGTCCTTGCCTGCCAGCCCTTCGGGCACCCAGTCCCCGATCTCGTCGGGATCGGAAACCTGATCGTCGTAAAAGCACACGGACAGCCAGCGATCCTCGGGATCGTCGTCCACCACGTCCACCATCACGAAAAGGTCGCGCTCGTGGCCCGGACACTTGCCGCGCAGGGAATAGCTGACCCCGGGACGGGACTTGAACGAGAGTTCCGCGTTTTCACAGGATTCCAGAAAGCTCTTGAACCGCTCGAAGGCAGGTTTGACCTCGGCGGGATCACTGGTCCACGTGTCAAGAAAGGCGAGGCATTCGGTCATGATCATTCTGCTCCGTTTTTTGATGGAATTCGCGCATCCCGGCCGATGCGCGAGGGAAAATGTACCCGGCCTTTCCGTCAATGGCAACGACCCGCGACAGTAGGCTTTTCCAATATCCCGATACGGATATCCCGCGGCATCCGTACGCCGCGACAAGCGGCTTGGCCGAGCCCCTTGCATCTCGGTCCCGAATGCGGTACCCAAATCTTCCCGTTTGTTACCCGATTCACAAAACCACACCAAATTACAGGATATTTTCCATGAAAAATCTTGATCTCAATATGCTTTCCCCGTTCGCAGCCAATGACGACCGCGAAACCTTCACTCCCAAGGGCGTCTGTTCGAAGTTGATCCGTTTTGCCGTGGAGGACGGCAAGGTCCGCAATGTCGCCTTTACCGGTGGGTGCGACGGCAATCTCAAGGGGATTGCCAAACTCGTCGAAGGCATGGACGCGGAAGAGGTCATTGAAAAGCTTCAGGGCATTACCTGCGGCAAGAAGGCCACCTCCTGCCCGGACCAGTTTTCCATTGCCCTGCGCGAATACCTGAACAATCATTAGACGTTTCGCCCTCCGAACAACAGGGCACGAATCATTTTCCCCATACAAGAAACGGGCTGCCGTCCAAGACGGCAGCCCGTTTTCATACACTCAACAAGTCTGCTAGCCGTTCAGCAGCTCGTTCACGGCCTGCATGACCTCGAAGGCATCGGCAACGTAAAGCACGTCGCACTTGCCCTGAGCCCAGCCGCAGGAGGCGTCGGTATTGATGGCGCGGCGTTCATTGATGAATCGCCAGCCAACAACATGCGGTTCCTCGCCGTGGCAGCAGGTGGCAAGTCCCTTGGGGTGACGCGGCGTAGCGCCGGTCTGGCCGACCTGATGCATGTGGGTGAGAAAGGAAATGACATCCTGCCCCTCGCCGGACAGGTCCACCAGCGACTTGGACGAGCCAAGGGAAGCCTTGGTCCTGCCCAGAAATCCCAGAATGACCTGCTCGGCCACATCCACATGCGTGGCACCGTCGCCCTGCTTCTTGGTCCAGCCGGCTCCGGCCACGAACAGCACGGACGCGTCCGGACGAATGGTCTGCTCGTCCTCGCTGGGGGCCTGAATGCCCACGACCTTGGTGCGCATGGCGGGCAGAGCCGCATCCACGGCCTGCACCTCGACCGAAGCCTCGCCTTCGAACGGAGCGAAGCAGCCCGGATCAAGAGTCACGATCCACGGACGCTCCTCGCGGGTGAAGGAGCCTTCCATGCGCTGGCGATAATACCAGCGGGAAGCAACAGGCTTGCCGTCCCTGACCTCGATGCCGGACAGGTGGGTATCCACCCTGCCCTGCAGCCGCACAGCCAGTCCGGGCAAGGCGCGGCTGAAACGGTAGGAAGCCGGAGCCACGATGATGTCTGCGCCAGCAGCCTTGGCAATGGCCTCGGCAGCGGCCAGATCCGAAGCATAGCGCGGCGCGGCGAACTCTTCGCCGGACACGCCGAAAAACGCTCCATTGCATCCGCCGATGGAGTCGGCAGCAGCCTGAACATCCGCACCGATGATGCCGACGGCGAATTCTCCGCCAAGTCCTTCGGCCAGCGCCTTGGCACCGGTCAGGGCCTCGCGGGCCGCCTTGTGCAGGGAACCGTCAGCCTCGGTGTGCGCGAGAAAAAGAATCTTGCTCATATGTCCATCCTTGATTGCTTAGGCGGAAAGCCAGTCCACGATCTCCCGGGCGATCTCGTCGACCGGGGTGTCCTTGACAATACGGGTCTCGCGGCGCTGGGCCGGGACCTGAACCGCCTCGAAGGACAGGGAAGAGCCGGACACGTCGCCGGGCTTGGCCTGAGCCAGGGCAGGCATGATCTTCTGCATGTTCTGCATGCCGACCTGCGGATTGTTCGGAGGCTCGGGCAGTTCGCCGGTAGCCCATCCGAGCACGGCGGGCGCGCCGTCCACCACGGAAGTCTGGTAGCAGCCGCCCTCGATGCGCTCCATGATCTCCAAAGAGCCGTCATCGCCCACGGTGAGCTTGTCCACGCCCTGAAACTGTTCGGTCACGCCGAGCATTTCGCCCACCATCTGCATGACCGCGCCGGAACCGCGCGAAGCCGACTGCCAACCGCCGAACAGAAGCAATCTGTCCCTGTCCAGACCGGGAATGGCCTCGATGGACCGGGAAAGCACGCTGGCGGTCTCAAAGGCATCCGTAAAACCGGAGGCATTGCCGTCCGCAACCACGATTTCGAACGGCACCTTCTGGGCCACGTTCATCATGACCTGCTGCAACTTGGCCTTGGGGCCGAGACATACCAGCCAGACCTTGCTGCCCGGATGGCTTTTGGCCAGATTCGCGGCCTCGTACAAGGCATGACCGGCCCAGGGATCAAGCACGGCGGGAAGCATCATTTCGTTCTTCAGCGCATATCCGCCGGGACCCTGCACAGGTTCGAGCTTCTGCAAGGGGTCCGGAACGATACTGCCGCAAACCACGATGTGGAATTCATTGCTCATTGGCATTCTCCTTGGAATGACGGGCGATCTGCCGCCCGCATGGCATATCGGCCGAGGCGCAAGTCTTCGCGCCCGACCGGATCAAAGACATTGTCGCCTAGTTTTCCGCTGAATGCAGGCCGCCGGAGCCAGCGGAAAAACGCACATTGCTCCGGGTGTTGTCCAGCGGGTCGGCCCGACTGCAATTCCAGAGGCACGCGCCACAGTGCACGCATTTTTCCCTGTCGAACAGGGGTGCGCCCTTTTCCGGGTTGGTGGTGATGGCCTGTCCGGAACACGCCTCCACGCAGACCTGCTCCCTGCAGGCTGCGCACAGGGTCGGATTGCCGAAGCGAACATGGTCCGCATAGCCGGGCATGGCCTGCACCTTGCCGCCCATGAGCAGCGCGTCCTGATGAGAGACCAGAAGCTGGCCGTCAAAGGGAATCTCGGGCCAGCCCACGCGATCCATGAGCGCATCGTGCAGGGACTTGCCCTCGGCCTTGCATTTGGCGCGAATTTCCTCGATTTCTCCGGCCGGAATCCAGCCGTCGTAATATTCTTCGAGAGACGAAAAACGTTCCCACGGCATCCGGTTGTCCCCGGGCAGGTTGAGCAGCCCGTTGGTCAGGCCGGTCATGCCCATGCCCAGAATGCCGAGCAGCGCGTTCCTGCAGAAGCCGTTGCGCGCCTTGGCCGCCACATCAGCTTCCCTGTCCACCCAAGAATGCCTGCGCCGATGCACATAGGTGGCTTCCAGATTCGCCCTGGTGAACGGCTTGCCCGCCTTGAGCAGCTCCAGCACGGACTCGCCGAGCTGCACGCCCGTGGCCCACGCCTCGTCCACGCCCGATCCGGTCAGGATGTTGGTGGAGCCGGAGCCTTCGCCGATGCGGGCGAACCCGTCGCCCACAAGATGCGGCTCGCCCTGCTTGCCGGATTCCTGCAAGGATTTCGCGCCCCACGAACGCATGGTTCCGCCCTGAATACGCTTCCAGATGTACGGATGCATCATCCAGTGCTGGAGATAGCGGTAGGCGGTACGGGCCGGATTGTCGAACCATGAGGGCACGAAAATGCCCATGGAGGCCACGTTGCCGGGGTAGACGTACAAAAAACCGAAAATCTCGGGTTCGGGATACCCGATGGTGTGCAGCACGGTGCCGGGCTCCCATTCGCAGCCTTCGGGCAGATCCACCACGACCTTCATGCCCACGGCCCATTCGCGGTGGTGGTTGCCGTCGGGCAGACCAAGCTCGCGGTCCAGAGCCTGACCAACCGCACCCACGGGACCATCGCCGATCACGGTGAGCGCGGCCTTCATGTCCATGCCCGGCATGTATCCGGCATCCGGATTGCCGTCCTTGTCCACGCCCTGATCCACGAGCCGAACGCCCTTGACCGCGCCGTCCTCGACGAGCGGCCCGGCCACCGGAGTTCCGGGCCATATCTGGGCCATGCCCGTTCCCATGACATTGCCAGCCACCCACGAGGAAAACTGGCCCATGGAAAAGATCATGCCCGGTTCCTTTTTCAGAAACGGAGGAATGAACGGCAGGGAAAACGCATGATCCTCGGACCACCGGGCAAGGGTCTTGTCCGCCAGCCGAAATGCAGCATTGCGGCGGCTCGCGCCCACCGGGTCCATGAGATACAGCACCTTTTCGCTGGTCACTTCATGGGCCATGGGTATCTGGGAGAGATCGAGATCGGGAAAGCTCAAGCGGATGGCCCTGCCCTTGGTCACCACGCCGGACACCCCGAAACCGGGGTCGTCGGCACGCTCGTAGCAGATGACCTGAGGCGGCATTCCGGGCATGACCGAGGATTCGGCCACCGGGGTTCCATCCTCGTTCATGAGCCCGCGCGTCAGGGTGGTGAGGAAACCGCCCACGGCCGGGCCAAACCCCACGCACACGATGTCGGTTTGCATTTCCGAGCGGGGAACTTCAGGCATTTCAACAGACTGGTCGCTCATTCCTTCCCTCCGGGAAAGCGAACCGATTCACGGTCCGCTTCCGTGATGCTGCGGCCGCGCCAAGGCGGACGCCAAAAAATTTCGCATGGTTCGAAAACGCAGGAAAGGGCCTTGCCGCCCCTCTCCCAAGGCCGGAACATCCAGCCGACCGCCCTGCCGCACACAAACCGGTTCAGGACGTGAAATCGGGGAGGGAAGCCGTGCGGCCTCCCTCCCCGTCAATATCATTGTCAGCCCATGGGATAATCAAGGGCTTCCGGGATCATGACCCCGGTCAAGGCATTGCCTGCGCGGTCCTTGGCAAGACGCGCGCCGGCCATGCTGCGATCGGCCTTGGCCTTGAGCAGGTCGAATCCTTCCAGCTCCTCGGGCGCGGTCTCGGCAAAACCGTAGACCAGCTCGGTGCAAATGCGCACGGCCTCGCCCACGGCGCGGGCGGCCTGCACCCGGCTCAAATCCTTGTAGAACGCGACAAGATCCTCCAGACCGTCTGCCAGAGTCGCACTCATGGGCCCCTTTTCGGCCAGTTCCAGCACGTCCTGCACCAGATAGTACGGTCCGAGCAGCCAGCTCAGGGCATCGGCCATGGCAAAAGTCACGCCCTGCCGCTTGCCGTGGTACAGCTTGCGGCCCTCGGCGTCCCTGGAGTTCTGGAGATGCTCCATGGTCCACTGCCAGAGCTCCAGCCCTGCGGCAACGGTTTCCGCGCCCAGTCCCTGCCCGGCCTGACGACCGAGCTGACCGATCCATGCGGACACGGTGCGCTGAAAGACCGCAGACGGCATGGTCGCCGTAAGGTGGCGACGCTGCACGGCCTCGGGGCCTTCATAGGTGGCTTCGAGCTGGGCGTCGGTCCACTTCTGCATCAGGAAACCGGGGCAGTCCTCGGTGATGCCGTAGCCGCCCACAAGGCTGATGGCCTCGCGCATCACGGTCGCGCCCACGCCGGTGTTCCAGAGCTTCACGCCCGGGTTCAGGATGCCTGCCAGCGCGTCCATGTAGGCAAAACGCACCAGAGGATCGCTCCCGAGTTCCTCGTACCGGGCCTGATCGCGTTCCGCAGGGTCCGCGTACTCCAGGTCCACATATTCCATGACCTTGTCGGAAATCTTGCGCAGGGCCATCATCTGCTTGCGCGGCCCCACAACGCCCTGCTCCTCGAACGCGGCTTCCTTGGCCTTTTCCACGGCGTCGAAATCATCGGCAAGACGACAGGCGGCAAAGCCCACGGACGCTCCGGCCTCGCCAGAGGCCCACACGTCCACCAGACGCTGCAACGCGTCCTCGTTCTGCTGAAGGCCCTTGTCGAAACGCGGGCTGCCCGGATGTGCGGCATCCCCGCCCTGAAAACGGGAACGATGATAGCGAATCACCGGCTCGATCGCGGAAATCAGCTTGGCCGTGGTCATGATTCCCACGGGAATGCGGGTGCGGTGGAACACGGACCCGATGATCTCGCTGTGGCTGTATTTGGGGATGATCACCCCGTCCCTGACCTCGTAACCGCCGATGATGCGGCTGGCCGGGACCTTGAGATTGAGTACGGGATCACGGGTGGAGGAAAGCTGGTGCACCATCTTGAGAGTGGGCGCGCCACGGTCGAACGTGCCTTCGTCGCCCTCTTCCAGAATGATCATGCAGGAGCCCTTGATGCGCTCGTCGTCGGATTCCACGGCAGCGGTCACGAACGTGGCGAAATCCATGTTCGTGATGAAACGGCCGCGCTTGTCCACCTGAAGCATGATCTCGCCATCGTCGTTCCACTCGGCAACGCGAACCTTGCCCACCAGCACGCCGGTGTCCACGCCCACGTAGGGCAGCGGTTCGGTCAGGGCGAATGCGCCCCGGTCGATGGTCCGGTCGTCGCCGGGCTGGGGCGGCACGCAGCGGGCCATGTATTCGTCACGCTGCTCGGGGGTTCCCTTCTCATGGATGGGAGCCAGGGCCAGATTGTTGGCCAGAGAGCAGGTGGCGGAACCGCCGTCCACCCAGGCCAGTTCGAAGGCAACCAGCGCCAGAGCCAGATTCTTGGGGCCTTCGATGAACCCGCCCTGATGCGGATCCATGAACAGGGAAGTCAATCCGGACTGATCGAAGGCGGTGAGCAGCTCGGCCTTCTGATCGGTCCATTCGTGGGTATTGCGCGCGCCCTCGGCCACAAGCTTGGCCACCACGCTACGCGCGATGTTCCTTGCGGACTGGACGGTCATCTGCAGGTCGAACCGGTCGGCGAAACGCCACATTATCTGGCGAACGTCGTCCCCGGGAAGCGTACGCAGGGTGTACATGATTCGGCATCCTGAACTTGGTTTGTGAATGGATTTTATCAGCATTGACGAAGTAATTTATTACCGAATCGGGAAGATAGGCCATCACGTCAATCGAGTCAAAAAGTTTTTGGCTTTCAAACAAGTGTTTCAGCGGGTTCCCGGGCGTTTTCCCCTCCCTGCCCATCCCGGAAAATGCAGGGCCGCCGCCCTGCGCGGACGCAAAAAAATAACTCGCCGAGGCATCGCTCTTTTGACTTGCCCCAACAGCTGGGGATACTGTCGGAACCGGAGAAACCCGATGCAAAGACCCGGAACCGACATAGCTTCCCGCGCACAGGCCGTCATGACCGCTCTCGACGGACCGGGCCGGGACCTCGGCCAAGCCGCTGACGCGCTGGAATCCCTGCGCGCCGCCATCCCGTCAGGGAAAACACCGCGGGAACACTGGCCGGAACTGGGGCGGACAGTGCTGGCCGTCAGCCACGCTCTGGACACCACCACGGACAGACACTTCATCAGGGTCGCTCTGGCCGCACTGCTGGACATGAGTACGTTCGGCCGCGCCCAGGTACTCCGGTTCGCATCCGGCCGAACCATCCCGCCCCGCGAGCTCGAAACCATTGTTGCGGGGATGGAGGGACGATCCCGGCTCGCCCTGGCCCAGCAACTGCTGACCGCAACCTGCCGCAAGGCGGAACGAATGGACACGACATGGGCCGAGTCGCTGGCGGCATCGCTGGAAAACGAAGCCCACGAGGATCTGCTGCCCTTTGTGGCCTCTCTGGGCGCGGAAGGGGCCCGGCTCGCCTATCCTCTGGCAGCCACCCTGAACCGATTCGGATTCCGGGACTGGCTCCTGCTCCGGCTGGCCGGAAGAGGCGACGACGAAATGCCCCGGCTGGCCCTGCTGGCTCTGGACGATCCCGAACTGGCCGGAGACATGGCGGCCAACATCGTGCAGGGGGAAATATCCGCCACCCCCGGCCTGATTCGCGACATCTGCCGAACCGCGGTTGCCGGAGACAAAAACGTGCGGGAAATGCTGCGTATACAGCTCCAGACCCCGGATGCGAACATGGCCGGGGCCTGCATGGACGGCTTTCTGATGCAGGAACGCACCACCTCGGGCAAGGCCGCGGCCGTGCTGGCACAGAACTATCCCAACCTGCGCAAGGCCATTCTTCCCCGCATCCCCCTGCTCGGCGAGGAAGGGCTTGCCCGCTACCTTTCCGCAACCCCGCGAACGGAACGGGATCAGGCCGTCACGGACACGTTTGCGACATTGTGCCGCATCGCCCCGGAATTCGTTCGCACAGCTCTCGGCAGGCACACCGAGTCCTTCACGGACCTCCTCCCTCCGTCCCCTGCCATCGCCCCTTCACCACTCCCGGTTCCCGAGCCGCCATCGGATTCCCCCAGGGTCGGTCTGCTGGGCAAGCTGCTGGGCAAGGGAGACGATCAGGTCAAGCGTCTGTCCGCCCGCGTGCTGCGGGATGCGGACCTGTCCGGAGTGCAGGCCCGGGACCTGACCCTGAGCAACCGGGAATGGAAGAATGCCACGCTTTCCCGCGCCACGCTTTCCGATCTCGGCATGTCCCGGACCTCGATATCCGGATGCATTGCACAGGAAGGACTTGTCCTGAACAGCAGTTTTTCCTCGGTTTCCTTCAGACATGCGATTTTTTCCGGGACACGATTTTCCGGCACGCGCTTCACGGACTGCGTGTTCGACGGCTGCGACCTGACGAATGTCGTGATTGATGACTGCGTTTTCCGCAACTGCCGTTTCAAGGGCACCCAGTGGACCAAAGCCGACATTCGGGACAGCCGTTTCCTCCGCACGGAAATCGCAGACTCCATTCTGGCCGCAACCCGACTGCACCACTGCACCATCAAGACCTCGCGTCTGGAACGATGCGATCTTTCGAAAACGAGGTTCACGCTGTCAAGCGTGGCCGGATTCGAGGCACGCTGCTGTCTTTTTCGCGGACTCGCCATTTCGGACTCGTCCTTTCTTGCCGCGGAACTCGACCTGTGCCCTGCCCGCGGATGCCGCATATCCGGTTCGGACACGGCCCACCCGATTCTTCTCGAAGCGCGGGAAAGAACACTGCTGGAAACGGCAGCCCGTCTCCAGACCATCCCGGCTCCCGGCATGACATGCCTTTCCGGAAAACAGCTGCAAACCGCGAAACAGGTGCTTCTGGCCTGGGTTCGAGAGCATGACATACTCAGGCGGGAATCGCGCATGGCAGCCCGCAACCTGAGCCGGACCCGATCCATGCGCCGGCGCATGTCCCCGGAGCAGGCGGCATTCGTGAAACTGCTGCCCCACCTCCTGAACACGGACATCTTCGAGACCCGATTCAAGCTGGACAACGTGCCTCCCTGCCGCATGTGGGGCCATGCTGCGGACCTGACCACGATGGAACTCGCAGAGCAGTTTCTTCCCGGCACGACACCGGGCAGACGAAAGCCCAAAGTGACCATTGCCGCCCTGTACGCCATGGGCAGTACCGGAACCATGGCCCAGACGGAAAAGTCCGATCTGGACTGCTGGCTCTGTCTGAATGACACAGGAATGGACATGGAATCCGAGGCCGGACTGGAAAGGAAGCTTCGGGCGCTGGAGCTTTGGGCCGACAGCGAGTTCGGGCTGGAACTGCATTTCTTTCCCATGACCATGCACGACATCCGCAACAATATTTTCGCGGCCGGCGACGAGGAAAGTTCCGGGACCGCACAGGCCCTGCTCCTGAAGGAGGAGTTCTACCGGACCGCTCTGCGCCTTGCCGGGAAACGCCTCGCATGGTGGACCATGCCCCCGGGCGCGGATGCCAGGACATACGCTGCGCGAATGCGCTCGGTCGCACGCTATCCGCTTGCAGGCATCCCCAGATTCGAGGACTTCGGCCACCTCGCCCGATTTCCGGCGGACGAATTTTTCGGCGCATCCCTGTGGCAGATGGTCAAGGCCGTACACAGCCCGTTCAAGTCCGTGATGAAGATCGCACTGCTCGAACACTATGCCAATCTGGGCGAATCAGGCCTTTCCCTGTGCGACGAGATCAAGCGCAACCTGTTTCTCCGGCACCGGGACGTGACAAGCATCGATCCGTATGCCGCCATGTTCCGTACGCTTCTGGAATTCTATCAGACGAAAAAGGCGACCGATGCGGTCCACCTGCTCGCGGATTCGTTCCGCCTCAAGGCGGATTTGTCCGACGCAAGACAGTTTCTCGGCCTTCCAGCCCGCCCCGAAGACGTCAGCCTCGCCCGCGCGCTGAAACATGCAGAAAAGGGCCGCAAACGCACGCTGCACCGGGCCGGATCATTTGCTCATTCCCTGGAAACCGGCGCGGCCGTGCGTCGATTCATGGTGGCCGCCTACAAGAATATCCAGTCCGGCATAGCCGGGGGAGGTCAGGCGCGCATATCGCCGGAAGACCTCACGCGGCTGGGGCGCCGGGTTTCCGCAAATTTCTCCTCCCGCCGGAACAAGGTGACCCGCGTTCCGTTTCTGGATCAGGCCGGACAGGAATTTCAGGTGCTTCATTTTTCTGCGGAAAAAGCACCGGGCAAACGCCATGTCTGGGTTCTCCGGGGAGGCCAGAAGGACGATGCCAAGGCTTCCGCCTCCACGCTTCAGGAACTGCACAGGAATCACGATCCGGGCATGATGGTGGCCTGGATACTGGCCAACCGCATGTACGGTCCCCAAAAGCCTGCTGCTGGCCGATCGCACCGTGGCCCCCCTTGCCGTGACGGATTTGCAGAAACTGATGACCCACCTTCGGGAATATTTCCCCTATGACGCAACTTTCGAGCCCCCCATCAGCGCAGGGCTGGAAGCCGAAAAGGTATGCAAGGCATTCTTCATCCTCAACCTGACCGCCCCGCCGGACGCGCGGCACGTCGAACAGTGTGCGGTCATCTATTCGACAAACTGGGGCGAAATGTTCTGCCGCACCTTTGACAGGCCCGGAGAATCCTTCGAGAAACATGCTTCAAGCTTTCTTGCCCGCCAGCTTTCGCAACCCCTGCACGGCGAGATCGAACTCAACGCATTCATTCCAAAGGGCTCCCAGTGCGCCCGCATTGCCCTCATCTGAATCCGATTTATAATCCACCACATACGTCAAAACCAATATCGTTCATTTCTGGGAAACAACCATGCACCCGGGGAGAACGACGTTGGCAGCCAAGAAAATCCATTCAGCCGAACGCGCCGCAACCCTCAGCTTCATCGCCACGTTCGCAACATTGGCGATCCTGGCTGGCGGCGTCCTGTTCTATGCCTATCAGCAGGAAACAAGCCGGGCAAAAGCCCTGACCCGATGGAACGAATCCAAGAAGGTGGACCTGATATCCAGACCTCTCTCCATTCACCTCCAGTCGATCTTTCTCGATCTCAAGGTACTGGGTTCCCATTACGAACTCAGGGAATATCTGGACAACGACAGCGACGAGACCCTGAAGAAACTGTCTGACGAGTTCATCGCCCTGTGCCGGATCAATACGCACTACGACCAGATTCGCCTGATCGCGTCCGATGGCATGGAGCTCGTCCGCGTGAACGACAACAACGGAAACCCGAAAGCGGTTCCGAAGTCAAAATTGCAGAACAAGGCCGGACGCTACTACGTCACCGAGGGCCTGAAACTTCCGGTCGGCGGCATTTACGTATCCCCTCTGGACCTGAACATCGAACACGGGGAAATAGAAATCCCGATCAAGCCCATGCTCCGCATCGTGACCAAAGTCGCGGGGAAACGAAAGACCGGGGTGATCGTGCTGAACTACAAGGGGCAGCACATCCTCGACAACGCGCTGAGAGCCGCAAGGAACGACAAGAGCTCGATCATGCTGCTCAATTCCGACGGCTATTGGCTCCTGTCCCCGGACAAGACCAGGGAATGGGCATTCATGTACCCCGAGAGCAGCAATCTGAGCTTTGCCAACGAAAACCCGAAGCTGTGGAAACGCATCGAGGCCGAAGCCTCGGGCCAGATTGCACACGGCGACGCCCTGTACTCCTTTGCCACCATACTCGTGGCCCCGGACGACACCCTGCACATCCCCGGATCGCAGACAAGAAAATGGAAACTCGTCAGCGTGGCGAATCTTTCGCGCGTCAGATCCGCGTCGGTATCTCCGCAATCCTTTGCCGGAGCCTATGGGGCCGCAATTCTCCTCGCCCTGTTCGCGGCCCTGTCGCGCGCCAAATACGTACGTTCGCGCATAACCTCCCGGAAAAAGCTGGAACGGGCCAAACAGGATGCGGAAGAAGCCAACAGCGCAAAAAGCGATTTCCTCGCCAGAATGAGTCATGAAATCCGCACCCCGATGAATGCGATCATCGGTCTGACTCACCTCGCCCTCAAGACGGAACTGACGCCGAAGCAGGAAGATTACCTGCAGAAAATAGACGCATCCGCGAAAACGCTTCTGCACATCATCAATGACATTCTGGATTTTTCCAAGATCGAAGCCCGCCAAATGACCATCGAGGCGGTGGAATTCACTTTGGACGACCTTCTGAACAACGTGGCCACCATCCTGAGCGCACAGGCGGAAAACAAGGGACTCGGCCTGCACCTCATGGTCCAGAGTCAGGTACCCAACCATCTGATCGGCGACACGCTCAGGATCAGCCAGATTCTGCTCAATCTGGCGGGCAATGCCATCAAGTTCACGGAAAGCGGTGAAGTGATCCTTTCCGCCGAACTCATGGAGAAGGAAGAGGACTCGGCACTGCTCCGTTTTCAGGTTCAGGACACGGGCATCGGCATCCCCCCGGACAAGGCCAGACAGATTTTCGAACCATTCAGTCAGGCGGACGGCTCCACGACGAGAGTCTACGGCGGCACGGGGCTGGGACTCGCCATCTGCAAGCGTCTGGCCGAACTCATGCACGGCGAACTGTCTCTGGAAAGCACCCCGGGACAGGGCAGCACCTTCACCCTGCTCCTCAGTCTGGGCCTTCAGAAGATTCCGGACAAATGGCAAAGCGCGTACCCTCCGGAACTGGCAGGCATGCGCGTCCTCGTAGTGGACGACAATGAAATAGCCCGGACCATTCTGGCCCGGATGATTGCCTCCTTTTCCTTTCGCGTCTCCACTGCTGGCCATCCGCGTGAGGCTCTCGATCTGGTTCACAAGGCTGATGCCAGTGATCCGTTCTCTCTGGTAGTCACGGACTGGCGCATGAGCGACATGGACGGGCTGGAACTGACCGCGCACCTCAAGCGCAGAGGCGAACTGAAAAACGTTCCAAAGGTCGTCATGCTGACCAGCTACGGATACGGCGAGGTCCAGACCAGAGCGGCACAAAGCCCTCTGGACGGCTTCATGCTCAAACCCGTGAACAGATCACTGCTCTTCGATACGATTCTGGAAGTCTTTTACGGCAACGGTGGAACAACCCGTCATACCCGCCCGATTCCCCATTCCATTCCCGTGCCGGACAATGTTCCCGGAAGCCGGATACTGCTGGTGGAGGACAATGAAATCAATCAGCAGGTGGCACGAGAACTGCTGGAAGGAGCCGGAGCCTCCGTGACCATTGCCGCTTCAGGCGGAGAAGCCGTCAGAATGGCGCACGCCGACAACTTCGACCTGATACTCATGGACATCCAGATGCCGGGCATGAACGGACTGGAGGCCACGGAAACCCTTCGGCAGGACCCGGACTTCACCCCGATCCCCATCATTGCCATGACAGCACACGCACTGTCCGGAGACAGGGCCAAAAGCCTTGCCGCAGGCATGAACGATCACATTACCAAACCCATTGTTCCGGACACCCTCATGACAACACTGGGACGCTGGCTGCCATCCAGAAAAAAGAGCGGTACTCCGACGCGCTCCCCCAGAGTCCCTCCGGAAATCCCGGAAAAGGCAAGGACTCTGGCTTCGGACAGGGCACTGGCCAGACTCAACGGCAACACGCACCTGCTCCGCCGCCTGCAGCAACGCTTTCTGGATGAAGCGAAAGGCATCGCCGACAAGCTCAGGGCGCTGGTTGCTGCCGAGGATTTCGCGGAAGCGCGCGACATTGCCCACACACAGAAAAGCGTGACCGGAAACATCGGTGCAGAGCGCGCCTCCGCCCTGTTTGCCAAGCTGGAACACCAGTTTCTGGACGGAAACGCGGACTCGATTCAAAGCATCAACCAACTCCGTGAGGAAATGCGGCTTCTTGAAGACCTGATGCAGAAGGAATTGTCCACGCCCCCGGATGCCGAAGCCGCTCCCTCCTTCAGCATGACAAGGGAGAATCTCCTTTCCGACCTGCGAAAACTGCACGGTCTTGTTCGAGCCAACGACACGGCCGCACTCACGGAATTCGATCAGCTCCGCTCCCCATTGGCCTCGGTGGCGCCGGACATGGCCGAAGCCTTGACCCGTCACCTGACATCCTTCGCCTTCAGGGAGGCGGAAACCGTTCTGACAACCGGGATACAGACATTGCAATCAACCGGAAACGAGAATGAAAACATCAAAAATACTGATCGTTGACGATGTTGCGGACAACCTCATGGTCCTGAATGAGATTCTGTCTCCGCACCATGACGTACAGGCCTGTCTGAGCGGGCTTGAAGCATTGGAGCTGATGGACTCGGGAGCCTCCCCGGACCTGATCCTTCTGGACGTGATGATGCCGGGCATGGACGGATACGAACTGTGCCGGATACTGAAGGACGACCCCCAGCGCAAATCCATCCCCATCATCTTCGTCACCGCCATGAATGAGGCGGAAAACGAGGAAAAGGGGTTTGCCCTCGGCGCAGTGGATTTCATTGCCAAACCCGTTGTCCCCGCGCTGGTTCTGGCTCGCGTGGGCACGCATCTGGCCCTGTCCGGTCAGACCCGTCTGCTGGAAAAACTGGTACGGGAGCGAACCGCGGAACTGGAACAGGCCAAGGCCGAAGCCGAACGCGCCAACACTGCGAAAAGCGCCTTTCTCGCCAACATGAGCCACGAACTCCGCACGCCGCTCCACGGCATCATGGGCATGACCCAACTGCTGCTGTCCGGCGACATCACCCCGGAGCAGAAGGAATATCTGACTGCGGAGCTGGAATCCACGAAGCGACTTCAAACCGTGGTCAACGACATGCTGCAACTTTCCGCGGCGGAAAGCGGCACGATACGGCCCGTCATACGGGAATTCCGGTTCCACGACATTCTCGAACCACTCAACACCTTGTACGATCCCCAAATCAAGGCCAAGGGACTCCAATTGACCGTGGACATGCCGGAAGATGACGACTGCCTTGTCCATGGCGACGTAGACCTTGTCAGGCAGGTGCTTGTCGCCCTGCTCAACAATGCGATCAGATTCACGCCGCAAGGCGAGATAACCATTTCCGTGGAACCGCGCATCCAGTCGGGAGAGCGGACAACGCTCCTGTTTCGGGTCGAGGATTCCGGGATAGGCATCCCCCGGGAAAAACAGAACGAAATATTCCAGCGCTTTACGATCGTTGAAGACTACATGACCAAGAAATACGGCGGGGCCGGCCTGGGACTCCCCATAGCAAAACGCCTGGTGGAACTCATGAACGGCAAAATCTGGCTGGACAGTCGAGAGGGCAAAGGCACCACGGTCTTCTTCACCATTCCCTGCAATTTGCAACGTGACAGGTCCGCATGAAAAAAAGACAGCCTCCATTGACTGGAGGCTGTCCGGTTTCACGACATCATTTTCTGTACCACGAGCCGTCCGGGGCCTGAAGTTTCTCCCCGGGTCTGGCCCGTTCCCGAAGTTGGGCTGCACGGCGCTGGCCCACGAATTCCGGGGCAACCCCCTGTTTTCTGCCAATGGCCTGATACACCTTGCGGCGATCGGCGTTTTCCGCGGAGACCACGTCCCCGCCCTTGCCTGTCAGGGATTCCAGATAGCCCTGATTGTTCTCTCCCACGGCACCTTGTGCCTTGAGCGCATTGATTGCAGGCAGACGTTGCACCATGCGATCCTTGAGATTCCCGGCAAAGGCCGGTCCGGAACACAGGGCAAGGGCCAATACGACCATAAAGATGTAGGCAGCAGTGCGTTTCATGGCTTACTCCGTCTTGCTTTCACCGGCCGGGGCAGGTCCGGCGTCGTCTATGTCGGAGAAAAAGTCGTCCAGTTCCCTGTCCACCTTGACGTTCACGTCTATGGTGATGTGGATGGGCTTGACCTCCACGGGTTTGACCTCCACCTGATGGCTGGTGGAGCAGGCCGACGCCGCAAGCAGCAATCCGGCCAGGACGGCTCCGATGAGCAGATGTTTCATCGCGGTTCCCCTCAATTGTTGTTGCCGAACACCCTGCGCAACCGCAGCATGCGGTCGAACGGCAGGTTGAAATTCACGTCCAGCCTGATGCCCTGAAAATTCATGCCTTCGGCTTCGGCGGACACCTCGGCAAAACCGAAATCCCTGGAATACTGAAACGGTAAATTCCCGGCGGGCTTTCCGTCAAGCTGCAACTGCACCTTGAGCATCTCCCCGTTGCTCGACGCAGTCACCTTGGCCCATCTGTACTCGAAATCCTTGAGAGCCTCGCTCGCAATCCTGAGCTGCACATACTGGGGCGAACTTGCAGGCACTCCGGCCAGCAGGTTTTCCGCCTGTCGCACGCGCAGATTGCCCCCGACATCGGGCGAGGACTGAAGCTGCGCCGCCTTGAACTGCACCACGCCATTGCGGATGGACACGGGAATCCGCCCGCTCACCCGGCCTTCGCCCCGCGCATCCGCAAACCCGAGCTGCTCCAGCAGTTCCGTGATGCGCAGATTCGAGCAGTACAGGGTCAGGTCATACTCGTCCCTGCCTGGCACCACGCGAAACGGCATGGACTGGATATTGCCGCCCAGCCAGTCGAAAGTCACGGTTTCCACCACGACCGCCCCGCGTTCCTCGGCCTGAAACAGCACCTCCCCGTTGTCGAAGCGCATGCCCCGGAAATCCAGCCTGTCGAACGCCACGCTTTGAAGCGGGGCACTGCGCAGCGTCAGCAGATCGGGCATGTACAGGGAAAGCCGCATTCCGGATACATGCACGTCGTTTTCCGTATCGTGCAGATTGCCGCCCGTCAGGTAGATCTCGCCCTGAGCCGACGTGCCGCACACGCCGTACCCGAACCCGACCCAGGCCATGAGAATTCCGTCACCGGTCACCCCCTGCAACTGCGGAGCCAGTCGCCCCAGATCGAAACCGCCCGGCAGCTCGTAACTGTCCACATCCGCCCGCATCCGCACGAGATCACTCCCGAACGGCTCCACCCTGCCCGTTACCGAAGCCTTGAGCCCGGGCAGCAGCTCCCCAAGATAGGCGCCCTGCACGTCCAACGCATCACGATTCTGACGAACCCGCAAATCCAGACTTCCCAATTCGCGCCCGACAGCCCTGATCCGGGCCACCTTGAGCCGCCCCCATTCCCCTGTCTCCAGAGGAAATCGCACGGGCAGGGAAAGCTTGCCTCCGGCAACACGGAAGCCCTTCCCCTTCACGGAAAGATTCCTCCCTTGCAGCACGAGTTCCGCTCCGATCTCGGGCGCAATGCGGACGGTCCCGGACAGGCTCAGGGCAGCACATGCGCCTTCCGCATCCCCGGCCCGGACGCGCACCGTTTCCAGCCGCACATCGATTGGTCCGGCAATCGAGCCGCCCAATTCGCCGCGCAGTTCCCCCTGCGCTCTGTACGGGCCAAAATCGATGGTTGCATCGCCCGGCATCAATGCGCCCGGCTTTCCGTGCAGACTCCATTGCAGGGCAACCTGTTTCCCGTTCCCCCGAGCCTCGCCCTGCAACACGCATTGCGGCAGGACAAATTCACGAACCGAACCGTTCACGTCGCATCCTGCGGAAGCAGACCATTCCCCCTGCTCCACGCTGGCCCGGGCATGGCCCACGGCGCGAAGTTCCCTGTCTGCCCCGTCCCGAAGCAGCAAATCATACTCCATGGACGCTTCAGTCCGCCTGGCAAACCGGATGCGCCCTGCCGCATGCAACCGGGCGGCAAGGTCCGCCGCCTCCAGATGCCTGGTGGAGACATCAAAATGAAGCAGCCCGTCCGCTGTCTGCCGTGCGGACAGGGACACGCCTTCAGCCGAAGCCAGCACCTGCCCCTTGCGCAACAGAACCGGGGAATCCACCTGCATGTCGACGAGATGGATGCGGAGCCGCCGCCCTGTTTCAAATCATACTCGGCCTCGACCGTGCCCGCACCCCGCCCCGCCACGACCACGCCTTCGGGCAATACGCCCGAGGCCCGCGCCATTTCCTGCAAGGCCGCACGGTCCAGTTTCAGGGTCATGACCGCACGCCCGCTGTTCAAATCCGCATCGCCCCTTGCCGCCACGACAGCGCCCAGAGCTTCCGCGCGCAACGAAAATCCTGCCCGGGTCAGGCCAGGCTCAACGCCGCCTTCCAGTCCGAAGCGGACTTCCTGTCTGCGCCCGGCCACGGGAAGCGATATCACGCCATCGTCCACGCGAACCCGTGGCAGGGCCGGGAACCGTTCCAACGCAATCCCCTCGCCGTGTTCCGCGTCGCCCCGATCCTGAAAAGCCGTGTCCGCAAGAACAAGGCTCACGCCCCGGGCTCGAATTCCGGCCACATGCCCACGCACCAATTCACCCGGGGAATACGCCACTTCCAGTGAATCGATTTCCGCATTGCCCATGCCCGGCACATCCGCCAGCACATCGCGAACCTGCAAGGCATTCCACCCCACGGACGCAACCCGGCACTGCCGGACCAGCACCGCATTCTGTGCGCCGTTCACCACGCCCGGCAGAACCGACGACAGCAGCACAGGCAGAACCACGAACCAGCCAGCCAGCACGATCAGGCAGGTCAGGCACAGGCCTGCCGCAGAATATTTCACGATTTTTTCACGCATGGTCGATTCCCGTTCCATGTACTCTACAACGAGAACGCAACAGGCTCAATGTGGAACAAAAGCAAATGCCTTCGGCGACCCTCCCGGGGGGCTGGGCGCCGCCCAGACCCGCCAAGGAGCAAGGCCCCTTGGATCCCCATATGTTTCGGGAAATGAAAGAGGCCGGATGCACGCCCTGTCGGGACATGCATCCGGCCACTTTCATTTCCCGAAACGGGTAGGTTCAAAAAAAGGCAAACTCTGTTTTGATTTTCCCCGAGTTCTATTCTTCGATAGCGAAATCTTCCGCTTTTCCACATCTCCCTGCGCCGCCAAACAAACCGGACAAATTCCCTCACCCCTTGCAGGAGGTGGAGAATCAAAAAATTCGGGAGACGCCGGAGGCATGTCTAGATCATGCGGGTGGCGACCCAGTCGAGCACGAGGGAGGGATTGACCGGGACCTGCGTATTCAGGGCGTCCTGCGCCTGATCAAGCACGAGGCCGATCCGGCGAAGTCCTTGCGGTCCATAGGCCTGGGCAAGTTGGGAGGATGCGGAGGTCGAATTCGAGCCGATCATGGCTTCACGCAGTTCGCGTTGCACGCCAAGCACGACCTGCATGGCAAGGTCCTTGTCCACGGCGCCCTTGGGCGATGTGCGTTCGAACCAGCCCTGCCCGGTACGCCAGAAACGCACAAGGGAATCGACCCATTCCGCAACGTCCGGAGCATTGTCCCGCTGGTCCGGCCACGCAAGGGTAACAACCCACGACCGGGAAACAAGGGTTTCGAGCAGCCGTTCCCGCTGCGGCGCGGTCAGCACGAACACGTTGCCGGGCCGGGGCTCCTCAAGGGATTTGAGAAGGGCATTGGCCGACTCGGTCATGAACATCTGGGCCTCGGCGAAAATGGTCACGCGGTAGCCGTCGCCGTTTGGCGGCTGGCCCCACACGCCCCGGGTATCGCGTATGGACTGCACCTTGATGAGTCCCTCCCGGCCGTCGAAAAAGAGCAGATCGTTGAAGACCTGATCCGCGATCTGACGGCAGGAGGCACAGGACCGGCACGGAGGCTGGGCCGAGCGGCAATTCAGCAGCATGGCCCAGTAAAGGGAAAGGGCGACGCGCGTATCCGCGTCGCCCCCCTCGATGACTATGGATTGCGGAGGATTGGCAGCCATGGCGTCCAGACGACGCACCGCATGTTCCTGCCCGGCAAGGGCGGTCAGCGGATCAACAGGGACAGTCATGTTCGCAACTCCACAAATGCTGCTTAGAAGGTCTGGGCGCGATCCGGGCCAACGGAAACCAGACCGACCTTGACGCCGGTGATCTCCTCGATGCGATGCAGGTACGCCTGCGCATTGGCGGGCAGATCGTCCCAGCTCCGGGCAGCGGTGATATCCTCGTCCCAACCGGGAAGAATCTCGTAGACCGGCTTCACATGGGCCAGCGAATTCTGCTCCTGCGGGGTATACTCGATGGTCTCACCCTTGTACTCGTAGGCCACGCAGAGCTTGATTTCCTTGAGGCCGGACAGCACATCCAGCTTGGTGATGGCCAGCTCCGTGGGGCCGTTCAGACGCACGGACTCGCGCAGCACGACAAGGTCCAGCCAGCCGCAGCGACGCTTGCGTCCGGTGGTTGCACCGAATTCGCCGCCCTGGCTCTGGAGGTAGTCGCCATCCTCGTTGAGCTGCTCGGTGGGAAACGGGCCGCCGCCCACGCGGGTGGTGTAGGCCTTGACAATGGCCACGATGCGCTCCAGTTCGCGAGGCGAACAGCCGGAACCGCACGCGGCATTGCCGGTCACGGTGTTGCTGGACGTGACAAAGGGATAGGTACCGTGGTCAATGTCCAGATGGGTACCCTGAGCGCCCTCGAACAGCACTTCGTTTCCGGCTTCCTGAATGGCGGTGGACACGTCGCCCAGATAGGGAACGACACGCTCGGCCACAGGCAGCAGCTCCTCGAAAATGGTATCCGCGCTCATGGGTTCCAGACCGTACAGGTGCTGGAAGAGCACGTTCTTTTCCTCAAGCGCACGAGCTATCTTCTCGCGGAGAAGTTCCTTGTCCGCAAGGTCGGCGGCACGAATGCCGCAACGATGCATCTTGTCCTCGTAGCAGGGACCGATGCCGCGTCCGGTGGTACCGATCTTGTTGGAATCGGACTTCGCGGATTCGCGGGCCGTATCCATCTGCTGATGGTACGGCATGATGACGTGGGTCTTGTTGCTGACCATCAGTCTTTCCGGGGAAACGTCCACCCCGCGCGCGGCGAGATGGTCCAGTTCCTTGCAGAAGACCACGGGGTCCAGAACCACGCCGTTGCCTATGATACACTTCTTGCCCTCGTGCAGAATGCCCGAAGGGATGAGGTGGAGTATGCACGTTTCGCCGTTGACAACCAGGGTGTGCCCGGCATTGTTGCCTCCCTGGAACCGAACGATCGCGTTCGCCTTTTCAGCGAGCATGTCAACTATCTTGCCCTTGCCTTCGTCTCCCCACTGGGAGCCGAACACCACGGTATTGGCCATTGGTTAGCTCCTTAAAATAACCGGATTATCCTCGCAAAAGGATTTTGCACGCACGAACGGTTATCTTCCGTAAATACAAATTTAGAGATATGTCAACTGCGGAATTGCGCGCAAATCAATCGCCGGACCGGGGATTGAGCTTCAACAGTTTGCCTCGGCGATGGCTTTTGTCCCGTTCGGTCTCGCCATTGCGGGAATTTTCCCCTTCCGAATCCCGGGTCTTCTTTTCCGGAGCGGTCAGGGCGATCAGATCGATTTCATGCGGCGCGTCCGGAATGCGGGACTGCGCCCATTCGTGATTGAACAACTGATTCTTGGAACGGACCGCCTGAATCAGGTTGAAGACCAGAACCGACTCCTCCCACTGCTTGGTGGGTTCGAAATGCTGTACGATATCCGCATACTTCTCCCACAGATTCATGAGAGAAGCTTCGTCATAGGCATTGAGTTGCCGAGCGAGTTTGAGCAGGGCTTTTTCCATGATGCGCTTCGAGTGTCCTTTTTTTTGCAGACTCCGGCGAACGGTTGCCGGGAATTCTCCTATAACAGAATAGAATCCGGGAGCCAATGTGAAAACGCCGCCCGGTTTCGAGCGGCGTTTTCACGTTAATGGGTCAACATGCCGGAATCGTCTTCTAGAAGCGTTCGAAGTCGTCGTCGCCTTCCATGTCCATGTCGATTCCTTCGTCCCCGGAAGAAGCGGTCGGGGCCGGCTTGGCAGGTCTTGTCGGCTTGCCCGCAGCAAGCGGCTTGGGTCGGGCCGCAGCCGCCTTCTTCTTCACGGAAACCTGAGTCGGCGGCGGTGCACTCACGTCGCGGTCGTCGAGCTTGAAGAACCGGATGACCTGCTGCAACTGCACGGCCTGCCCGGAAAGCTCTTCGGACGTGGACGCAACCTCTTCAGACGCCGAGGCGTTCTGCTGAATGACCTTGTCCAGTTCCTGGATGGCACGGTTCACCTGTTCGCCACCCGCATTCTGCTCATTGGTGGCGGCGGAGATTTCCTGCACCAGTTCCGCTGTGCGCTGAATGTCCGGCACGATCTTGCCAAGCAGTTCTCCGGCCTGTTCGGCCACTTCCACGCTGGAGGACGAGAGTTCGCTGATCTCTGCCGCTGCGGTTCCGGACCGTTCGGCCAGCTTGCGCACCTCTGCCGCAACCACGGCGAATCCCTTGCCATGCTCACCGGCCCGGGCCGCTTCGATGGCCGCATTCAGGGCAAGCAGATTGGTCTGACGGGCTATGTCCTCGATGATGAGAATCTTTTCCGCAATCTGCTTCATGGCTGCCACGGTCTTGGCAACAGCCTGTCCGCCCTGCTCGGTATCCGAGGCAGCCTGATTGGTCATGTCGTTGGTGGTCTTGGCGTTCTCCGCATTCTGACCGATGCTGGAAGTCATTTCCTCCATGGAGGCCGAAACCTCTTCCACGGCCGAGGCCTGTTCGGTTGCGCCCTGACTCAGCTCGATGGCGCTGGCGGCAAGCTCCTCGCTACCCGCAGCCACCTGTTCCCCGGCCATGCGGACTTCGGTCACAACCCGGCGAATCTCGTAAACCATGTTGGACATGGCCTGGGAAAGCTGCCCGACCTCGTCGTGACTCCTGACCGCAATGTCGCGTGACAAATCCCCTCGCGCCATGTGGTTGGAAACTTCCAAAGCTTCCTGAAGCGGACGAACCATGCTGCCGACCACCAGAAACACGACGCCCACGATGACCAGAATCACGATGACGGTGGGAATGAGAATCTGCCAGCGCAGACTGGCAAGCTGGGTTTCCACGTCATCCACATAGATGCCGGTGCCGACAATCCAGCCCCACGGCTTGTAGAGCTTGACGAACGAGACCTTGGGCACGGGCTGATCCGAGCCTTCCTTGGGCCATGCATAATTGACGAAACCTTCCCCCTTTTCCCGGCTGACCTTGACGAACTCGCGGAAGATGTAGACTCCATCCGGGTCCTTGATGTCATGCAGATTCTTTCCATCCAGCGAAGGATTTGCCGAATGCATAACCATGACTTCATCCATGGTGTTTATCCAGAAATACTCGTTGCCCTTGTACCGGATGGTCTTGATTTCCTTCATGGCCCCCTGCTTGGCCTCCTCTTCGCTCATGGCGCCGGAAGCAGCCTTGTCGCCGAAAAAACCGATGATGCCATAGGCAACGTCCACCACGCTCCGGGTGGCGACCCGCTTTTCCTCCATGAGGGAATCCCCCACTATGGGCAGAAAGAATCCGAACAACCCGATGAGCACCAAGGCAATGGTCGAGAAAAAGATGCTCAGCACCTTGGTACGCATGCTCCAATCGCGAAACTTCTTTACAGCCATGACATCCTCCGACCATTTGATAAGATATGTAGACGATTTCATTCCGACGACATTTCTGCTCTTATGCCTAAATATATGCATGAAACCCCGTACGGGGAACAGTATTTTCGTCATGAGCCGTGATAATCTGGACAAAATGCCGAAAAAGAGGTGCGGTGGACGTCCGGGAAAGGCCGGGACAATCGAATTGCCCGCCGGTGACTCCTGTGATATGACCGCCCATCCAGCAGACAATACCAATGGAGAGAGTGCCATGAGCGATCTGAAGCAGATGTACAAGACCCTTCAGCAGGATCCTTTTGCCGGGGAACTGACCCTGACTCTGGGTGACCAGAAACTGGTCTTCCGCAAACGGACCTGGGAAATCGACGGTGAGACAAAGGGCCTCCGCTATGGAGAGAACCCGGACCAGCCCGCCGCCCTGTTCGAACTGGCCGAAGGCGGCCTTGAAATCGGCGGCGTGACCTTCAAGGGTGCGGGCCGGGGTCTGGTGTCCTCCCTGTCCGAGGAGCACATGCTCCAGGCAGGCAAGCACCCGGGCAAGATCAACCTTACCGACGTGGACAACGGGCTGAACATCCTTCAGTACCTTTCCGCCAAGCCTGCGGCCGTGATTCTCAAGCACAACAACCCGTGCGGCGCGGCCTGGGACGAATCCGGCGTTGCCTCGGCCCTGAAAAAGGCGTTCGACGCGGACCGCATCGCGGCCTTTGGCGGCGCGATCATCCTGAACCGCAAGGTGGACATGGCCTGCGCCGATATCATCAACTCCGCGTACTTCGAGGTCGTGGCCGCCCCCGAATTCGATGCGGACGCTCTGGAATCCATCAAGCAGCGCAAGAACCTGCGCATCATGGAAATCCCGGGCATCAAGGAGCTCGACCAGTTCAGCCGGGAACCGTTTCTGGACATCAAGTCCCTGATGGACGGCGGCATGGTGGTCCAGTTCTCCTTCCGCAACCGCATCCTTTCGACAGACGACTTCATGCCCGCCGAAACCGAAAAGGACGGCAACAATTTCATCGCCCGCGCTCCGAACAGACAGGAAGCCGACGACCTGCTCTTTGCCTGGGCCGTCGAAGCCGGCGTGACCTCCAATTCCGTACTGTTCGTCAAGGACGGGGCCACCACGGCCATCGGCACCGGCGAACAGGACCGCGTGGGTTGCGTGCAGCTCGCCGTATCCAAGGCATACACCAAGTACGCCGACCTGCTGGCCTTCAACGAACTGGGCATGTCCCTGTTCGAGCTGCGCCTCAAGGCCGAGGAAGACGAAGACATGGCAGCCAAACTTGCCGACATCGAGGCCAGAACCAAGGAAGCCAAGGGCGGCCTGCCCGGTTCCGTGGCAGTGTCCGACGGCTTCTTCCCGTTCCGCGACGGCGTGGACCTGTGCATCGGTCAGGGCATCACCGCCATTGCCCAGCCCGGCGGCTCCATCCGCGACTGGGAAGTGATCCAGGCCGTGAACGAGGCCTCCCCGCAGGTGGCCATGGTCTTCACGGGCCAGCGTTCCTTCAAGCACTAGAGGCCCGATCATAACGAATCCACGGCCTCGCGGCCCAGTCGCCGCGAGGCCATTTGCGTCTTTTGAGACGCGGAAGTACAGGTACAGAATGAAAGCGACTTTCCTGAGCCCTACGGCCCGCCCCGGCAGCGTGGTGGAATTCATGCACGGCGATCAGCCCCAGCTTGCCTGGGTGCTGGAGGAGGCTTCGGGCAAGCTCAGGCTGTGGACCATCAACAAGCGCGAAACCAAACTGCCTGCGGCTCGGCTCCTGCCCTGGGGCGGCCCGGTATACAGCAACAATCTGAATAGGCAGGAAATCCAGGACAAGCTCAACGCGCATCAGGAAAAGCGCGGTGAAATTCAGGCGTCCATCAATGTCATGGAGCTTTGGGATCTGGCGCAGGGAGAAATGGAATCCGCGCCCCTGACCTGGTTCGCAGACTTGCTCTGGGACACCCCCGGGCCGGATCATTTTGCTGCCCTTGGCCGGGCCATGCTTTCCGCCAAGACGCACTTCAAGTTCCGTCCGCCGGAATTCGAGATATGGCCCGAGGAAAAAGTTCAGGAACGCATGGCCAAAGCCGCCGAGGAAAAGGAGCGGGAAGGCGTCATCGCAGCCGGGCAGAAGCTGTTCAAGCCCATGTGGAACGCCCATCTGAACGGCGCGAAATACGAGGCCCCGACCATGGAGCCGGAACTTGCCAAAGGACTCGAAACCCTGCTTCGGAACAGGATTGCGGACAATCTGGACGACAACGGCGAAAAGATATGGACCGCCGTAAGCAAGGGACTTCCCGAGCATCCACACCTCGCCCTGCTTCTGGCACAGACCTGGGGCGTGCTTCCCAGACATCACAATTTTCATCTCGATCTTGCCGGGTACGCTTGGGGCGATGATTGGAGCGAATCCTTTTCCAATGAAATCGATTCGTTGAAAAAAGCTTTGTCCAATGAGACTCCGGAAATCGATCCGACACCCTTCATCAGCATCGACTCGGCCACAACCCGGGACATCGACGACGCGTTCGCAGTGGAAACACTGGACACGGGCTGGAAGCTTTCCATTGCCCTTGCCCGTCCCGTGGCCCACTGGGAATTCGGGGCAGAACTGGATCAGGCCGTGTTTCATCGCGCCACCAGCCTGTATCTGCCCGAGGGCACCGGCCACATGATGCCGGAAACGCTGGGCACCGAGCTGTACAGCCTGATTCAAGGGCTAAACCGTCCGGCACTGGTCACGGATTTCTGGTTTGACAGGGACGGCGCGCTTCTTCGCACTGCCCCCAGACTGACGTGGGTGAACATTTCGGCCAACATCACCTATGAAGAGGCCGAGGAGCGCATCCGTTCCGGTTCGGACAAGGCCATGTGCGCGGCTCACGACCTCGCGGCCAAGCTGCTTGAACATCGCCTCCGGTCCGGTGCCTGCGTGATCCGCAAGCCCGAACCCATTGTCAAGGTCGAGGGCGAAGG
This sequence comes from Pseudodesulfovibrio tunisiensis, assembly GCF_022809775.1. NCBI lineage: Bacteria > Pseudomonadati > Thermodesulfobacteriota > Desulfovibrionia > Desulfovibrionales > Desulfovibrionaceae > Pseudodesulfovibrio > Pseudodesulfovibrio tunisiensis. The sequence continues at coordinate 1,401,128 of NZ_CP094380.1, forward strand.
TGCGCAGGCCAAGGTCGACATCCGACTCAAGCAACCCTGCACCGCGTCGGAACTGCTGATCAGCGAATTCATGATCCTGACCAACAACGGATTGGCCAATTGGGCCCGGGACAACAATGTTCCCCTGCTGCACCGCACTCAGGCCATAGCCCTGCCTGTGGACGCGGTGGGCATCTTTACCGAGCCCGCGGAAATCCTGCGCACGGTCAAGCTGCTTCTGCCTCCGACGCTGGAAACCACGCCAAAACGTCATGCCGCGCTCGGAGTGGACGCCTATGCGCCCATTTCCTCACCCTTGCGGCGCTACACGGATTTCATAAACATGGCTCAGGTCCAGTCCTTTCTGGAAACCGGAGAGCCCCGTCTGGACAAGGAAGAACTCGACACCCTCGCCACCCACCTCGGCATCCGGATTCAATCGGTATCCCAGGTACAGCGTTTCCGCCCCCGCTATTGGAAACTGGTCTATCTGGCCGCGCACAAGAAGGAACTGCGCTCCGCCGTACTGGTGGACGAATCCGGCCCCATGGCCACACTGGCCATGCCCGAACTCCAGATCAACGTCCGGCTGCCCAAGTCCATGCTCGGAGAAAAGCTCCTCATGGGACAGCGCTTTCAGGTCAGATTTTCCAGAATCGATCCCCTGACCAATGAAATCCGGGTTGCCGAAGCTCTGGAAGAATAGCTTCGATGCCACTTCCCCCTTTTTTCGGAGATTGCCATGATTGATGCCATGAATTTCTGTTTTCTCACGAACACGCCCATGCCGCCCAACGGCCGAAGCGTGGCTGTGGTGGGCGCGGGTCCCTCGGGACTGGCCGCCGCAGGCTACCTCGGCGGACTGGGATATCAGGTGGACGTATACGACAAGCTGCCCAAGGCCGGCGGTCTCATGACCTTCGGCATTCCCGGCTACCGAATCCCCTCCCGCCGCATCGAGACCGGGGTCAAGCAGTTGGAACGCCGCTACGGCGTAAACTTCAAGCTCCAGACCAAAATCTGCTGCAGCGCTCCGCTGTATGAAGAGGAAGGCGACCACTTTTCCTGGGAAATGATCGCCCTGAGCGATCTGGTGGACACCCACAACGCGGTGATCATCTGCACCGGTTCCTGGAAATCCCGCCAACTGGGCATTCCCGGCGAAAAGCTCTCCGGCGTGTTCTCGGGACTGGAATTCCTGTTTCCGATTCGGGCCGCGCGCTACGATGCGTCCCGGGTCAAGACCCCGGACGTGGAGGGCAAGCGTCTGGCCGTGGTAGGCGCAGGCCATTCCGCCATTGACGTGGCACATTCAGCTCTGCACCTCGGCGCAGCCGAAGTCAGGATGATTTATCGACGCACCCGCGAAGAAGCACCCTGCGGCGAATTCGAAATAGACAGACTCGTGGAACTCGGTGCCATATGGTGCCCACAGGCCAGCCCCACGGAAGTACTGGGCACGGACCGGGTGGAAGGCGTGACCTGTTCGGTCAAGGGCTGCGACAAACCCGTGACCTACGAAACCGACATGCTGGTGGCGGCCATCGGCGAGATTCCCACTCCCCCCTTTGCCGACAAGCTGGGCATGGACAACATCCGCCGGGGCGACGTGCGCTGGCTGAACATGACTGCCGTGGACAACGTGTTCGTTGCCGGAGACGTACTCACCGGGCCGAGCAAGATCGGCAAGGCCGTGGAAAGCGGTCTCAAGGCAGCACGTTCACTGGACAACTGGCTGGAGCTCAAGGCCACGGACCCGAAAGCGGAATTTCATCCCCACGGATATTTTTGCAAGTAACAGGCAAATATGGACTCGAACAACAAGACTCTTTACGTTGACTACAGCAAATGCATCGGCTGCGGAACCTGCGAGGCAGTCTGCGGCTTCATTCACGACACTCCACGCATCCACATGACCCGCATGCGCGATGGAGTCATGGTGCCTCTGTACTGCCGTCACTGCGAGGACGCACCCTGCATCAAGGCATGCAAGAAGGGCGCACTGCGCAAGGACCGGGACGGAGCCGTGGTGCTCCAGACCATGCTGTGCCGGGGCTGTGAAACCCGGCAGTGCATTCTCGCCTGCCCCTACGGTGCGATTTTCACCACGTCCACAGGCGTTGCCGTGCGCAAATGCGACCTGTGCGCCAGCCGCCGCGACCTTGGGCAGAAACCGGCCTGCGCAGAAATGTGCCCGTGCGGAGCCGTCACCTTTGTGGACCGGGATCAGATTCCCGAGCTGAACACCGAGGCGGCGGAAATCTCCCTGAAAAAAGTAATCCGGCATATCCGCCCGGCCATCAAGCGACCGCCGAGGTCGTAATCCCGGGACCGGGACTTTTCAAGCCCTTGCAAAGCGGGTAAAGAAATTCGCGGATTCCGCAAAACCGTCAGGAGACATTCCATGCTCTACATCATCTGGCCGATCATGGCCTATATTCTGGGCTCCATCCCGTTCGGACTGGTCATTGCCAAGACGTTCTGCAACATCGACCCGCGCACGGACGGCAGCCGCAACATCGGCGCGACCAACGTGGCCCGGCTCTGCGGCGTGCAGTTCGGCGTGGCCGCTCTGGTGCTCGACCTGCTCAAGGGCTTTGTGCCCGTGCTGCTGGCCTCCACCTGGAACGACTCTCCGCTCTTTCTGAGCTTTGTCATTCTGGGCGCCATCTTCGGCCACATCTTTCCCTGCTTTCTCCACTTCCGGGGCGGCAAGGCCGTGGCAACCACGGTGGGCACCTTTTTCGCGGTCAGCTTCTGGAGCACCTTTTTCTCCGGCGCGCTCTGTCTGGCCGTGGTCGCCCTGTCCGGTCACGTATCCATGGGTTCCCTGACACTGGCACTGGCCATTCCCGTCTTTCTGTTCCTGACCGGCAACTTCGGGTTCGTGCCCGTGGGCATGCTCGTGACCCTGATCCTGTTCTGGCGGCACCGCGACAACATCTACCGCCTTGCGCGCGGCGAGGAGAATCCCTGGCTCAAGTCCAGCAAGTAACCACCCCGCCTGCACTCGAAAAGCAAGGGCCGGGAAAGACGCTATGTCTTTCCCGGCCCTTTTCCCACTTGCGGTCGGGCCCGAATCGAACATCGGCTATTGCAAGGCTCGCCGCAACTTCTCGAGGTTCCTTTCAAAAGTATCCGCTATCAATCTTTCAGCAGCGTCTCCGTTGTCGTGAAACGTCTCCGGAACAACCGGAACGGCTCCGGCCCGGCGCATGGCCTGCAAGGGCACGCCTCCCGGTTCCCATGCGCACACAACGGCCTTGACGCCGTTCTCCCGAAGCTCTTCCGCAAAGGCATCGCCCTGCTCCGAGGTCCAATCCTGCTCGGGCCGGGAAAAACAGCCGATCACGTCAAGGCCGAAGCCATCCGTCAGATAGCCGAAATTCGGAGTCATGGCCGCCACGGTCACGGATTCCGATTCCGCAAACGCCATTTCATACCGGGTACGCAGGGCAAACAGGGTTGTCTGCAACGATTCGAGATTGTGCCGAATGCGGTCCCGCTGTCCGGGAAACAGCCGTTCCAGATCCGCGGCCGCAATGGCGGCCATGCGCGCCATGCCCGCAGGGCCTCGCCATGCAAATGGGGAAACCCTGCCCTGCACCGAGAGAAGCGGCACACCGACCCCGGAACCATCCAGGGGCCGGGCCGCGTCAATGTGCACGATGCGGATGTTGGCCCGCCTCGCCCACGGATACAGGGGATCTTCGGGCCAGGCCGACGCAATGGAGAGGACGGCTTCGGCCTTTTCGGCCCGTTCCCGGAATTCGGGAAAATGTCTTTTGCAATACGCGGCATGGCCCTGCATGGAATAGCCTGCCGGAACAGCGCGTTCCACATGAATGGATGTCCCTTGGCACAACGCCCGTCCCATCAGCAGCGTGGCATCCAGAGAAGCCAGCACGACCGGTACGGACTGCCCGGCACGGACCGGAACGGCCAGACTCATCACCACGAACAGCCCCAACATGATTCGGAAAAACATCAGACCGACGCCTCCTTGAACGATCCGCAACAGGCACGAACAAACGCGGTCAGGGCGAATATGCACGATGCGGCCAGAATGATGGCCCCGCCCGAGGGCACCGGTATCTCGAACTGCATGGGCACGATGACCCCGAGCAGGCAGCTTGCCGAGGCAAACGTCATGCTCAGGAAGAAGAATCCGCGCATGGACCGGCTCACGTTGCGCGCGGCTGCAGCCGGAATGATGAACAGGGCCTCCACCAGCACCGCGCCCACGATCTTGAGCGAAGCCACGGTAATGAGCGTGATCATGAGAATGAACACGTAGTCGTGCAATTTGGCGTTCACCCCGCGAACCTGCGCCAGACTCGGGTTGAATCCCGCCAGCAGCATCCGGTTGAACAGGGGAATGCCCAGTCCCGCGCACAGGATCGTGATGATCAGCAGCACGTTCATGTCCGTATCATTCACCGTGAGGATGGAGCCGAACAGAATGTTGTCCAGAACATGCATGTTCACGCGCCCGGTCACGTACAGCAGCACGCACGCGCCCACGGCCAGCGACACGGACAGAAACACGCCGATGACGGTATCCGGAGACATGCGCGTCCGGTTGCGCGTATAGTTCATGAGCAGACCGAACAGGATGCAGAATCCGAACAGCGAGGCATAGGGCGCGGTCACGGGTTCGCCCAGTACCACGCCGAGTGCCACGCCCGTAAGCGCGGCCTGCCCCACTGCCTGAGAGAAGAATGCCAGCCGCTTGCTCACCACCATGGTGCCGATGCCGCCGAGCAGCGGTCCGATGAGCAGGGAGCACAACAGGGCATTGACCACGAACGCATACTGAAGAAAATCCGGCAGCACGCCGGATCGGCCCCATTCCATGAGCGGGACTCGAATCAGGTCATACAGAAAATCCATACGTCAGGCCGCCTTTGCCGAGGAAAAGATGGAAAACACGCGATCCGGGGTCAGCTCCGATTCCGGCGGACCGGAAAACAGCACGCGCCGGTTCACGCAGGTCACGGCGTCTCCGAGTTCGCGCACCACGGACAGATCGTGATGAATGACCAGCACCGTGGCTCCCTCGTCCCGAAATTCGCGACAAAAGGAACGCACCAGCTCATCGCCCTCCCTGTCCAGCCCGGTTGCGGGCTCGTCCAGAATGAGCAGCCTTGGCCTCGGAATCAGGGCCTGCGCCAACAGTACGCGCTGCCGCTCGCCCCCGGACAATGCGCCGAACAGCCGCTTTCGCTTGCCGGACATGCCCACGCGATCCAGCGCCTCGGCCACTTCGGCCCGATGTCTGCGTCCGAGCCCGAGAAATGCGGGCCGATGCTGGCAGGTCATGGCCAGAAAATCCTCCACGGTCATGGGCAGGGTACGGTCAAAGTCCAGCGCCTGCGGCACATATCCGATGGTTCTTGCCCTGCCCCACCGGATGCGGATGGTTCCGGTGTGCGGCATCTGCCCCAGCAGGGATCGCAGCAGCGATGTCTTGCCCCCGCCGTTCGGACCGATCAGGCAATGGATGGTTCCGGCCTCGACCGCAAAGTCGATGTGCTCCAATATGGAGCCGCCTCCGAGCCACAGCCCCACATCCTCGAAATGCAGGGAAGGTCCCATGTCCGCCCGTGGCCTAGCCATGATGTGCCTCCTTGTGCATGACTTGCGCATCCTCCAGAGCACGGGTCAGGGCTTCCAGATTGGCACGAATGCCCTTTTCGAAACCGCCAACCGAATATTCCCCGGCAGTCAGATGCGACAGATGCCGGATGCGCACCCCGGTTTCCTGATGAATCGTCTGCACGAACCTGTCCGGAAAATGCATCTCGGTAAACACCACCTCCACGCCGAGCCGCCGGATTTCCTCGATGGTCTTGGCAAGCTGGCTGGCCGTGGGTTTGAGTCCATGCCCCGGCTCGATCACGGCGGTCACCTGAAGTCCGAATTCCTGAAACAGGTAGTCGTACCCTCCGTGAATGGTGGCACACCGGAAATCAATGCCGGGCAGAGCGGCCACACGCTGCATGTACGCGGCCTTCATGCGCCGGAGCTTGGCGGCATAGGCCCGGGCGTTCCTTCGATAGAACGCGCTGTTGTCCGGGTCCAGTTCCGCCAGTCCGGCGGCAATGGTGTAAATCTGTCGAATGGATGCGGTCACGGACACGAAGGTATGGGGATTCACGATCCTTCGGCCATCCAGTGTGCCGGAGACCGGAATCAGGGACACATCCCTGTTCGCGAAGATCAGGGGCAGCTTCCCCTGCATTCCGGCGGCCTCCACGATCTCGAACGCGAATTCGTCGTGCCCGATGCCGTTGACCACCAGTGCATCCAATTCCATGCAGCGCTTGATGTCCTCGGGCTGTGGCCGGTAGTTGTGCGGGTTGAAGCCCTCTCCGATAAGCGGCACGACCTCGGCCCGATCCCCCACGATGTTCTTCACGAAGCTGTAATAGGGATGCAGGGTGATGCCGATCCGCATGCCTGACGCCTGTGCACCGGTCGCCTGAAGCAGCAATGCGCAGGCAACCAGCATGATGGCAATGCAACGACTCTTCATTGCTGAAATTTCCTTCCCCGGGCGTGCCGGGTTTCCTCTTCCCCGCTTCTGGCCACCACCTCGCGCCAGCCAGCACTGATGAGCGCCTGATCGGTCACGGATTCCGGCAAGGCCGGAGCCTGTTCGCGATGCATCCAGATTTCAAAGGGCGGGTGTGTGGGACGCACGGAGGCATTCCCCTGTTTCTTGACGTGCGAATGCAGCATGACCAGCAGAAACGCACCGGAAAAATCCGCGTCCTGCGGCGTTCCCAGATAGACGGCGATGTGCGATTCCCCGGTCGCCAGCACACTCCGGGTCCAGTTGAGCCGGCCGCTCCGGGTCCAGGCGGCATCACGTACAAAGGGCGGCACGAATTCACGTTCCAGCCGGGTCACGCCCGGCCATTCCCCGGCCAGTTCGCCGTGCATGGCCTCGATCTCCGGTCCTGCGGAGGTCAGGGCGTTGAACACCGCCAATTCCGCAGCGCCAAGATCGCCGAACGCACTCACACGCCACTCGGGCACGGTCTCTTCCCGAACGTCACCTTGTTGCAGCCAGATGAACAATGCACATGCACAAACCGTCATGACTGCCGCGAGCAGCACCAGTCTGGACTCGCACCCGGCTCCGGCCGGACGGACCATGACTTCCTGCACGGGATGCATTTCCTCCAGAGAACGTGCTCCGGTCATACCGCCACCCTCAAATCCCGCATGGTCCGCAAATAGTCCCGCACGGTGTCGCGTATTTCCAGCAGGGCCTCAACAACCAGAGGATCGAACTGGCTGCCGGAACAGCGGGCGATTTCCTCCACTGCCTGCCCGTAGCTCAGGGCCTTCCGATAGGGCCGATTCTGAAGCATGGCCGACAGGGAATCCGCAACAGCAATGATGCGCGCCCCAAGCGGAATGTCGAGCCCGGGCAACCCATGGGGATACCCGGTGCCGTCGAACCGTTCGTGATGATGCAGGATCATCCTGACAACGCCGTTCGTGCCGGAAAAACCCGTTACCGGAGCCATGATCCCGGCCCCTATCTGCGGATGTTGCTTGATGATTTCAAATTCCGCCGACGTAAGCGGTCCCTGCTTTTTCAGGATCGCGTCGGGAATGCCGATCTTGCCGATATCGTGCAGATGCCCTGCCACATGCAGAATGTCCGCCTGTCTGGCGGACAATCCCAATTCCAGGCCGATCGCCTGGGAAACCACGGCCACCTCTTCCGAGTGCGACCGGGTGCAATGATCCTTTGCATCGATGACATTGCCGAGGGACTCCGCAAACTGATGCACGGTCATGTGCACCGCATCCAGAATCTGGAATTCGCAAATATCTTCCAACTGCAACCGAGGTCTGTGTTCCGCAATCATTCCGTCTTCCCCCGCCCTCGCCCGGAGGTGCGGGAACGGGAGGGACCGTCCTCCGCACCCGGGGGAGGTGCGATGCGCCTGATTCCACGGCGCGAGTTGCTACATGTCCACGGCCTTGACCCAGATCACGGCGTCCTGAGACATTTCCTTGCCCTTGTGCTCGGTCTCGGGACCGACGCCCAGAGCGGCAAAGCCCCACCATCCGGCCTTGGGAATGCCGAAGGTGATGTACCCCTCGGAATCGGTGAAGATGGTCTGCGTCACGAACGCGTCGTGCGGGTAGTCCACGGAGGACTTGGCATGCATGACATTGGCCTTGAGGTCGGGCATGTGGCTCATGAACTCGACCTCGACCTCGGCTCCGGCAACAGGCTTGCCCTGAGACAAAACACGCGCCTTGAACACGTTGCCGGTCCACAGGCCGTAGGGCTTGATCAGGGGAACGATCTCGCAGGGCAGGCCCGCAGGCTCGGCCCAATTGCCGGGAATGCCGCCGACATTGGCCACGAGCTTGGTGATCTGCTGCATGTAGATGCCTTCTTCCTTCTCGAAATAATAGCCTGGCTTGAACACGAAGGTGTAGTCGCCCATGGAGCGTACCAGCTTCCTGGGAATCATGGCCTCGAAGCCCTTGCCCTTGGATTCGGGATTGGCCCAGTCGATCTCCTTGAGGTAGCCCTTGAGATCGATCTTCTTGGCCTTGTTGTCGCCGCGCTGGTACAGGGCGTAGAATTCCTGTGCTCCGCCCATGTCCATGGTATGACCGGCTTCGGCCGGATGCGTGAACACGAGACGGAAATCCATGTCTCCGCCCTTTTCCTTGGCGATCTCGGGGGTATACACCATCATGAAGTGCGCCTGTGCAGGCAGGGACATGACCATGAACGCAAACATGCACGCGGCGGTGATCAAACCTTTTTTCACTTTCCTTCTCCTTTTCATGATTTTGACAATCGTTATCAATACACTTCTGCAAAAAAGGCCGCCGGAGCCGAACGCTCGATTCCGGCGGCCATCAAAACCTATTCGACGATATCCGCGCCGTTGATCTCCACGCTGTGGCCTTCACCGGCGTCGAACAGGACGACGTAAGCGTCGCCGGGCTTCTTGAACGAGAATTCGCTGTCCGCATTCATCTTGCCGTCCTGAAGGACCTTCCCGGCGCCATCCAGTACGGACATTTTCACGCCAGCTGCGGAAGAACCATCCGAGAAGCCGCCCTCGCAAGTGACGGTGCCATCCCCGTTGTCAAAGCAGTCGCACAGGGGGCTGTGGGCAAAAGCATGTCCGGCAAAAGCGACCATGGCTGCAAACACCGCAAAAACAATCATCTTTTTCATCAGTTTGCTCCTCCTTCAGGGCAATTTTCATTTTTGGACAAATTCATGGGCAACCGATTTTCCGCTGCCCTTCTCTCGGGCAAAAAGCCCATTATCAAGGTGACGACCACGCAAAGGACGTAGAAGGCCCACATGGTCTGCACGCCGGTCAGGCCGAGCAGCGTGCCGCCGGTAAAAACCAGAGAGGCTACGAACAGCCCCAGCAAGGTCTGGTAGGCAATGGAGAACATCATCCATTTGCTGGAATTGGACTGCATGCGCACCATGATGGAAGCAGGCACGCATGGGGGATACAGGGCCATGAACAGCATCAGGGCCAGAGCGTGCAGCGGGGTAAACCCGGACTCGCCCGCCTTCATGCTCTCCTGAACCGAGGCATCGGAACCGTCCAGCCCGTAGATGGCACCCAGAGTGGCCGCGCTGTTCTCCTTGGCCGCAAACGCGGACAGGAGCGCGATGTTGATACGCCAGTTGAAACCGGCATACTGCGTCACAGGTTCCAGCGCGCGTCCGGCCATGCCGAGGAAGCTGCCCTCGAACCGTTCGGCTCGAATTTCGCGACGCAGCTTCTTCCGCGTTTTCACGACCTTCTTCAAAGCCTTGTTCAGCTTCTTGCCATCCTTGCCCTTGCGTTTGACCACGGAATAGTAGACCGGGTTGTCCTCGGCGAACCGGGCATTGATGGCATTGGATTTCTCCTGATCCGTGACGCCACGCTTGGCATTCTTCAGGGCTTCCTGAAACAGGATCAGGCCGAGCACATCGTCCTGCTGAATCTGGCCAGCATATTTGGTCGAGGCCACGGTCTTCATGAACCTTTCCATCGACGAACTCTGTTGCGCCTCGTACTCGGCCATACGCTCCCCGGACAGTCCCGGGAAGTTGATGAGTACGAAAACCACCACGGCAACAGCCACCACCACAGTCACGATCTTCTTCAGGAACAGCCAGATGCGTTCCAAGGCGCGCCGCAGCACGCCGCCCACGGTGGGCAGATGATAGGGAGGCATTTCCATGATGAATGGCGCGCTTTCCCGTCCCCGCAGCACGGTCATGGACAGCACCTTGGCAACAGGCAGGGCCATGAACAGGGTCACCGGTGGCGATGAAGAACATGGCCGAACCGGCCTGATCCGCAAAATACGCGCCGATCAGAACCAGATACAGGGGCACCTTGGCCAGGCAGTTCATCATGGGCACGATCAGGATGGTGGCCAGCCGGGCGCGCTCGTCCGGAATGGCCTTGGTGGCCATGACTCCGGGAATGGCGCAGCCGCCCACGTACACGCCGCCGAGAATCAGGGGCAGCGTGGACTGGCCGTGCAATCCGAATCTGCGGAACAGCCGGTCCAGAATGAATGCCATGCGCGGCATGTACCCGCTGTCTTCCAGAATGGCGATCAGGCCGAACAGCAGGAAGAAGATGGGCAGATAGTTGAGAATGGCAGTCGTGCTCTTCACCACCCAAATGCCCAGGGAACGAATCAGCGGGTCATTCAGAAATCCGGCATGAGGCAGCACGTCCGCAGTGAACGCTTCCAGCGCGCCCCAGATCGGCCAGGCCTGAAGGGCCAGCCAGTTGCCGAAGACAATGGCAATCTCATACAGCACGAACAGAATCGCAATGAGAATGAGCGGCCCGGTGAACCGGTTGCACACCCACCTGTCGGCCCTGTCGGACACGGTCTTGCGCCGCTCCTCGGGAAGCTTGACGAACTCCCGGGCAATCTGCGCGGCAGTGCGATGCCGGGCAAAGGCGATGTGCCGTTCGGGGAGCATGTTCGCCTCGTCGGAAAAACGCTTGCGAAGCTGTTCGGTCAGCCTGGCTATGGCTACGGCCTCGGCATGATGCCTTTCCAGCAGGGAATGCGCTTCCTCGTCATTTTCCAGCAGCTTTATCGCAAACCAGCGCACCGGATAGGCCGTGGACACAGTATGATCCGCTTCGATTTGTGCCGAAAGTTCGGTGATGTGCGGTTCCAGCGGACCGTAATCCAGCCTGAAGGGCTTTCCGGAGCCGGTATCCGCCACGGCGCGCATCGCTTCCTTGAGAAGCGGACCGCCCTGGCTCTTCTTGCCCACGGTGGGCACCACCGTGGCGCCGAGATGCCTGGCGAGTCCGTCGCAATCGACTTCGATCTGTCGCCGCTCTGCCACGTCCATCATGTTCAGGTTCACGACCAGCGGAACTTCCATCTCCAGAAGCTGCAACGTCAGATACAGGTTGCGCTTCAGGTTGGAAGCGTCCACCACGTCCACAACCACATGGGGACCGTCGTGCAGCAGGAAATCCCTGGCCACACGTTCTTCCAGAGAATAGGACGTCATGCTGTAGGTGCCGGGCAGGTCCACCAGTTCGACGCCCGTACCGTCGAGGGAAAACCGTCCGGTCTTCTTTTCGACGGTCACGCCCGGATAGTTGGCCACATGCTGACGGGCTCCGGTGAGCATGTTGAAAATGGTGGATTTGCCGCAATTGGGCTGCCCGGCCAAAGCGACAAGAAGCGTTTCGCGGGTCATGCCTGTTTCACCTCCACGTGCCGGGCCTCCTCGTGGCGAATGCTGACATGGTATCCGTCCAGTTCCAGCTCCACGGGATCGACCAGGGGCGCATTGCGAACCACGCATATCTCGGCCCCGGGGTAGAACCCGAGATCCATGAGACGCTGCCCCAACGCCCCTTCCGCGGTCAGATCGCTCATGATGCAACGCAAACCGGGATTCATTTCATCCAGTGTCATGGCACCTCTCCAACTTTTTTCGAAATTGAGTTTCATTATCATTAACTGGTTCAAAAAAAACCGAACCCACCTCCCTCAAGACGGAATCGGCGCACGCGACATTCCTTTCACCACTTTTCCCCCGAAGCATCTTCAGGGCACGATAAAAAGTTCGGAATCGCGCTTTTCCTACATCAGGCAACAAGCACTTTTTCGGCAATCCCTCTTTCCACCATGATGCGACCTTCGCCCGTGGAAATGATCATGGGGCCGTGTCCGTTGCTGACGACTTCAAGCAATATCCCGGGCATGATGCCCATGGATTCCAGACGCAGGCAGGCCCTTCGACCGGCATCCACGCCGACAACCATCACGGAATTGCCTGGAGCCACTGCTTTCAACGTTCTCTGACAATGCATATCCACCCCACCCTTCCCGGTGTTCGTTGATATTGAAAATGAATTTCGATCTCGTTAATAAACAGCCCGGCCCGGAGTGTCAACGAAAATATGAACAAATGTCGAAACATGCCTTCAGCATCCCGGCAACCTTGACGAAACCGCGCCGCAGAACCTAGAAAAATGAAAAGAGGAATCGTCATGCAGGAATCCCGGCCTGAAAACAGCCATTCTCCCAAGAGATACGCCATCTATTCGATCATCGCCTCGCTGCTGACCATCGCCCTGAAATTCGGGGCATGGCGCATGACCGGGTCCGTCGGGTTGCTGTCCGACGCCCTCGAATCCCTTGTAAACCTCACGGCAGCCGTGCTTGCGCTAGTGGCCCTGACCGTGGCCCTGCGCCCCTCGGATCACGAACATGCCTACGGCCACGGCAAGGCCGAATACTTCTCCAGCGGTGCAGAGGGCGTTCTGATCATTGTTGCGGCAGCAGGCATCGTCTATGCGGCAGCGGGCCGGTTCATGAGTCCCCAGCCTCTGGACAGCCTCGGCCCGGGCCTGATTCTGGCACTGCTCTCGTCCGGCGTGAATTTCGCCACGGCCCGGGTCATGCTGCGCGCCGCCAAACGCTTCGACTCCATCACGCTGGAGGCGGACGCCAAGCACCTGCTCACGGACGTCTGGACCTCGGCCGGGCTCGTGGCCGGACTGGCGGTTCTGCTCGTGGCACCGCCCTCATGGCAGATTCTCGACCCGATCATTGCCTGCATCATGGCCGCAAACATCGTGTTCACCGGATTTTCGCTGCTCAAGCGGTCCGTGGGCGGCCTCATGGACTATGCCCTGCCCAAGGAGGAAATCCGGGACATCGTCATCGCCATCCGCACCCATGCCGGGGAAAACGCCATCTATCACGCACTGCGCACCCGCAAGTCCGGCTCCACACGGTTCGTGGACTTCCACCTGCTCGTGCCCGGCGACACCACGGTCAAACGCGCACACGACCTGTGCTGCCTTATCGAGGATCAGATCGAGCATACCCTCAGGGATGTGGAAGTCACCATCCATGTGGAACCGCTCGAATCCGCCTCGTCATGGGACGGACGAAAAACCGGCGGTGTCTGCTCCGGTTGCGGCATGTGCTCGGCATCCGAAGTCCTCGAAAAGGAATAATCCTTCCACGCCACGCAAAAAGCCTCCCGCACGTTGCTGCGCGGGAGGCTTTTCTTCTGCCTGAAAATCAGGAAATGAAGACTACACGGTTCCCCAAGGCAATGAGGTCAGAATCGCATCCACCAACGGTTCCAGAGAGGCCCGGTCCAGGGCCGACGCCGGAATGCCGTCGGGATACAGATTCCGCATGGCTTCCCTGCCCTCTTCGTCGAGCTGGTCCCACTTGTTCAGCACCAGCAGACTCGGGAGCTCGCCCAGATCCATCTCGTCAAGGATGCTCCGGACCGCATCCACCTGCTCCTCGACTTCGGGATGGGACGCATCCGCCACCAGCACCAGCAGGTCCGCGGACTCCAGCTCCTCCAAGGTCGCGCGAAACGCCTCCTTGAGCTCGGGCGGCAGCCTGCGGATGAAACCCACCGTATCAGTGAGCACGATTTCCCGTTCCCGGGGGAATCGAATCCGTCGGCTGGTCGGGTCCAGCGTGGCGAAAAGCTTGTCCTCGGCAATGACCTCGCTCCGGGTCAGGGTGTTCAGCAGCGTGGACTTGCCCGCATTGGTATATCCCACGAGCGACACAATGGGCAGTCCGGCCTTGGCCCTGCGTTCCCGGGTCTGGCCACGCCGCTTGCGCACGGATTTCAGTTCATCCTTGAGCCGGGTAATGCGATCGCGAGCACGGCGGCGGTCGACCTCCAACTTGGTTTCACCCGGCCCCCTGCCGCCGATGCCGCCCATGAGCCGGGACATGGCCCGATTGCGGCCCACCAGCCTTGGCAGGGTGTAGCGCAACTGGGCCAGCTCCACCTGCAGCTTGCCGGAACGGCTCGTGGCGTGCTGGGCGAAAATGTCCAGAATGAGCTGAGTGCGGTCCAGAATCTTGCGTTCCGTGATCTCGGCCAGATTGCGCATCTGGGCCGGAGACAGTTCCTGATCGAACAGGATGACCGAAGCATTGCCTTGCAGGGCGCGCACTTCGAGCTCCGCCAGCTTGCCCTTGCCCATGATGGACTTGGGATTCTTCCTGCGCACCCGCTGAATCAGAGACCCCACGGACTCCAGCCCGGCCGTGTCCGCCAGTTCGGCGAGTTCGGCCAGAGACAGTTCCTGCACGGGCCGGGGCGTGTCGTCCACGCTCACCAGCAAGGCACGGTTCTCGCTGTCCGTTTCCCGCGCGGAAACCAGCCGCCGGAACTCGTCTTCCAGCGCCTCGGTCACGGCCAGCAGGTCAGCGTCCATGCGATCCCAACGCACGGGATCAAAAATTTCGTAGCTCCGCTCCTCGGGATTGGGCGGCAGCAGGTGGGCGAGTTGGGCGGTCTGCGGCCCATGCGTCGACACATTGAGCACGGTCACGGAATCCAGCCGCAGAAAAACCATGTCCATGAGGTCTTCCTGCGAAAGCTTTTCCTCGGTGAGATGCGTGTGCAGCAGCCGCAGGCCGCGCAGTCTGTCCGCAGCCTGACGTGCGCGGGGCAGTTCGGGAATGAAGATGGAGCGGTTGTCACCCACGAGCACCATTTCCGGGGTGCCCTGACGATTGATGAGCAGGCCGATCTGCCGCCCGGTTTCCAGGGAAATGTCCGCGAGCTCCCTCGCCTGTTCCCCGGTGTAATTGCCGTGCGCCGGATACCGACGCTGATACAGCCTGTTGAGCCGCTTGATCTGATTGGGTTTCAACCCCTGGAGGTTTCCCCTGGCCTTCTGAGCTATGGCGGTGCTCCTTTGCGAAAATGACCGCCCGCGCCCGTGCAGAGACGCGGACGGCCGGATGAATGGTCGCTACTTGTCGTGGGAAGCGAGGTACTCCGCGATCATGTTGTCGTATTCCGACACCATGCGGAAAGTTTCGGCGGCCATTTCCTTGCGCAATCCCAAGGTGATGCCGCCGTGCTCCTCGATTTCCTTCTGAACCCGGGCATAATGCTGCGGGCCGGGGACAACCAGCACGGAATGGAAGTTCTTGGCGGACGCCCGCAACATGCAGGGGCCGCCGATGTCGATCTGTTCCACCGCATCGCGGAGCACGGCCTGTTTTCTGGCGGCTTCCGCAAAATTATAGAGGTTTACACAGATGAGGTCGAACGGCTCGATGTTGAACTCCCTCAGGGTTTCAAGATGGCCTTCGTCATCCTTGTCAGCCAGAATGCCCCCGTGAATGTACGGATGCAGGGTCTTGACCCTTCCGCCCAGAATCTCGGGGAAATCGGTAACGTCGCTGACAGAGGTAACGGACAGGCCGGATTCCTGGAGCATCTTCCTGGTTCCCCCGGTGGAAACCAGTTCAACGCCACGCTCGGACAGGAATGCGCCGAATTCAGCCAGACCGCTCTTGTCGGTCACGGACAGAATGGCTCTTTTCACAGGCAACAGGTTCATGCACAACCCCCTCGTTGTTTTGTGAGGCTGTGCCAGATTTGCCCGCCAAAGGCAAGAAACGAACGCGTGCAATCACGCGGTTTTTCCCGGTTTCAAAACCCTACCTGCGTAGGCTGATTTTCCGCCCCGCCCACGAGGAACGGGACGGAAAATCAACGGGGAGGGGAGACCGTGGTTGTCTAGGACTCGAACTGTGCGAGCATTTCGCGCGCCGCTTCGAATTCCGGATCCATCTCCAGAATCCGTTCAAGCTGCGCTCTGGCCTCGTCCTTTCTGTCAAGGCAGACCAGGCATCCCGCGAGGGAGTATCTGACCTCGTGCTTGGACGGGTCGATCTCCAGATAGTTTTCCAGATGCGGGACGATCTCTTCCAGCCGGTCCAGTTCATGGGCGAGCCTGATCAGACTGAACAGGGCGACCATGTTTTCGGGATTGAGCCCGATGGCGCTCAGAAACAGGGAAAATGCGTCTTCCTTGCTTCCGCGTTCCATGCGGATCAGCCCGATGCCGGAAAAACTCTTGTCGGTCGGCTCGATCCTGTGGGCCTTTTCATACATCAGGAGCGCATCGTCGAGCGCGCCGCGCTGTACGGCCACGGTTGCGAGACCGAGGTACGGGTCGGGGTGAATACCATTGGAGCCGATGGCTTTCCGATAGTATTCCTCGGCTTTGTCCAGCTCACCCATGAACAGGTAGCATTCCCCGAGTTCCTTGTTGATTTCATAATCCATATGACCACTCATGCGATTTCCCCTCCAATTTTCCTGTCCGGCTGTCCGGACGGCAAAAGGATTCGGCCACTATTGGCCTGCACCATTCGCAAGCAACCACTGTGCCAACAGAGATGAAACAGTATGGGACAACCATTCGCCGACCTGATGATTCCTCAGATGTCGTCCGGTTCTTTTCCGCAACAATCCGCTGAAATGCAAGGAAAAGACGAAAATCATGCTTTTCCGGTCCCGCAGACGGACATTTTCCCGTTCGCATGCCGGTGCTGGCAAATTCTTCCCCGATCTCCCCCCTTTTTCCACCCCGCTGCCGATCTCCTTTCGCGCCGTTCGAATGGAAAAACAACGGCATATTTCCATTAATCGAATGAAATCAGATAATTGAAACTATGGAACAGTTGTTGCTTCTCTCAACACGAAACCGGCGGCAAAAAATTCCCGAGCCGGATTCAAAACGCTGAAACCCCTGGAGGATCAAGCCATGAAAGGCCTTTTTGGAAGCCACATCAATTTGACAGCAAAAGTGCTGGACCTCCGCCTTGAACGTCAAAATCTCGTCATGGGCAACATCACCAACGTGAACACGCCCGACTACCGGCCCCGCCGATTGGAATTCGAGGAAAAGCTCCAGCAGGCGCTGAATCTGGACATGCGCGGCAAGATGACGCGGACCGAAAAAAGTCACATGCCCGCCGCATTTCACGCCGGCACGTTCAAGGGAGACGGCATCCAGGAATTCCGCGCCCGTCAGGTGCACGGCGAGGATTCCGTCGATCTGGACAAGGAAATGACCGTCATGGCCAAGAACGCCATGCTCTACAATGCCCTGACCGACGTGATCAAAAAGAATTTCACGGGCCTGCAGAAGGTCATACAGGACGGAGGCAAGTAAATGGACTTCATGACTGCCATGGACATCGGCGCATCCGGGCTCAAGGCCCAGCGCGCCAATCTGAATGTCATTTCCATGAACCTGGCCAACATCCGGACGACCAAGACCATGGCTGGCGGCCCCTACCGCCGCAAGTCCGTGTCCTTCGAGTCCAGCCCGGTATATTCCCCCTTTGACAAGGCCATGCAGGACCACATGAACAGGGACCTGCACGGTGTCAAGGTACTGGGTGTGGTGGCGGACAACCGTCCCTTCAAGCAGGTGTACGAACCCGGCCATCCCGATGCCAACGATCAGGGATACGTGTTCTATCCCGACATCAACGTGGTCGAGGAGATGACCAACATGATGACGGCCATGCGCGGCTACGAAGCCAACGTGCAGACCATTCAGTCCGTCAAAAACATGTTCAACAAGGCCCTGCTCATCGGCAGAGGCTAGGGAGAAACGTCATGGTTGTGAAAAGCATCGCCTTCAAGGCATACGAAAATGCCATGGATACCATGGGTGCCCGCAGCAAGGCCCTGAACAACAAGGTTTCCGGCAGGCTGACCAAGCCCCAGGCACCGGCCGAAGCCTTCAGCACCACGCTCAAGGACTCGGTCAGCAAGGTCAATGACATGCAGGCCGAGAAAAAGCAGATGATCGAATCATTCGCCTCGGGCGAGACCCAGAACGTGCACGAACTCATGATCACCATGCAGAAGGCCGGGCTGGCCATGAGCATGACCAGCGCGGTGCGCAACAAGGTCATGACCGCGTATCAGGAAGTCATGCGCATGCCGTTCTAGGCAGAACCGGATTCCGAAGTCGAACCAAAACCTTTCGCTGGAGTAACCCATGCCTCCGTTCATCGCCGAATACTGGAACAAGCTCGCCAACTTCTGGGCCGGACGCACCCTGTCCCAACGCGTGCTCATCGGCGGCCTTGCCGTTTCCGTCAGCCTTGCCTTCGTGCTGATGATCTACTGGATGAACAAGCCCGACTACAAGGTGCTGCTCACCAACCTGTACCCCGAGGACGCCTCCAAGGTCGTGGCCATGCTTCAGGGGGAAAAGGAAAAGTATCAGCTCACGGACAACGGCCAGACCATCATGGTTCCGGCGGACCGCGTATATGAACTCCGGCTCAAGGTGGCGGGCGAAGGCGACCTGCACGGCCAGGGCATCGGCTTCGAGATTTTCGACTCCGTGCAGATCGGCCAGACCGATTTCGTGCAGCACATCAACTACCAGCGCGCGCTTCAGGGCGAACTGGCCCGCACCATCACGGAATTTCCCCAGGTCCAGAAGGCCCGCGTCCATCTGGTCCTGCCCCAGAAAAGCCTGTTCATCGAAGACCAGATGCCGCCGTCCGCATCCATCGTGCTCCAGCTCAAGGGCGACGGCAAACTGCCCTCGGATCAGGTGCAGGGCATAGTGAATCTGGTATCCATGGCAGTCGAGGGACTCGACCCCAAGCACATCACCCTGACCGACATGAAGGGCCGCCCCCTGTATTTCCCGGAAGACGATTCCACGGGTCTGGCCATGTCCCGCACCCAGCTCGAATACAAGGCCGATCTGGAAAACAAGGTTCAGCGCCGCATCATGGAGCTGCTCGGCCCGGTCGTGGGACCGGAAAAGGTCATCGCCCGCATCAATGCGGATCTCGACTTCAGCCAGAAGACCATCCGCAAGGAATCCTACGACCCGGACGGTGCGGTTGTCCGCTCCGAGACCCGCAGCGAGGAATCCACTGCCGGCGCGGCCTCCCTTGCCGGTGGCGAACCCGACGTGAACTTTCGCGGCGACGGCTTCACCGGCACCCGCACCACGCAGGATTCCACCCGGGAAAGCCGAACCACGAATTTCGAGATCAACAAGCAGGAAGAAAACATCATCGCCCCTGTCGGAGAGTTGAAACGTCTGAGCGTTGCGGTTATCGTGGACGGGACGTGGGAGACGAACCCGGATACGGGCGAAGCCGTGTACACGCCCCGCTCCGCCGAGGAGATCGAACGGATCAAGACCCTGGTTTCCAATGCCGTGGGCTTCGACTCGATTCGGGGCGACACCATCGAGGTGACCAACATCTCCTTTGGCGAGCCCCAGATGTACGACGGCGACACCCTGATGCGCACCATGCTCGAATACGCGCAGCGTCTGGGCAAGCCCTTCCTGAACGGCGTCCTGATCTTCCTCTTCCTGATCCTGGTCGTCCGCCCGGTCATCATGGCCCTGATCCGGCCTCGCGTGGCCGAACAGGAGATCGAGGAAATGGCTGGACTGCCCGGCGCGGAACGTCTGGCGCTGGAGGAAGAGGACGTGGACGAAGAGGCTCTGGACACCACCAGACGACTGGAAAACGCAAAGAACCACGCCATCCAGCTCTCCGAGGACAACATGGAACAGGCCGTGCGCCTGCTCAAGAACTGGCTGACGGCGGAGGCATAGACACATGGCCAGCGACTTCACCGGACCGCAGAAGACCGCCATCGTGCTGCTGGCACTGGGCGAGAAATTCACCACCGAAGTGTTCAAGCGCATGGAGCGCAACGAGATCGCCGCGGTTTCCAAGGCCATGCTCGAAACCGACTCCATACCCAAGGAACAGGTACTTGAAGTGCTCCGCGAGTACAACGAGGCGCTGGCCTACGGCGCGGAACTTCTGGTGGGCGGCCCCGAGCAGGTCAAGCGCCTGCTGACCAAGGCGCTGGACAGCGAAACCGCCAAGTACATCATGGACAGTCTGGACCTCGACACCGGCCCCACCCCGTTTCAGGAACTCGGCAATGTCAGCCCCCGCATTCTGGCCCAGATCCTGCGCAACGAACATCCGCAGACCCTGGCGCTCATCATCGGGCACCTGCATCCGGACCAGGGCGCGGAACTCATCCAGAACCTTCCCGCAGGCGTGCGCGCCGAAGTGCTCATGCGCCTCGCCAAGCTGGAAGCCGTTGCCGAGGAGATGCTCATGGAAGTCGACAAGGTGCTCCAGAGCCAGCTCATCGCCATGGGTGGCAAGGAAGGCAAGAAGGTCGGCGGCGTGGCCGCAGTCGCGGAAATCCTCAATGCCGTGGACCGCAACACCGAGGAAGAGGTTCTCTCCGAGATCGAGGAGGAATCCACCCAGATGGCCGAAGACATCCGCAACCTCATGTTCGTGTTCGAGGACATCAAGGCCGTGGACGACATCGCCATCCGCGAACTGCTCAAGGAGGTTTCCAACGAGGACCTCACCGTGGCGCTCAAGGGTGCATCCGAGGAACTCAAGGAAAAGTTCTTCAAGAACCTGTCCGAACGCGCCAGCACCATGATCAAGGAAGACCTCGAAATCATGCCGCCCAAGAAGCTTTCCGAGGTCGAATCGGCCCAGCAGAACATCGTCAAGACCGTCCGCCGTCTGGAGGACGAAGGCAAGATCGTGATCAGCAGAGGTGGCAGCGATGTCTTTATCTAAGACCTCCGCACCCGGCCCGAAGAAATATACCGGAAAGGTCGTCATGGGCATGGATACGCCCGGCCCGGACGAGATGACCATTCAGGAGATCGAGGGCAAGCGCAAACTGATCTGGGACGAAAAGACCGACGAGGAATATCTGGATCGCGTCCGCACCAGGGCGCAGGACATGGCCAAGGAGATCATCCAGCACGCCATGCTCGAAGCCGAGGGACTGCGCGCAGCGGCAGCACAGGAAGGCTACAAGGAAGGCAAGGCCAGGGCCGATGGGGAAATCCAAAGTCAGGTTCAGGCCATGACGCAGAAGATGGAAGGCCTGTTCGGCCAGATCGGCGCACAGGGCAACACCATCTGGCAGCAGCGGCACGACGATCTGGTCGCCCTGATCAAGCTCGCCGTGGCCAAGACCCTTGGCATCGAAATGGAAGCTTCCCGGGTTCAATCCCTGTCCAGCCTGCTGAATCAGGCCGTGGAACACCTCGAATCCCAGCGAAAGCTGACCATCCGCTGTGCGCCCAATGATGCGGAAACTCTGGACTCCATGCTCAAGGACATCCAGAACCGGAATCCTTCCCTGCGATACTGGTCCATCAAGCCCGATCCGAACGTGGACGCGGGCGGCGTGATCGTGGAAGCCGAGGACGGCATGGTGGACAACACCGTGGCCACACGCTGGGCCGGAGTGGAACCCATTCTCGACGAACTCGCCATAGCCGAACGACCGGCAGGGGATTGACATGGTTCTGGACTGCGCGGACTGCATCACCCTGCTGCATGAACTGGAACCCTGCCAATCCTTTGGCAAGGTCACCAAGGTCGTGGGCCTCATTGCCGAGGGACAGGGCATCAAGGCCCCGCTCGGCTCGGTCTGCTATCTAATCCCGGACAACGGCAGCGACCCCATTCCCGCCGAGGTCGTGGGATTCCGCGACCATGCCTGCCTGTTCATGCCCTACTCGGACATGCGCGGCATCAGCCCGGGCAGCCTGATCCAGAATGTCAGCACCCCGCCGAACATTCCCGTGGGATACGGCCTGCTCGGTCGGGCCGTGGACGCATTCGGCGACCCCTTGGACGGCAACGGTACCATTGCGCCCGAAGCCTACGTTCCCCTGCATCGCGATCCGCCCAACCCGCTGGAACGTCCTCGCATTGACGCTCCCCTTGACGTGGGCGTGCGCTCCATCAATTCCCTGCTCACACTGGGCAAGGGCCAGCGCGTGGGCATCATGGCCGGTTCCGGCGTGGGCAAATCCACGCTCATGGGCATGATGGCCCGCTACACCAAGGCGGATATCAACGTCATTGCTCTGGTGGGCGAACGCGGAAGGGAGGTCGTGGAATTCATGGAACGCGACCTCGGCCCCGAGGGCATGGCGCGCAGCGTGGTCGTGGTGGCCACCTCGGACAAGAGCCCCCTCATCCGCATGCGCGCTGCCTACGCAGCCACGGCCATAGCCGAATTCTTCCGGGATCAGGGCAAGGACGTGCTCCTGATGATGGACTCGGTCACGCGTTTTGCCATGGCCGGACGCGAGGTCGGCCTTGCAGCCGGGGAACCGCCCACACGAGGCGGGTATACGCCCAGCGTATTCGCACATCTGCCCAAACTGCTGGAACGCGCGGGCAAGAGCCGCACCGGTTCCATCACAGGCATATATACGGTCTTGGTGGACGGCGACGACTTCACCGAACCCATTGCCGACTCCACCCGCTCCATTCTCGACGGACACGTGGTGCTGACGCGCGAGCTCGCGGATCAGGGACATTTCCCGGCCATCGACGTGCTCCGCAGCATCAGCCGTCTGCGCAGCGACATCACCACGAAGGAAGTTCAGGCCGATGGCCGCAAAATGCTCCGCCACATGGCCGCGTTCAAGCGCGTGGAGGACATGGTCAACATCGGCGCGTACCAGAAGGGAGCCAATGCCGAGGTGGACAAGGCCATCAGCATGGTCGGGCCCATCAACAAGTTCCTGCGCCAGCTCGTCACCGAGCAGGAGCCACTGGAAGGCAGCTTTGCCAAGCTGCACGAGCTGGTCAAGGACTAGCCGTCTTCCAGACTGTCCGGCAGCCCGTCCACCATCTTCCGAATCTCGTCCCGCACGCGCCGGTACACTTCAAGGATATCCTCGTCGCGTTCCAGTCCCCTTGCCAATGACGGCGGGTCATCGAATCCCCGGTGCACGCGCTTGTGCGCGCCCGGGAAATACGGACAGTTCTCCGCGGCATGGCCGCACAGGGTCACCACGTAATCGTAGGCCAGATCAGGCAGGTCATCCACGGTCTTGGACGAATGCCCGGACATGTCCGCGCCGACTTCTTCCATGACGCGAACAGCATACGGATTCATGCCGTGCCGTTCCACTCCCGCGGACCAGCAGTGAATGGTCGGATGCAGCAGCCGGGTCCATGCCTCGGCCATCTGGCTGCGGCAGGAATTGCCTGTGCAAAGATAGAGTATGTTCATGGGGAGGCCTCCGGCGGCTCAAACCTTTTTTAAAAGGTTTGAGAATCCCGAACTTCTTGTTTCTGCGCCGCCTGAAAGGATGAAACAAGACGAAAAGTCGGTTTGGCGGCGCAGGGGGGCTGAGGACAACAAAGGGGATACCCTTGGACCAAACTTTGCAGAATCGTGAAGAAACAGGATAGCGGGATCAGGAATTTTCGGCAAACGACGTTTTGGTGACAGACAGGAGAAAGGCCGTCTCCTTGCGGAGACGGCCTTCAAGACATGTTTTTCAAATCCGTAATCAGAAAATGCCGAACAGACCTTTCTTCTCGGGCTTTTTCTGTTCCGCGGGCTCGCCGTCCTCTTCGCAGCAGGATTTGTCGATGGCCTGTCCCATGCCCTTGAGCACGTTTTTCACGCCGCCGACAACGTTGCCCACAGTGCCGATGACCGCGCCGCCAAGAGACTTGATGTATTCGGAGACGCTCACCCAATATCGCGGATGATCCAATGGACCGGTCACATGGATCGGAACCATGATTCCGTACAAATCCCCGGAATCCGCACCGCCCTGTCCCTTGCCCGTGGGAACGAGCTTGACCCGGGCAATGTAGTCGATCTCCCGGGCAGGCAGACTGACAACTCCCTCGCCCGTGGCCCGAAGGCCCGGGGCCTTGACTTCAAGGTCACGGTTGCGCAGCAGGCCGTTCACGGCCACCACGGTCCCGGTGATGGAACCGAAACTCGTCCTGTCCTTCCCGCTTCCCTCAAGAGTCTCCCCCTTCCGATCACGGCTGTCGTGCGCGCTTCTGGCAAGACCCAGCAGGTCCACGCCCGGAAACACGCCATCGGTCAGGGAAAAGGTCGCCTTGCCATTCAGGGTCTGCAACATGGTCGAAACCTTCTCGCCCTCGCAGGCAAACGCGCCGTTCACCTCGGCCAACCCGGCATAGGATTCATCTCCGGTCACATCTCTGGCCAGCGGCCCCACCTGCACCTTGTCGATGCCGAGCAGAAAATCAATCTTGGGCCGAACGCCCATGGCATTGATGGTCAATCCCGAGGACAGCTTGCCGGAATAGGCATCTGCGGAAACCGGGCTGATGCGCACCAATCCGTGCCGGGCCTTGGCCGAAATCGCCACATTCTGCATGCGCATGCCCTCGACCTTGAATTCCGCAACCTTGGCTTCCGCGTCCAGATACAGATTCTTCAGGGCCTCGGTGAACAGGATTCGGTCATCCTCGGGTTCCTCGGCCGCCGCGCCTTCCGGCCTGTCCAACGGCAGATAGCGGTCCAGATCAAGCTTGTCCGCATCCAGCCGCACAAAATAGAACGGTTCTTCGTCCGCCTCCCTGATGCGCAATCTTCCGGCAATGCGCGCGCCGTCGCAGTGCAATTCCAGAGACGGAACATGCAGATCGCCCGGGGCATAATTGACCTCGGCCATGCCGCCCAAAGCCGTGAGCGCGGCCGGATCGCCGGTCTGCGGCACATCCATGCCGAGTGCTGCCAGCGTCTTTTTCGCATCAAAAGGTTCGGCCTTGAATGTGGCGACCGCCTTTTTCAGCCCATCCATCACGCCCTGCACGGTTCCGTCGCAATGCACGGTCATGCCGTAGCCGGAAACGGTCAGTCCCGAGACCTGCACGGTCTCCCTGCTGAAATTCGCAACCAGAAGCTGCAAGGCTGTTTCCACGCGGCCCTTGCCGCCCGGCACGTCCGCGCCCTGCGCCTCCACGGCCAGCTTCATGTCCATGTGCCCGTATTCCCGGGCCTGAAAATCCACGGACGACTTGCCGGACAAGGTCAGGGTTCCTCTGGCATCCGGACGCGAGCATTCGAAATCGAGTCGAACGTCCACGGGAAACGGAGCGCCACGGAAGATGCGCCCTGTCTTCAGATTCAGACCACGAAGCAGAAATTTCCTGTCATCCCTGCGGTCGTCCCACACCAGATTGGCGTCGGAAATGTCCACGCCCTCGATCTCAAGGGAAAAGGATTTATCGGCCGAGGACTCTTCCGCCACAGGCGCATCCTCGCGTCCGGTGAGATCGTCCCAGTTGGCCCTGCCGCCCGCATCGCGCTTGAGACGCACGGTCAGCCCGTCGATGTCCAGCATGCCGAACCGGATCTGTCCCCTGAGCAGGGGAATCAGCTTCACGTTGACCTTGGCGCCGAGCACCTGAAGCATGGGTTGCGGTCCGAAACCCTCGGCATTGGACAGGCTGACCCGCCCCATCTCCACACCCAATGAAGGGAATACGGTCAGGGAAAGGTCCTCGTCAAAGACCAGTGTGCGCCCGGTTTCGTCATGCACGGCGCGGGCGATGCGCTCCCTGTAGTCGTTGATGTCGAAGGTGGAAAGAAAAACCACAACCGCAACGGCCACCAGAATGACGGCAGCCGCCGCTCCGATTCCGATCCATTTCACAATCTTGGTCATGTAATCCCCGCACAGGGCGATAGCTAGTCGCCCAGCAGATTCCGGATTGCCACAAGTTCGTTTTGAATATCCCGCAGAAATGCGTCCCGATCCCGATTGCCCAGTTTCTTCTTGGCCCCCTCGATGGTCAGGCCTTCGTCATAAAGCAACCGCTTTATCTCGCTGATGACTTCCAGGGTCTCCACGGTGTAGAGCCGCTGTCCGCTTTCGGTCCTGATGGGCTGAATTTCCTCGAATTCCCCTTCCCAGAACCGAAGCACATACGGTTTGACCCCGATTTTTCTGGCCGCCTGCCCGATCTTGTATGTCTTTTGCTCACGCAGTTCGTCCATCCCGGCAGGATACCAGAACTCCCGGTCAAAACCAACCGGCAGATGGCGTCAATGCGTTTTCCGATACCGGATACGCAACTCGGGACAGGGATCGCAGACCTGCCACATTTGCAAGTCCGATGCCGTCCTTTCCGGAATGACCTCGCATCATTTCCGCCCGACTTCGGCATAAGCCGCAGATCCACGGTCTTTCCGTCTCGGGCCGGGAAAAAGCCCCATTTTGACTGTTCCTTCTGCTGTGGATTACGGCCAGAAAATTGTTCCCTACCCAAAACCCTTGTGGTAAGCCTCTTTCTCTGCCGCGCCCCTCCCTTTTCCCAAAGTCCGCTTTTTTTCTCCTGTCGAAAACCCATCCTGCCGAAGGGTAAAAAAATATTTTCTAAAATTACTCTAAAAAAGATCAAATATTTCTGCGGACAGTCTCTTTTCATACATGTTGAAAACTTTTCAAGAGTTCTCACAATCATGGCTAATCGGCAATATCCGACTTTAACCGACCGACTATACATATAATTACCTCCACCCCCCTGTACATAACCTGATTCGTGGTGTATCACTGTCTTCGACGTTCCGACGTGCGCCGTCCCCTGCGGACGCCCCCGACGGAACAGGCCCGGAACACCCCAATCTCAGATGACCGGGCCTGATTTTTTTGCCGTAAGACTGCGACGCTTCGCCGCAGAAAAATGAATCAAGGGAGTTTAGGATGACAAGTACGCCCTCGGGTGTCTGGAATTACGTGCGCGGGCTCCAGAAGAGCAGCCTGTGCGACTGGCCAGGACATCCCGGATGCGTGATTTTTCTCGGCGGCTGCAATCTGCGCTGCCCCACCTGCCACAATTTCGATCTTGCATGGAACATGGACCGCCTGCCCCGGCTCGACCCGGGCAAGCTCAAGGCGTTCCTGACCAGCCGGGCCAAGTGGTTCGACGGCGTGACCGTATCCGGCGGAGAACCGACCACGGTGCCGGAACTCGGCCATCTGCTGCTCGAGATCAGAAAGATCGGCCTGCCCGTCAAGCTCGACACCAACGGCATGCGTCCGGAAGTCGTTCGCGACATCATGGACGAGGGACTGGCCCAGGTCTTTGCCGTGGATGTGAAGGGACCATATGAAAAATATCCGTCGCTGACCGGACACGCCGTGTCCGCCATTGCGGCCAAGGCCAATCTCGAACGCATTTTCGAAATGGCCCGGACCAGTCCCGACGCGTTCTACTTCCGGCTCACCAAGGTGCCCGGAATCACGGACCGCGACGTGGAGACCGCCCGCAGCTATCTGCCGGAAGGATTTTCCCTGACTATTCAGAAATATGTGCCACCAAGGAGGGACACCGAGCATGCCCAGCCAGATCATGAAACGCGACGGGCGGTTGGAAACGTGGTCGCTTGACCGCATTGCCCAGGCCATTTTCAAGGCGCTCAATGCGAGCGGCATCAAGGACCCGCTTCTTGCCCGCAGACTGGCCCGCAAGGTGGACCAGCGACTTCAGGGCGTGGAAATCCCGGAACAGGAGCACGTGCAGGACACTGTCGAAAAGGTGCTCATGGAGTCCCGCCAGTTCGAAATAGCCAAGAAATACATCCTGTACCGGGAAACGCGCCGCAGGCTGCGCTCCCAGAAGGAAGCCTATCTCGACATCAAGGAAGTCATCAACGAATACCTGGGACAGTCGGACTGGCGCGTCAACGAGAACGCCAACATGACCCACTCGTTTCAGGGACTCATGCTGCATCTGTCCGGCACGGTGCAGGCGCGCTATTCGCTGGAAAAATACCCTGACGAAATCCGCCTTGCCCACGAGCACGGCTATTTCCACATACATGACCTCTCCTTCGGCCTTGCCGGATACTGCGCGGGCTGGTCCCTGCGCGACCTGCTCATCGAAGGCTTCAACCTCGAAGGACGCGCCTCGGCAGGCCCGGCCAAGCACTTCGACACGGCCCTCGGTCAGGTGAACAACTTTCTCGGCACGCTCCAGAACGAATGGGCCGGAGCTCAGGCGTTCAACAATGTGGACACCTATCTCGCCCCGTTCATCCGCCACGACGGACTGACCTATGATCAGGTCCGCCAATGCATGCAGAAATTCGTGTTCAATCTGAACAACACCTCCCGCTGGGGTGGGCAGTCGCCGTTCACCAACCTGACCTTCGACCTCGTGCCGCCCAAGCACATTGCCAAGGAACCCGTCATCATCGGCGGCAAGTTCCACGATGAGCTCACCTACGGCGACTTCACCGAGGAAATGGCCATGATCAACAAGGCCTTCATAGAGGTCATGATCGAAGGCGACTACCATTCGCGCATCTTCTCGTTCCCCATTCCCACGTACAACGTGACCACGGATTTCCCCTGGGATTCCGAAATCGGGGAACTGCTGCTCAAGCTCACGGCCAAGTTCGGCGTGCCCTACTTCCAGAACTTCATCAATTCCGAACTCAAGCCCGAAGACGTGCGCTCCATGTGCTGCCGCCTCCAGATGGACATCCGCGAACTGCGCAACAAGACCGGCGGCCTGTTCGGCGCGGGCGATCTGACCGGCTCCATCGGCGTGGTCACCCTGAACCTGCCCAAGCTCGCCTATCTCGCGGAATCCGAGGACGACTTTCTGGACCTCGTGGAGGAATACGCGGAACTCGCCAAGGACTCCCTTGAGTTCAAACGCAAGATCATCACGGACAACCTCGAAAACGGCATGTTTCCGTGGTCCCGGCGCTATCTCAAGAACGGGTACAAGGGCCATTTCTCCACCATCGGGCTGGTGGGCGGTCACGAAGCCTGCATGAACATGCTCGGCAAGGGCATCGAAACCGAATCCGGCCTGCGCTTCATGCGCCGCACCCTGAACCATCTGCGCCGCATCACCGCCCGTTTTCAGGAAGAGACCGGCAACCTCTACAACCTCGAAGCCACCCCGGCCGAAGGCACCAGCTACAGACTGGCCAAGATCGACAAGGCCCTGTACGCGGACATTCAGGCCCAGGGCAACGGAACACCCTACTACACCAACTCCACAGCCCTGCCCGTGGGCATCTCGGACGACGTGTACTATGCACTGGAACACCAGAACAAGCTCCAGACCCTGTACACCGGCGGTACCGTGTTCCACACCTTCCTCGGCGAGGCCGTGGCCGACACCAAGGCGCTCAAGGCCTTCATCATCAAGGCCTTCACCATGACCCGCATTCCCTACATCTCCATCACGCCGACCTTCTCCATCTGCAAGGAGCACGGCTACATCCGGGGCGAACACTTCGAATGCCCGGATTGCGGAGCGGAAACCGAGGTCTATACGCGCATCGTCGGCTATTACCGGCCCATCTCCCGCTGGAACAAGGGCAAACAGGCCGAATACAGCGACCGCGTGGTATTCAGCGACTGCCTCTGCAACTAGGGCGCCATCAATCAAAAAGCAAAAAGGCCGGGCTGTTATGCCCGGCCTTTTTTGATGCATGAGGCCTTCGGCGAGCCTCCCGGGGGGCTGGGCGCTGCCCAGACCCGCAAGGGGGCAGACACCCCCTTGACCCCATTCTGTTTCGGGAATTCGAAGAGGCCGGAGACATGCCCTGTCGGGACATGTCTCCGGCCTCTTCGAATTCCCGAAACGGGTGGCCAAAAAAATTCTTCTTTCCTTTTTTTACCTGTTTGCCCTGAATCTCATTCGTCGACAGGGCAAACAAGGCTCCTCCGCACCCAACTACGCCGCCAAACGAACCAAACAAGTTCCTTCACCCTTTTCAGGCGGCGTAGAACCAGAAAGCTTTGGGAGATTCTTAAGAACCTTTTCTCGAAAAGGTTCTTAAGTCGCCGAAGGCATCCTCACTCCCCTATCCAAGCTTCCCGGCAACGGCATGCGCCACGCGTTCGCCGTCCATGGCAGCGGACACGATGCCCCCGGCATAGCCTGCGCCTTCGCCACAGTGGTACAGACCGGGCACGGCGGGATGGGCCATGGTTTCCCTGTCGCGGGGAATGCGCACTGGAGAACTGGTCCGGGACTCCACGCCGAGCAGCAGGGCCTCCTCGGAATCATATCCCCTGTTCTTTCTGCCGAGCGCGACAAGCCCCTGTCCCAGACGCCGCGCCACGTCCTCGGGCAACAGTTCATGCAGGGGCGCAGCGTATGCACCGGGCACATAGGAAGTTCTGCCGATGTTCGAGGATATGCGGCCCTGCAGAAAATCCGTGGCGCGCTGAGCCGGAGCCTTCTGAGTCACGCCGTCCCCGGCGCGAAACATGGCCTGTTCCACGGCGGCCTGAAAGGCGAGCCCGGCCAGCGGATCATCCTGAACGCCGGGAATGTCTTCAAGCCGCAACTCCACGACAAGGCCGGAATTGGCGAACTCGGCATTGCGCTCGGCCATGCTCATGCCGTTGAGTACAAGCTCGCCCGGCGCAGTGGATGCAGGCACCACGTATCCTCCCGGACACATGCAGAAGGAGAACACGCCCCGGCCCTCGACCTGCGCGGTCAGCCGATAACTGGCTGCGGGCAGATTGGGATGGCGCGGAGAATGGTGATAGAAAATCCTGTCGATCAGGGGCTGGGGATGCTCGATGCGCACACCAAGGGCAAAGGGCTTGGCCTCCACCGGAACCTCGCGGGCAACCAGCATGCGGTAGATGTCGCGCGCGGAATGGCCGGTCGCCAGAATCACGGCCTCGCCGGACACGATTTCGCCGTCCGCAAGCCGAACGCCGGTGGCAACGCCGTTGTCCAGAAGCAGATCCGTGACACGGGTATTGAAATGAATTTCCCCGCCTGCGTCCAGAATGGCCTGCCTGAGATTGCGCACGATCCCGGGCAGCTTGTTGGAGCCGATATGGGCATGCGCGTCAATGCGGATGTCCGGAGATGCGCCGTGAGCAACGAACAGATCGAGAATGCGGCCCACATTGCCACGCTTGGAGGATCGGGTGTAGAGCTTGCCGTCGGAATAGGTTCCGGCTCCGCCCTCGCCGAAACAGTAGTTGGAATCCGGATTGACCAGCCCCTCGGTGTAGAGCTTCCTGATGTCCTTGCGCCGCTCGTTCACGTCCTTGCCGCGATCCAGCACAACGGGCGTGATTCCGTGCTCAAGCAGTGACAACGCCGCAAAATATCCGGCAGGCCCGGCTCCCACGATCACCACGCGCTTTCCAGTCAATGCGACCGGACGGAATTCGGCCCACTCCGGCTCGGGGGCGTCCTGCGGAGCGATGGCGACCTGAAGCGCGAACTTGGGCATGCGCGACCGGGCATCGATGGAACGGCGCACGATACGGGTCACGAATTCCTGGGAATTCGGCAGTCCGGCCTTTTCCAGAGCAGCCAGTCGAACCGCATCGGGGAGATGAATCCGATCGGCCGGAATCCTGATATCGACAAGCACGGGTTTCATGAAAACATCCTGTGTTCGGATTGATGGACATTGCCGGGAAGACCGCGCATCGGCCTCCCGGGAGCAGGATTCCTACACGGTATCCCTGCGCTGCTCAAGTCGGAAAAGGCGGCTACAGCTGTGCGCCGATGGCAGCCGCAGTTTCCAGAGCAATGGGGGCAAGCTCGGCCTCGACCCGCTCCTCGGACCATTCGCTGTACCTTGCCGAAATATAGACGATGGCACGCGGAGTTCCATGCATGTCCACCACCGGAGCGGACACCGCGATCTCGCCGACCAGAAATTCCTGAGCCGAAACACAGTATCCCTTTTCCCGAACCTTTTCGATCTCGCGCAGATTTTCCTCCACGCCAGTGACAGTATATGGAGTTATGGGCTTGCGATCGGACCGTTCCAGCAGGGCTCGGACCTCGGCCTCATCCATGCGCGACAGCATGGCTCTGCCCCCGCAGAAGGCCGGAATCCTGCGTCCGGGCAAAGTCCCTTCCAGCAGAAGCACCCGCTGCGGCAGGCGGACAAGGTAAATTATGGATGTCTCGTACAGTGTTCCCAGATACACGGAATTCCCGGCCCGCTTGCGCGCTTCCACCAGATACGGCGTGCCCACTTCCACAAGCCGTTCACTGCGAAGATAGTTGTACCCCAGACTCATGACCTTGGGCGTCATCCGGAACCGTTTGGTGGCCGGGTCCTTGGACAGATAGCCGAGGGTTGTCCATGTATGCAGAAACCGCTGCACCGCACTCTTGTTCAGCCCGGTCAACGCCACGAGTTCGGCCAGCCCCAGTTCCTTGTGTCCATGGTTGAACGCCTCCAGAATCAGCATGCCGCGTTCAACCGATGCCACGAAAAGAGAACTCGCTCTCCGGCTCTTAATCTTTGACATAACGCTCGTTCGGTTTTAGATGAATCCCCCCCGGGTTCACTCCGCCCCAGCTCCGCACGCAAAGGCATGAACCCGCCGCTTATATACCTTATACAACAAGTGAATCAAAATTTCACCCACCCGATTGGGGTAAGCTACTTGACTTGTTTTTGTAATAATTCTAAATTGCTATTAGAATCCCTGTATCGCTATGCGATACGGAATTCCAACGAGGAGAGCAGAAATGGCGGTGCATGAAGCCCTCTGGGCCGAGATCGATCTGAAAGCCATCAGGCACAATTTCAGACTGTCTGCCGACATGGCCGGACCCGGCGCACAGGTCATGGCCGTGGTCAAGGCCGATGCATACGGGCACGGGGCCGTCGAGGTGGCCAAGGCCGTGGCCGAGGAAGGAGCTGGCGCTCTGGGCGTGGCCCGCATCTGCGAGGCCGAGGAACTGCGGCGGGCCGGACTCGACCTGCCCATCCTGATCTTCGGGTACACCCCGCCCTGCGACGCGGCCCGACTGGCCGATCAGGACATCACTCAGGCCGTGTTTTCCCGCGACTATGCCCTGGAGCTGGACAAGGCTGCCGAAAAGGCGGGCTGCACGGTCAAGGGACACCTCAAGATAGACAGCGGCATGGGCCGCATAGGCTTTCTTCCGCCCGGGAATCACGGCACGCAGAGCGTATCCGAATCCATGGGCTTCCTGCTGGACTTGAAACACATCCGTCTGGACGGTCTTTTCACCCACTTCGCCTCCAGCGACGGGAAAGACCTGACCAAAGCCCGGAAACAGCTCACCACCTTTGCCTCCACCCTGCGCGAACTCCAGAACGCAGGGTTTTCCTTTTCCCATGTGCACGCGGCCAACAGCGCGGCCATCATGAGCATGCCCGAGGCGCGCTTCGACATGGTCAGACAGGGCATTTCCCTGTACGGCCTGTATCCTTCCGATGAAATGGACAAAAACCTGATGGACCTTTGGCCCGCCATGAGCATCAAGGCGACGCTGGCCGAGGTCAAACGCGTCCCGGCAGGCTTTTCCGTCAGCTACGGGCATACCTACGTGACCGAACGCGAGACCCTGATCGGCACCGTGCCCGTGGGCTATGCCGACGGCTACGACCGACACCTGTCCTCGGCAGGAACCATGCTGGTGCGCGGCAGACGCGTGCCCGTGGTGGGCCGGGTCTGCATGGACCAGACCATGATTGATCTGGGCAACGTGCCGGATGCCGAACCGGGTGACGAAGTCGTCATTCTCGGCAGACAGGGACAGGAAGAGGTCTCGGCCGACGAGATTGCACGGCAGATCGACACCATCAACTATGAAGTCGTTTCCCGGATAATGCCCCGGGTCAAACGCATATATGCAGGCTGAAACGCCTGCGCAACGGCAAGGGAAACCCGACTTTCCACTCCAAACTCCCAACAAGGGGGAGCGTCCCCGCACCATGTTTTCGCCCTGCAACGGAAGACACCGAAAGCCATGTGCAACGTACGCACCGGCCCGGCGTTTTCTCAACAAAATACCCTGTGAGGTCTTCATGAAACGCATCGCATTGCTCTGTCTGGTCCTGATGCTGGCCATCCCGACCGCGGCTCTGGCCGGAACCTCCATCAAGATGAGCTACAACGGCCCGCCGAACAAGGACGACAACGCAGTCCACTACTTTGCCGACACCTTCAAGAATCTGGTGGAAAAGGCAACCGACGGCCAGATCGCAATCAATCTGTTCCCCAACAGCCAGCTCGGCAACGAGGAACAGCGCATGGAACAGGTCATGAGCGGTCCGATCATCAATGTGGCCTCCTACGGCGGCATGCAGACCGTGTTTCCCGAGATGTTTGCCACGAACATCCCGTTCCTGTTCGACAGCTACAAGGCTGCACACGTTTTCTTCGACTCCAGTGCGTTCATGGACAAGGCCCGCAAAACCATGCGCGAGCGCACCGGCGTGGAACTGCTGGAAGTGGTCGAGGAAGGCGGCTTTCTTGCCTTCACCAGCAACAAGCCCATCCATTCCCCGGCCGATTTCAAGGGACTGAAGTTCCGCGCCATGGATACCAGTCAGGTGGCCATGTACGAGGCGTTCGGCGCAGCCGGCACCCCGATTCCGTGGACCGAAGTGTATCTGGCCCTCAAGACCGGCGTTGCCGACGGCCAGATGAATCCGCCGACCTACATCATCATCGGTAGCCTGTTCGAGGTGCAGAAGCACCTGACGCTGGCCAATGTCCAGTATTCCGACCAGTTCCTGCTCATCAACGGCGAACTGCTCGATTCCCTGAACGCGGACCAGCGCGACGCTCTGGAAAAGGCCGCGCACGAAGCCAACGTGAAGACCCGCGAATTCGTGGAATCCCAGGTGGACGAACGGATCAGCTTCCTCGAAAGCAAGGGCATGATCAGCTACGCGCCCAATGCCGATGAGATGGCCCAGTTCAAGAAGCTCGGCAGTCCCTCGTACATCGACTGGCT
Organism: Pseudodesulfovibrio tunisiensis; assembly: GCF_022809775.1. Classification (NCBI taxonomy): domain Bacteria; kingdom Pseudomonadati; phylum Thermodesulfobacteriota; class Desulfovibrionia; order Desulfovibrionales; family Desulfovibrionaceae; genus Pseudodesulfovibrio; species Pseudodesulfovibrio tunisiensis. The sequence goes on from NZ_CP094380.1 coordinate 1,436,042, forward strand.
CAAGGTGCAGATCGACCAGTCCTGGATCGACCTCGCCATCAGGGACGCGGCCAAGGCCAATTCCGAGGGAGCCGAATAGCAATGGATTCCGTCGCCAGCTTTTGCAAAAAAGCCTCTGACGTTCTGGAGCGCCTCTGCCTTTGCGGGGCCGGGGCGCTCCTCGCCATCAATCTGATGACGGTCATGCTCGGCGTGTTCGGCCGGTTCTTCCGGCCTCCCATGTGGACCACCGACCTCGCCAAGATCACGCTGGTCTGGCTGGTCATGCTGGCCGCAGCCCCGGCACTCAAGCGCGGGGAACACATGGTCATCCGCATCATCGTGGACCGGCTGCCCAAAACCCAGCGTCAGGTCGTCACGGTCCTGCGACGCATCGCGTTTTTCGCCATCCTCGCCCTCATGATCGTGCTCGGATTCCAGTACGCGTACAAGCTGCGGCTGTTCACCATCATGACTCTGGGCATCAAGAAAAGCATTCCCCTGCTGGCCGTTCCCATCGGCATGGGACTCATGTTCATCGAGTACGCCCTCCAGCAGTTCATTCCCCTTGAACACGCCGATCATTCGAAAAAGAACGACGAGGAGGTCGCTTCATGAGTTTCGTTCTCCTGGCCGTGTTTTTCATTGCCCTGATCTGCGGGCTCCCGCTGTTTGCGGCCATGCTGACCACGGCCATCACCGGCTTCGCCTACATCGGAGACCTCTCCCAGTTCCGGATCATGATCCAGCAGTTCTACGGAGGCATGGAGCCCTTTTCCCTGCTGGCCATTCCCTACTTCATTCTGGTCGGCGAACTCATGGGCTATTCCGGGCTGACCGAACGGCTGCTCAGATTTGCCGAGGCTCTGGTCGGGCATCTCAAGGGCGGACTGGGCTACGTCACGGTCGTGGCAAGCATCATTTTCGCGGGCGTGAACGGATCGGCTGCAGCGGACGCATCCGCCGTGGGGTCCATCATGATCCCGGCCATGAAAAAGGGCGGCTACCCCGGCCCCTATGCAGCCGGACTCACTGCGGGCAGTTCCCTGATCGGTCCCATCATCCCGCCCAGCATCTTCATGATCCTGTTCGGTTCCATGACAAAAACCAATGTAGGCGGCCTGTTCATGGCGGGCGTGCTTCCGGGCATACTGCTCGGCACGGCCTTCATGCTCATGCATCGGGCCAGCGCATCCAGACTGAACCTGCCCATCGTGAACTCGCGGTTCTCGTTTTCCGACCTGCTTGCCGCGACCGGCGGAGCCATCACTGCGCTGATCGCACCGGCCATCATCATCGGCGGCATCCTGTTCGGATTCATGACTCCCACGGAGTCCGGAGCCGTGGCCAGCCTCTATGTGCTGATAGTTGGCCTGATCTGGACCCGCAAGCTGAACATCCGCAACATCGGCAAGGCCCTGTCCAACACGGTGCGCCTGTCGAGCGTGATCTTCGTGGTCATTGGCGCGGCAACCATCGTGGGCTGGATACTGTCTTCGGAACAGGTTCCCCAGAAACTCGCGCCCATCGTGCTCCAGTATGCCAAGACCCCGACCATGGTCCTGCTCTTCATGAGCGTGATCATCTTCGTGGTGGGCATGTTCATGGAGGAAATCGCCGCACTGGTGCTGTTGACCCCGGTCTTCGCACCTCTGGCCGTGGCCGCGGGCATCGACCCGCTGCACTTCGGCATCGTCATGACCCTGAACATCACCATCGCCCTGATCACGCCGCCCATGGGCGCATGCGTGTACATCGTTTCCTCGATCGGCTCCGTGCCTCTGGAAAAGATGTTCCGCCACATCTGGCCGTTCGTGATCGTGGCCCTCGGCTGCCAGCTCCTGCTGATCTTCTTTCCGTCGATCTCGCTGTGGCTGCCCAGAATGCTCGGCTACTAGCTGCGGGGACGAGCCGCCCCGTTTTGCCGCGGCTCAATCACTGTTGGAGGTATCATGCCCAGAGCCATTGAAGCCCCGGCGATCCCGGATTCCGGCGCACCTTCCTGGGACACCGTGTTCACCGCAAAAATCAGGGAAGGCAACGAACGGTTCGTGCCCCTTTCCCTGGCTCAGGATCATATCCTTGTTCGCCCCGCATACTTTGTGGCAGGCATCAACGGCGCCGTACCCGAATGCTATGCGCGCGAAGGCATCCGCCAAAGGCTGCTCAAGGCCAACTCCCTGCTACCCAAGGGCATGCGCCTGATCATTCTGGATACATGGCGCGGCAAGGACGTGCAGACCGAACTGTTCCGGCGCTGCGCCGAAGCCCTGACCAAGGCGTACCCGGACAGGGATGCAACGGAAATCGAGGAAATGACCAGCGAATTCGTGGCACGCCCCAGCGTGGATCCGACTCGGCCCTCTCCACACTCCACGGGCGGGGCCGTGGACCTGACCATCGCCACCACGGACGGCGCGCCCCTGTTCTTCGGCGCACCGTTCGACTATCCCGGCCCGGTGTCCAACACCCGATACTTCGAGGAAAAGCTCGAACGCGGCGAAAAACTGGATGACAACGAGCAGGCCGCGCTGAAAAACCGCAGGCTGCTCTACGACGTCATGATCCAGTCCGGCTTCGTCAACTACCACGGCGAATGGTGGCACTTTGAATACGGCACCCAGCGCTGGGCCTACGTCAAGGGCGAGGACCACGCGTTCTACGGGGTCAAGCGGATCACCATGAATTCCTTCGAGGCGTTCAACAACTCCCGCGACAGCTCGGAAATCGTGACCCTGCTCAGCGCGGGCGGCTGATTGCACGGGGACCGTCGAAAGCCCATTCGATCCCTCTTCACGTTTCCGGCAGACGGCCAGAGTAGGAAAGGCCGTCTGCCGGATCACGCTTTCCGGTGACAAACCTTGCGGAAATGGCCCAGGGTGGATTTTCATCCCGGGCTCTGGCTATTGAATCTGTTTTCTGCAACCGCAACCCGAGGACCGCACCGCCGGTTCCTGCTCCACAATGCCCAAAACCGACCATTTCGGCCTTGATTTCGAAACGTTCGCCAGGCTCATCGACAACCTGCACGACGAAATCATCATCTACGACAACAACTATCGCATGCTGTACGTGAACAAGGCATGCGAACGGCATTACGGCTTCACGCAGAAGGAGATGGTCGGTCTCCCGTTCTGGGAAGTGGTCCGCAGACACCATGCCTGGGACAGATCGGTCCTGCCCACGGTCTATGAGCACAAACGCCCGGTCAAGCAGAAGCAGAAGACCTATCTCGGGCTGGACGTGTTGACCATCGCGGTCCCGATTCTGGACGATGCAGGCGAGGTGGAATACGTCCTCCTCAGCATCCGGGACAACTTTCACGAAGAACAGATCCCCAGCCGGGACCACTTCTCGGGCAACAAGGACGGCGAAGAAAACCATCTTCCCGAAGATTTCATCTATCACAGTTGCCTCATGGAACAGGTGGTGGATGCGGCGCGCAAGGTGGGCGACCTGAGCTCCCCGTGCCTCCTGCTCGGCGAATCCGGCTGCGGCAAAAGCCTGCTCGCCAAGTACATCCACGCGAACAGCATCCGTTCGGACAAGCCGTTCGTGGTGGTCAACTGTGCCGCCATTCCTCAGGAGCTGTTCGAATCCGAACTCTTCGGACATGTTCGGGGCGCATTTTCCGGTGCAACGCAGGCCCGGGGCGGCCTCTTTGCCAAGGCCGAAGGCGGAACCCTGTTTCTCGACGAAATTTCCGAGCTTCCCCTGTCCATGCAGGCCAAGCTCCTGCACGCGGTGCAGGAAATGGAATACCGCCCTGTCGGCAGTTCCCAGACAGTCAAGGCGGACGTGCGCATTCTGGCCGCTTCCAACCGGAATCTGGAACGCATGGTGGGCAGCGGCGCCTTTCGGCAGGACCTCTACTTCCGGCTCAACGTGTTCGACATCATGATCCCTCCGCTTCGGGACCGCCGGGAAGACCTCGTGCCTCTGCTCTTCCACTTCCTGAACAAGTTCGGCCGACTGCACGGCAAGGGCAAACGGCTGTCCGCCGAAGCCCTGAATCTTCTCTGCCAGCACTCCTGGCCGGGCAACATCCGCGAACTCGCGCATCTGGTGGAACGTCTCGTGGTCACGGTCGAGGACGAAGTCATCACCGTGGATCATCTGCCCGCATCCATCTACGCCACCATGCCGCATCCTGCCCTTCCGACGCTGAACGTGTCGGGATCACTTGACAATGCTGTCGAATCTCTGGAACGCAAGCTTGTGCTCGATGCTCTGGCCATGCACGGCAGTTCACGCAAGGTCGCGGCAGCATTGGGGATCAGCCAATCCCGCGCCTCCCGTCTCATACGAAAATACACCAAACAAAACGAGTCCTGATCGACTCACCGAGTCGATATCAACTCAGCATCAAAAAGTACCGGATTACGGGACACTTTGGCTTTGCTTGAGTCAATAACGACTCGTTCCCTATGGCGGAACTGATCGATCAATCAATCAGCGCCACATTCAACCGTCTGTTTTTACTTGTAAAAAAACCTTGCCCAACCTTTTTTGGATTGGCATGCGCTTTGCTCATTGGAAATGAGTCTCGCGACAACATGGTGGAAAAACACAATTTTCTACCCATGAAGGAGGAAATGCGGGACGTATCGGCAAAGGGGTAATTTCACTTTCACCTGTTCCCGCGTGACAGGCGGGTTGCACGAAGACGCGTTTCCCGGGGGGAATGACGGACACCGCTGACACCGTGCACAGTCCGGGAATCTGGTGAGCCACCGCACGAAAACGAGGAGAGTGTATGTTCAAGAACCCTGTCTACAAAGGGTGTTTCTGTGCCCTGATGACCATCGTGATCTGGTCCGGCAACTTCGTGGTTGCACGCATGGCCGTCGGCAAAATCCCGCCCATGACCCTGGGAGCCATGCGTTGGACCGTGGCGTTCATCCTGCTGTGCTGCTTTGCCCTGCCCAAGGTGAAAAAGGAATGGCCCGTCGCCAGGAAGTTTCTGCCCCAGATCTTCATCGCGGGCCTGACCGCAGTCACCCTGTACAACCCGCTGTGCTATCTGGGCGCACAGACCACGTCGGCCATCAACCTGTCCCTCATTTCCGTGACCACGCCCATATTCATCGTGCTCATGTCCTCCATGCTCGGTGAAAAGCAGTCCCTGAATACCTGGATCGGCTGTACCATCGCCCTGATCGGCTCGATCTATCTGGTGGCAAACGGTGAACTCAGCCGTCTGCTCGGCCTCCAGTTCGCCATCGGCGATCTGCTCATGCTCGGCGGTGCGGTCGGCTTCGGCATCTACAGCATGGTTCTGCGCAAGATTCCCGAAGGACTTTCCCAGAGCACCATTCTCACCATCATGACCTTTTTCGGTCTGATCATGCTCATCCCCTTCCTGATGTGGGAATGGTCCCTGCCCGAGACCAGCATCCAGTTCAACGGTCTGGTCGTGTTCAGCGTGCTTTACACCGGCGTGGGCAACTCCCTGATCGCCTGGTGGACGTGGAACCTCGCTCTGGAATACGCGGGCCCCTCCCGCGCCGGCATGATCTACTACGCCATGCCCCTGTTCAGCGGCCTGTTCGCCTACCTGTTCATCGGCGAGGCCATGGGCATGGTGCACCTGGTCAGCGGCATCCTGATCGTGGGCGGCATCTACTGGTCCAGCCGCAAGCCCAAGGCGGAAGCGGCCACCGCAACCAATCAGGCATAGTCGCCATTGCTTGAAACGTGGGGACGGCATTGCCGTCCCCACACTGAATTTCCCCGTCGCCAAGGCGGCGGGACCGGGATCGGCACGTCTGACCCCCGACAAAAAGAACTGCAATACCGGCCGAATAGCGGCCCGGAAAACCGTTCGACAAAGGAACGATCAACATGACCCGAGACGAACACACCAAGAAATCCATCGTCCTGATGGTGAACGGAGAACCCCGCTCCCTGGAAGTGGAGCCCAACTGGACCCTTTCCAAGGTTCTCCGCACGGAACTCGGCCTGACCGGCACCAAGGAGGCCTGTGGCGAGGGTGCGTGCGGTTCCTGCACCGTGCTCATCGATAACGTGGCCACCCCGTCCTGCATGGTTCTGGCCGTGGAACAGGAAGGCAAGGCCATCGAAACCATTGAAGGCCTGTCCCGGGATGGCAAGCTCCACCCCATTCAGGAAGCCTGGCTCGAAGAGTACGGCGCCCAGTGCGGCTTCTGCTCCCCGGGCATGATCATGACCACCAAGGGACTGCTCTACAAGAATCCCGATCCCACCGAGGACGAGATCAAGGAAGCTCTGGGCGGCAATCTCTGCATCTGCAGCAACTACGAGCACATCATCAACGCCGTGAAAAGCGCGGCGAAGAAGATGGCAAAGGAGCGCACGGATGGATAACACGTCATCTCTCGGCAAGGCTGTCCGCCAGAAGGACGGACGCCCTCGCGTAACGGGCGAAGCCAAATACTATGCGGACTTCCAGTTCCCGGGCATGCTCCAGACGCGCATCCTGCGCAGCCCCTACCCTGCCGCGGACATCGTGAGCATCGATACCGCCGAGGCCGAAGCCATGCCCGGCGTGCGGCTGGTCATGACCCACGAGAACTTTCCCAAGGCGTTCCGCAAGTCCCTGTACTATGTGGGCGACCTAGTTGCCGCTGTTGTCGCGGACAACGAGGATATTGCCGAAGAAGCGCTGGAACGCATTTCCGTGGAGTACGAAAAGAAAAAGTTCGTGCTCAGCCTCGAGGATGCGATCAAACCCGACTCTCCCGAGGTATTCGAGGGCGCGGCCAACTGCCATGACTGGGAGTTCCACGCCATCCTGAGCGACCGCGACCCGGAAACCGGACTGTTCAAGACCAAGACGCCCGCCGAGTACAACGGATTCGGCGACATCGACAAGGGCTTCGAGGAAGCCGACGAAATCGTGGAGCAGAAGGGACTGAAGTACGCCTACTGCAAGTCTCCGGCAATGGAGCCGCGCGGCTGCACCGTGAACTACGACGGGGTCAAGCTGCATGTCTATACCCATTCCCAGGGCATCCATGACGAAAAGTACTGCCTTGCGCAGGCGCTGGGCATCGGTTCCGACAAGATCAACTACGTGTCGCCCTACACGGGATCGAGCTTCGGCGGCAAGATCGCGGCCCCGCTCAATCCGAACCTTCCCTCGCATTACCTGCTCATCGCCGGTCTGGCCTGTCTGGCCCTGCACAAGCCCGTGCATTGCGGCTACTCCCGCGAAGAGGAAATGCTCTGCGCATGGTCGCGTGGCAGCATGGCCGACGTGAAGATCGGCTTCAAGAAGGACGGCACCCTGACCACCATGGACTTCGCCCACTGGCACGAAGTCGGCGCGGGCGGCGACAAGTATCCGCCCAAGAACGCCATGCTCGCCACCGGAGCCGTGCTCTACTCCCACAACTGCAGGAACCTGCGCGGCAAGATCCGCTACGTGCACACCAACCGATTCACCTCCATCGGCTGGCAGGGCTACGGTGCGCCCGAAGGCACCTTTGCCGTGGAAACCACCATGGACATCGCGGCCTACAAGCTGGGCATCGATCCCGTCGAGCTGCGCAAGAAGAACTGCATGCGCGCCGGCGACATCGACGCGGGCTGGGACCCCATGGTCTACAAGTCCGGCTACATCTCCTCCTCCGGCATCCGCGACTGCCTTGACCTCGGCGCCAAGCATCTGGACTGGAAGAACACATGGCAGCATCCGGACGAAAAGAGCGGACGCATCCGTCACGGCATGGGCGTGGCCATCTTCGCCATGGGCGCGGGTCGCCCCGGTCCGGGCAACTCCAGCGAGGCCATGGTCAAGATATATCCCGACGGCTCCGCCGCTCTGGTGTGCGCCATCGCGGACATCGGGCAGGGACAGCACACCGTGCAATGCCAGATCGTGGCCGAAGTGCTCGGCCTGCCCTACAAGAAGGTCGGTCTGGTCTGCCACGACACGGACTCCACTCCGTTCGCCACTCTGGTCGCCAACAGTTGCGGCACATGGATTCAGGGCTGGGCCACCTACGAGGCGGCCATGGACGCAAAGCGTCAACTCCTGAACCTCGCCTCGGCCAAGCTGGCTGTTCCGACAGACCAGTTGAGCATCAGGGAGGAGGGTGTGTACGTCACCGCCGAACCGAGCAGGGGAGCGACCTTTGCCGAAATCTTCGGCCTCACCATGAGCTTCGGCGGCCGCCACGAGATCGTGGGCTACTACGTGAACAATTCGCCGCATCCCAACTGCCTCAAGGACGGCAAGAAGGACGAACTGTACATTCCCAAGGAAAAGGGCGCGCAGTTCATCTCGCTGGACGTGGACACCGAGACCGGCATGTTCTCCAACGTCCGCGTGACCATGGTGCAGAACGTGGGCAAGGCGCTCAATCCCAAGATCGTGGAAGGCCAGCTCCTGACCTCCCGCCACGGTCTGGAAAACGCCATTCTGGGCAACGAATGCATCGTGGACAAGCGCAACGGCTGGCTCATGACCCCGAACTTCGTGGACTACCGTCCCTCCACGGCCCTGGACGGCGACGTCGATCCCTTCGTGGTGGAAAAGCCCGGTGATCCGACCCATCCCTTCGGAGCCACGGCCTGCGGCGAAGGTGCGGCCTGCCCGTCTCTGGCTGCATTCTCCAACGCCATCTACAACGCCATTGGCGTACGGGTCATCGAAACGCCGTTCACCCCGGAAAAAATCCTCAAGGGACTGGGAAAAATCAAGCCCAGGGCCAAACGGAGCAAGAAATAATGAAGCGGTTCAACCATATCGACGCAACCAGTCTGGAACAGGCTGCCGAACTTCTGCGCGAGCACGGAGGCAATTCCCATGTCATCGCCGGCGGCAGCGACCTGCTGGGCGGACTCAAGGACAATCTGTGGATGGAATATCCCGAGGCCGTGATCAACCTCAAGACCATCCCCGGCCTCAAGGACATCAAGGAAGAAGAGGACGGCCTGCACATCGGCGCAATGGTTACGCTCACCGAAGTGTCGGAATCCGAGGTCGTGAAGGGTGCATGGTCCGGCCTGGCCGAGGCGGCCCGACGCACTGCGTCGCCCCTGCTGCGCAACATCGGCACCATTTCCGGCAATATCTGTCAGGAAAACCGCTGCTGGTACTACCGCTACCCGGACAAGATCGGCGGTCGCATCGACTGCGTGCGCAAGGGCGGCAAGCGCTGTCTGGCCGTGCCCGGCGACCATCGCTACCACTCCATCTTCGGCGCGGTGAACAAGTGCATTGCAGTCAATCCCAGCGACACGGCTCCGGCCCTGATCGCCCTGAACGCAACCATCAAAACCACCAAGCGGGACATCCCGGCAGACGAATTCTTCACTGCGGAAATGGGCGCACAGTCCACGGTTCTGGAGCATGACGAAATCGTCAGGGAAATTCTGGTACCCCGCCCGGCAGCAGGCAACGGCAATGCGTTCCGCAAGATCGCATTCCGCAAATCCATCGACTTCGCTCTGGTCAACTGCGCCGCATCCGTGACGCTCAAGGACGGCGTGGTGGAATCCGCCCGCATCTGCCTGAACGGCGTGCACAACAACCCGCGCCGCTGCAAGGACTCCGAAGAGGCCCTGATCGGTTCCCCCCTGACTCGCGAAGCAGCGGAAAAGGCCGGTGAAATCGCAGTTGCCGATGCCAAGCCCCTGATCCTGAACATGTTCAAGGTGAACATGGCCAAGACCATCGTGGCCGACACCCTGATGGACTGCGCAGGCTAGCACGGACCGATTCATCATGGACATGAAACAGAAAATAGCCGCCGTATCCGGCGTGATACTGGCGGCGGGACACTCCAACCGGATGGGCAGGGACAAGCTTTCCCTGCCCTTCCGGGGCATTCCTCTGGTGCAGCACGTGATCAATGCGGCGCGCGAATCCAGCCTGAGGAACGTGACCGTGGTCCTGCCGCACGATTCGGAGCTGGAAAAGCTTCTTGATCTGGAAGGATGCGACAGGGTGACCAGCCCGCACCGGGACATGGGACAGGCCGAATCCCTTCAGGCCGGACTCCGGCACGTCATGGACGACTCCGAAGGCTGCATGATGCTGCTCGGGGACCAGCCCCTGATCACTGCGGAAAACATCAACTGGCTGGTCTGGGCCTTTTCCCAGCAGCCCGACTGCTGGGTGGCTCCGGTGCATGACGGCATGCGCGGCAACCCCATCACCATTCCCGCAGCATGGTATCCCAAGGTCTTCGAGCTGGAAGGCGACACCGGGGCGCGCCCCCTGATCGGTTCCCCGGGCCTGAACCTCCGCCTCGTCAAGATATACGATGTGGGCCCGTTCATCGATGTGGACACCGAAGAGGAATACCAGCTTCTCCTGAAACGTTTCGACAACACCGGCAGGCAGGCATCATGACAACATTCCAATATCCCATCATCGCCATTCGCGGCGCAGGTGATCTGGCCACGGGCGTTGCCCTTCGCCTGTATCGCGCCGGGCTGCGCAAAATGGTCTTTCTGGAAACGGAACACCCTCTGGCGGTCCGCCGTACCGTGGCCTTTTCCGAAGCCGTGTATCACGAGACCGTCACGGTGGAAGGTGTCACCGCACGGCTGATTCCCTCTCCGGACCATGCACCGGAAGTCTGGGCCGAAGGCGAACTTCCCGTTATCTGCGATCCCAAGGCCGAAACCATTCCCGCATTCCGGCCCGACGTACTCGTGGACGCGATCATCGCCAAACGCAACCTCGGCACCAATCAGGACATGGCCTCGCTGGTCATCGGTCTCGGCCCCGGCTTCACCGCAGGCAAAGACGTCCACAAGATAGTGGAAACCAAGCGCGGCCATCATCTGGGCCGAATCATCCATTCCGGGAGTGCTGCCGCCAACACCGGAATCCCCGGCAACATCGAAGGCTACACCATCGAACGGGTCTACTGGGCCGAAAACGACGGAATCTTCGTCACCAGTCTGGACATCGGGGAAACCGTGAACAAGGGCGATGTGCTGGGAAGCATTGACGGCGTTCCGGTCATCGCGGCCGTATCCGGCGTGATCCGGGGACTTCTGCGCAACAACACTCCGGTGACCGCAGGTGCCAAGCTGGGCGACGTGGACCCCAGAGGCGCAATCAGCTACTGCCATCAGGCGTCGGACAAGGCCCTTGCCATCGGCGGCGGCGTGCTTGAAGCCATTCTGGCCCATCTGATCGGAGAGGACCAATGACACTGGCCGGGGATGCGGCGCAAATCCTGCCGGACGATCTGATTCGTCCGAGCCACCGGCTCGCGGCCTTTGCCGGGGCCGGGGGAAAGACCTCACTCATCCGCTGGTTTGCCGAGGCATTCCGGCAGGCAGGAAAACGCGTACTCATCACCACCACGACCAAATTCTTCCCGTTTCCCGACCTGAATGCCATCCTGCTCCGAACAGCGCACTCCCCTGCCGACATCATCAATTCGGCTTTGGACCAAAACGGAATCACCGTTGTCGCCGATCACCTCGATAAAACCACTGGCAAACTGGTGGGACTGCATCCTGCCATGGTCACGGAACTGTCCGCCCTCGCGGACCTGACTCTGGTGGAGGCGGACGGAGCCGCGCGCAAACCGCTCAAGGCTCCTGCGGAACACGAGCCCGTCATCCCCGCGAACACGGACCTGTGCATCGGCGTCATGGGTCTGGACGCGGCCTTTCGCCCCCTGACCGAAACCACGGTCCACCGCCACGAAACATTCGCTCGCATCGCCGGGCTGTCTGCCGGAAAAAGCATTCTTCCCGAACACATGATTCGCCTTGCCCAAAACAGGAACGGCCTGTTCAAGGGGTGTCCGGGCTCCAGCGAACGCATCGTCTTCCTGAACAAGAACGACCTCCCCTCGACTTCCGGGACAGTGCACGACTTGGGAAACGCACTGTCCCGGTTGTCTGGGGATTCCTGTCTTTCCTGGTTTTCCGGCAGCGCACGATTGAAACGCATATCCCGGATTTCGCCATGCCCGGACGAAAATCCGCCTTTACCCGCGGACGCACTTGCTTTTCCGCACCGACTCTGAAAAGGAGGAAGCATTCATGCCTGAACAAGAACACGCTGCCGCCATGGCCGCGTCCATGACTCCCTGCCGCCCCGAGGCCAATTCCATCCGCAAGACCTGCTTCTATGGCGCGCTCTCCATCATTCTGGCAACCTGCATCCCGCTCCTGCTCTATCCCGAGGCAGGGGAACGGGTCATCAACGCCCTGTTCGATTTCGTGACCGTGGAACTGGGCTGGCTCTACATGCTTGCGGGCCTTGGCTCCTTTGCGCTGATCCTCTGGTTCGCGTTCGGTCCGCTCGGCCGAAAAAAAATCGGCGACAAAATCGAATACTCCACGTTCTCGTGGGTCGGCATGCTGTTCTGTGCGGGCGTGGGGTCCGGCTGCATGTTCGGCGGTTCCATGGACTGGGCCTACTACATGTCCTTTCCCATGCACGGCGAACCCGCTGGTTCCTGGAAGGCTGCTGAATGGGGCTGCGCCTACGGCATGTTCCACTGGGGCCCGGTCTGCTGGGCCATCTACGCAACCCTCGCCGTGCCCATCGGCTACAGCTACTATGTCAAGCGCGTGCCCATCCTGAACATCTCGCAGGCCTGCAAGGGGCTGCTCGGCGACAAGGTTCACGGCTGGCCCGGCAAGGTCATCGACATCCTGTTCATGACCGGACTGGTGGCCGGTTCCGCCACGGCTCTGGGCCTCGGCATTCCCATCGTGGCCGCCAGCGTGGTGTCCGTGACCGGCCTGGAACACTCCTTCGGTCTGGAGTTCGCCATCCTCGTCTTCGTGACCATGATCTTTTCGGTCACGTCCTATCTGGGCCTGAAAAAAGGACTGAGCAAGCTTTCCGACTTCAACGTCTACATCGCCCTCGGCCTGCTTCTGTTCGTGTTTCTGGCCGGTCCCACGCGCTTCCTCATTGAAATGGCGCTGGCCTCCACCGGCCTGCTGGCCTCGGAATTCGTACGCATGTCCACCTGGATGGACCCGGTTGGCAACGGCGGCTTCACGCAGGCGTGGACCATATTCTACTACGCATGGTTCGTGGCCTATGCTCCGTTCATGAGCCTGTTCATCGCCAAGATATCCCGCGGACGCACAGTGCGACAGATGGTTCTCGGCCCGGTATTTCTGGCTTCCATGGGCTGTGCCTCGTTCTATCTGATCAACGGCAACTTTGCCCTGCATCTCCAGCTCACGGGCCAGCTCGACGTGGTGAACATGATCAAGAGCGCCAAGGGTGCCACCGCGATCATGGCCGTGGCCGACTTCCTGCCCTTTTCCTCGCTCTACAAGCTGGTGTTCGCCACTGTCACCGCCATTTCCATGGCCACCACATTCGACGCGGTCTCGTTCGCCCTTGCCGCCACCACCACGCGCAAGCTCTCGCCCGACGACGAACCCGCCCGCTGGAACCGCCTGTTCTGGGCGCTGGCACTCGGCCTCGTTCCCACGGGCATTCTGCTGATCAACGGTCCGCTTTCCGTGCTCCAGACCGCATCCATCGTGGTCGGACTGCCCGTGCTCGCGGTCGTCTGGATCGGCGTGGCCTCGTTCTTCCGCGAATACCGCCGCACCGGGTGGGTGGAAGCCCGGTCCGAAAGCACGGAATCCGCCTGATAATCATCATAATTTGACGAGAAAACCCATGAAGACCATACACGTTGAACACGCCGTGGGCACGGTCCTGTGTCAGGACATCACCCGCATCATTCCCGGAGAGTGCAAGGGCCCGGCCTTCCGCCGCGGCCATGTCGTCACCGAAGCGGACATCCCGGCCCTGCTGGATATCGGCAAGGAGCACCTCTATGTCTACGACCCGCGTGACGGCTACGTGCACGAGGACGACGCTGCCCGGCGCATTGCCACGGCAGCGGCCGGTCCGGGCATCGAGATGACCACGCCCGTGGAAGGCAAGATCACCCTGCGCGCAGCCATCGACGGGCTCGTGCAGATCGACACCGAAGCACTGTTCCGGCTCAATTCCGTGCCGGACGTGATCTTCGGCACCATCCACACCAACCAGCTCGCCCGCAAGGGACGCGGGCTGGCCGGAACCCGGGTCATCCCCCTTGTTGCCCGGGAGGAAAGCGTTGCCGAGGCCGAACGCGTACTGGCCGAACACCCGCCGCTCATTCAGGTCCTGCCGCTCAAGCCCTGCCGCGTGGGCATCGTGACCACGGGCAGCGAAATCTACAAGGGCCGCATCAAGGACAAGTTCGGGCCGGTCATCCGTGAAAAATTCACGGGCTACGGCAGCACCATCGTGGGACAGACGCTGGTCTCGGACAGTCAGGAAATGACGGTCAATGCCATCCGCGATTTTCTGGATCAGGACGCGGACTTCATCGTGGTCACGGGCGGCATGTCCGTGGACCCGGACGACCAGACCCCGGCCTCGATCCGCGCGGCCGGAGCCGAAGTCGTGACCTACGGCGCACCCACATTCCCGGGCGCCATGTTCATGCTCGCCCACATCGGCGACGTGCCCGTGGTCGGCCTGCCCGGCTGCGTCATGTACTACAAGGCCAGCATCTTCGACCTCATCGTGCCGCGCCTCCTCGCAGGCGTGAACGTGACCCGCGACGACATCATCGCCCTCGGACACGGCGGCTACTGCGAAAACTGCGCCCAGTGCAAATACCCGGCCTGCGGGTTCGGCAAGGGCGCGTAGAAAGAAGAGGCCTCCGGCGGCTCAAGGAACCTCTTGAAAGAGGTTCCTTGAGAATCCTCCAGAACTTTCTGGTTCTACGCCGCCAGAAAGAGCAAAGGAAACGTGTTCGGCCCGTACGGCGGCGTAGTTGGTCGCACGCCCTCTGTCCCTGCCCTGTCGAAAAAAAGGGATTTCAGGTGAAAACGAACCCCCAAAATCATCCCGTTTTCTGGACCACTCGTTTCGGGAATTGAAAAAGGTCCGGAGAATGTCCCGTCAGGGCATTCACCGGACCTTTTTCAATTCCCGAAACGGAATGGGGATCCAAGGGGCCTTGCTCCTTGGCGGGTCCGGGCAGAGCCCGGCCCCCCGGGAGGGTCGCCGAAGGCATGCAAGCTGGTGGGACCAATGCCACGGAGAATTTGCCAACAAGGGCGAGACAAGGGTATCGTGCCTTGATCCGCAATCGCGGATAAAAGCGAACAAGGAATTTCGAATGTCCGAACCACTTGAAAATACGGGAACCCACAGCGTCGACCAATGCATGTCCGCCTATCTGGCCATGCTCCCGGCCCTTGTCTGGCGCATTGACATCGTGGGCAATGAAATAACCTTCCTGAATGCACATACCATTGCCTCACTCGGGGAACAGGCCAAGGCCGTGCTGCAGAATCCCGGGCTTGCTCGACAGATGATACTCAGTCAGGATCGCGAACGGTTCCGTCACTGCTACGACCAGATACGCAACCGCCAGTCCTCGGCCTGCACGTTCCGCATGCGCCTTTCGGACGGCACCACGGGCTGGTTCAAGATCATGGCCATGCCCGACCCGGAACTGCCGAACTGTTCGGTCGGACTGCTCATGGACATCACCCCGCACGTGAACACCATCCTGTCCACGGAAGGCCGACCGGGCCTGAGCGACAAGATCGACCTGCTGGACGAGCCGATTCTGCTCATCCGCTTTTCCGACCGTTCGGTATTCATGGCCAACCATGCCGCTCGCCGGATGCTCCAGTATTCTGCGGAAGACATGGCCGCCCTTGATCTGGACAGACTTTTCCAAAAGAATTCGGCCAAAAAACTCTTTCAGATGTATGAAGGCCTGATCTTTTCCGACTATTGGAACGGCGAACTCAGCGTAACGGACAGCACCGGGCGGCATCACCAGTGCATGACCCGCATTCAGGCCATTGCCCGGGACGAGGAAAACCTGCTCTGGGTCACCCTGACGCATCTGAACAGCTGCATGGCGTGCAAGGGCGTGCCTGTGCGCGGCAATGAATCCGTGGCATCGCAGGAAATCATTCAGGCCATGCGGAAATGCACGACGGTCAAGGGATTGCTGGAAACCATGCTCAACGCCCTGCCCCCGGATTCGCCCACGGACGCGATCATGCTTTCGCGCATCTTCATCACCGAAAACAAGGTGCAGGTCACGGGCGCGGGCGATCCCTTCGAAACCGTGCCGGAAAACCGCACGCATCCCTACGAGGGGTCCATTGCGGAAAACATCGTCCGCTTCAACCTGCCGCATCATGTGGTCATGGAAACCTCCAAGAGCATCAAGCCCATCGACTGGGCCCTGTTCATCCCGCGCGGCATCCGCTCCTATTATGCCCAGCCCTTCTTCGATGACGGCGTGCTGACCAAGGTGCTGATCTTCTGCTCGCGACAGGCCGGAAACTACGACCCGGACGCGCCCGCACCGCTCCATGAACTCTATGCCGAATTCCTGACGAATCTGGAACGCTGCCTCAAGCGAACCAGGTAACGCGCCCGGGAAAAAGCTGGCACACTGGTCCAACCACAATCCACTTCAGGCGGAAGAAACGCACCCGAAGCATTTCGGGTGCGTTTCTTCATATGTACGGTCCGCGACAAATTTGAAAAACGGTATCCCTTCAATTCCGGATGGTTAGAAAAATTCAATACGAAAGACCACCCTTACGGCCTTCAAGTGGCCCAACCAGTTTAATGTGAAATTTCCGCCAAACTCTTGCCCGCATCCTTGCTTTGCCCATAAATGAGGGTGAAAGCGTGAGGACACGGAAAAACAACCCCAAACTGGTTGGACCAGATATGGCATCAGCACAACGCCCCATTCTTTGCCAAAAAGTCGCGGACATGCTCAAGGGCTCCTCCTTTTCCGTGGGGGATCGCCTGCCCGGCGAACGCCGCCTTGCGGAAATGTTCGACACCAGTCGAAACACCATCCGCGAAGTGCTCTGCAACCTTGAAACCATGGGTTACGTGGAAATCCGCCAGAAGAGCGGCTGCTACCTCAGGAGCAAGGAAGGCCGCATCAGCTGGGAGCAGCTCCGCAGACGCAAGTCCCAGTCCGCCACGCGGCAGCTTCTGGACACCCTGTACATGGTGGTGCCCGGGCTGGCCCGCGAACAGGCAACCCGCCTGTCACCTTCCGGTGTGGCTGCACTGGAAACCGCCACGGCAAGACTCGGCGAGGCCATCGTCAATTTCGACATCGCCGCGTTCAGCCGGGTGTACATCTCCTTTTTTCTGTCGTTGGCCGAGTCCTCGGCCAACGACTACCTGATCCTGCTGATGAAGGAACTTCAGGCTGCGGTTCCCAATCTGGAGCACGCCGGAACCGGACTTGCCGAAGTGCAGACCGATTCCCTGTTCGCGTACCACGTGGAGCTGTTCAACGCCCTGAAAAGCGGCAGGGCCGACGAGGCCGAGAAACTGGCTGCCCAGTGCATGCGCACCTTTGCCGCCATCGTGCTTCCCGGCGAATAGTCGAACGCACTCCTGTCAGCACAATGAAACGAAGAGAATTTTTCAGCCGTTTCGTTCCCGGCTTGGGCCAGACGGTGGATGCTGCGAAAACGTCGGAACAGGTGGAACAGCCCGAACGGGTGCGCCTAACCGAAAAGGAACGTTTTCTCCGCGCCATGGCCATGGGAATCGATCCGGCAACGGTAACGCCCGGGCAATTGGAAGAACTGGTTCCGGACCCGGAACCGCAATCAACACGACCGAAGAGAGAGCAGTTGGACAGCGAGGATTGATCACCCTCCCTGCGAACTCGCGAAGGAGTTGCAACATGGACAACAGTAGCGTGAGCTACCTTGAAAGCCGGAAGCTGGTCAAACGCTGGAACGGCCCGATCCCGGCCCTGGTCAATAGCGTCCTCATACTGGCGTTCTTCTACGCCACGTGGTGGATTTTCCAGGACCCGCGCGGCCTGATGCGCATGTACACCCCGTACGTGGGCTACATGGTCTGCCGCTGGCTCCTCATCCTGTTCATCTGGGTGGCGTACATCTTCGACTTCTGGCCCTTCAAGAGGAGCTGGCTCAACAAGACACACCCATTGATAAAAGGCTCGGTGCTCACACTCGTGAGTGTGGCGGCCATGATCATCCTGATCAAGGGTTTCTTCGTGGAAATCCTGGGTAATTTCGGCATCGCGTACTTCGACCCGGACCGGCTCATGGCCATGGGCATCACGGACTTCTACTCCATCGAGTATGCAGCGGAAGCCATCATGATGTTCGCTGCCATCGCGTCGTGGCTCTCCCCGAGCTGGGTCGTGGCCTGCGAAAACGCACCATGGCAGAAACTCGGCCAGCCCGCGCGCGGCATCACCATCGTGCTGGTGACCTTCTTCTTCAGCATGATCGTGTACTTCCTGACCATGCATTCCCACATGGCCATCCTCTTCTACCCCTGGCAGAAGTTCACGGCCATCTGCCCGCCCTACTGGGAGGACTTTGCCAACACGGTTTCCGGCAACTTCCACATCGCGTGGATCATGTGCTGCACCGTGGTGGTCTGGCTGTACGAAACCATCTGGGAACGCTATCCCTTCAACCTGATCAAGCATGACGGACTGCGTCGCACCGCGTCCTTCTTCGGCATCATCGGCATTGCCGTGGCCCTGTGCTTCTTCCTGTTCTACGCCCAGGATCTGGTCTGGGGCGAGACCATTCGCGGCACCCGCCGCCTGATGGCTCCGGACTGGCGCTGGCTGCATGTGGGCGAGATGGCCATTTTCTGGCTTGTGCCCACCCTGTTCCTGAGCTTCTACTGCAACAACTGGCCCACCAAATTCAGCCGTCCGGTCAACGTGTGCATCCGCACCCTGCTGACCGCTGCCATGGCCGTGCTGGTATACGTGGTCTACTACAAGACATCCCACCTGTTCCTCGGCACCCAGAAGGGCTTTTCCCATCCCCAGCAGTTCCCCATGATCCCGATGATCTGGCTGATCAACATCTTCCTGATCAACGTCTGGTTCATGGACGGCTGGCCGGGCTGGAAGGCCGTGCCCAGGACCGAGGCCGAACTCGAAGAGGTCAGGGAAGAGGTTGTGGCCAGCGACGTGAAATGGACCCCGGGCATTGCCAAGGGCCTTGCCATCGGCCTTGCCGTGGGCGCGCTGCTCTATTTCGCGATCATCAATGTCCTGCCCTGGATCGGTGAGAACATCACCATCATCAAGTAAGTGCGGGAAAGAGGAGTAGAAACAATGAGCAACGACAAGAAGAACATAAGCAGACGCGACTTCGTGAAGGGCGCGGCCACCGGTCTGGTCGCGGGCGCATTTGCGGGCATGGGCATGTACTCCTACAGCCCGTGGGCCTACAGCCGCCTTCCCAAGACCAACCGCAAGCAGCAGGACTTCGGCGCATGCCGCAGCGTACGCGTGACCAACATCTCGGAAACGAGCTGGTTCAACAACGCGCACCTCATCGGCGACATCCACGAGGCCGGCGGCCTGCTCGTGAACCAGTACACCCTGAACTGGGCCCCGTTCGGCAACGGCAAGGGCTCGGCCAAAGGCTCCTATGACGAGGGCATGAGCACCATCAAGGATCTGCTGCCTCACGATCTGGAAAAGGCATGGGAAATCCAGAAGAAGCTGTCCCTGCACCCGGACAATCCGGGCGGCTACTCCTGCCTGCTCGAAGTGGAGGCTCTGGACGGCACGGTGCACAAGTACCTGCTGGACACGGGCTGGTCCTACGAATGGATGGACAACTGCTTCAAGCGCGAGGGCATCGACCAGATGCTGCGCGATCAGGAAATCGAGGCCCTGTTCATCTCCCATGAACACTGGGACCACTTCTGGGGCCTGCCCGTCACCATGAAGTACGACAACCGCATCCCCCTCTACGTGCACGACGGCTTCTACAAGGAAGGCCTCCAGTACATCGAGGACAGCGGCTACAAGGGCGAACTGACCATTGCGGACAAGCCCGTGACCCAGATCGCTCCGGGCGTGGCCCTGCTCAAGTTCGACGTACCCATCATCAACCGCGTGTTCGGCGAAACCTCCCTTGCCTTCAACATCAAGGACAAGGGGCTGGTGCTGATCTCCGGCTGCTGCCATCAGGGCATCCTGAAGTTCGCGGACTTTGCCTACGCCAACCTGAAATACGACAACGACAGGTTCTACGGCATCTACGGTGGTCTCCACATCTCCCCGTTCGAGGACTGGGACCCCAAGTACGACGACCTTGTCATCTCCCTTGGACAGTGGGGCTTCGAACGCATAGGCTGCAACCACTGCACTGGCCATCTCACGGCCAAGAAGTTCATCGAGGCGGGCTACCCCGTGGTGCGCGGCACCGCGCGGTTCCGTTCGGCCTCCAAGGACTACCTCGGCAACGGCGACAAGATAACCTTCGGCTGCTAAAGCCGTCACCCATACATGCGCCCGGTCCTTCGGGGCCGGGCGCACATCAAGAGTCTTCAGAAATGAACCTTTCCGCCATCCTTCCTCCTCTGCGTCCCAAAGGCCAGCCCGTGGACATGCCGGGCCTGCTCATGAACAGCCTGCTCGCAGCCTGCCGCCACAATGAATTCAAGCGGCTGGTCGGCTGGAAAGGCATGGCAGTCTGCCCCAGAGGCGATCTTGCCTGGACCATGAAGCTCCGCTCCCGCCCCGGCATATACGGCCTGTGCGCCGAGACCTCCGGGCAGAGCGACGCCAGGCACCACGCCGATCTGGGCCTCTACTATTTTCCTGCGGACGAAGAGCCCCTGCTCGAACGCATGTCTCTGGCCGCGAATCTGGCCGCCGCGCACCTCGACTATCTGGAACAGGTCCGGCATTTTTCCGTGGCTCCGGACTGGGCCGCGCCGTTTCGCATCGGCAGGATTCGCATATTTCTGGACAATGACGAGACAGCTCTGGCCATCCAATGCCAGGCGCTGGAACGAAAAATCTGCATTGCCCGGGACGGCATCGCCACGGACTCCGGAGACTGGATCATCGCCCCGGGCACCCCGGAAGAGGACTTCGCGGCCCATGAACTGGCCATGGATTTCTTCCTGATTCTGGCTGCGGCCGTATCCAACAGTCTGGAAACGCCGCCAAGCCGTTACGGCCGGGAACAGCAGGCCGACATGGTTCCGGGATACACCCGGCAAGGCGAACGAATATCCTTTGACAGAAGCACTTCCATCATAACCGATACCCTTGCCTGGGGGGATGACGAAACTGCGTGCACTCTTGTCTCCCCCCTCCTCCGGGAAGAGACGCTCACCCCGGACCGGACCGACGGCATGCCGCCGGAAATCGCCTCGGCCCTGTTCTGGAAGACGCACGACCTCAGCCTGCTGGGCACGAACATGGAGTATGCCTACGCCTTTGACACCCGCCCCCGGTTCATCGTGCTGAGCGGTTTTCTCGGCGCAGGCAAGACCACGTTCCTGAACCAGTTGCTGGAATACCATGCCTCCCGCGACGAACTCGTGGCCATCATCCAGAACGAGGTGGGCCAGACCGGAGTTGACGGCAAACTGCTGGAAGGCGACGATTCCATTGTCGAACTGGACGAGGGATGCGTGTGCTGCACGCTGGCGGGCAATCTGTCCAAGGGCATCGAACAGCTCAAGGCCCGGTTCAGCCCCAAGGTCATCGTGCTGGAAAGCACGGGACTGGCCAATCCCTTCAACATTCTGGAAGAACTCGACGCACTCCGCCCACTGGTCCGGCTGGATTCCGTGACCACGCTGGTGGACGCAGCCAATGCCCCGGCCCTGCTGGAAACCAGCGACATCGCGGTTTGCCAGATCAAGGCTGCGGACATCATCCTGCTCAACAAATGCGACCTGGTAACCGACCGGGAACGCTCCGAACTTTCCCGGCGCATCCGCGCCCTGAACTCCCGTGCACTCATGGCCGAAACCGAGCACGGGACCATCAACCCCGCAACCCTGTACGACTCCGATCCCTTCGAGCAGAACGTTTCGGGTCTCCTTCCCGCACCTTTGAACACCCCCCATCATGACCACGCAATGGAAGGATTCACTTCAAGACGTTTTGCCTTTGACGCGCCCTTGAGCCGGGAAGCCCTGGTCAGAGCCTTGGAACGCCTCCTCCCCACGGAAGTTTTCCGGCTCAAGGGAATCGTGTCCCTGATCGGCCACGATCATGCCCAGGTCGTGCAGTACGTTGCCGGTCGCTACGAATTCTCCAGCCTTGGCAGCGAATTCCATGATCAGCCCTTTCTGGTCGCCATTGGCAGGGACATGGACCTCACCCCGCTCGAAGTCCTTCAGGAGGCACGCGCATGACCCTGTTTCAGCAGGGTGGTCCCATGATGTGGCCGCTCCTCGCCGTATCCGTGGCCTCTCTCGCGGTCATGGCCGAACGTTTCGTGGTCTTCACCACCACCAGCTTTCCCAAGGGTGACACGCTCGCGTCGGTTCTGGACATGGCCCGACAGGGCAGAAAGGGCGAGGCGCTCTCCAGGGTGGAGGAAACCGCGCCCTTTTTCACGGAATTCTTCTCGGCCCTGCTGGCCGACGGTTCCGCTCGCCAATGCGAGGAACATGCCCAGCTTGCTGGTGAGGAAGCCCTGTTCGGCCTGAGCCGCCGTCTGGACTTTCTGGCCACGGCAGCCACCGCAGCCCCGCTCATGGGGTTGCTCGGCACGGTCATGGGCATGATCTCCGCGTTCTCCAGACTCGCGAGTTCCGGCAATGTGGACATCACCATGCTGGCCGGGGGCATCTGGCAGGCCCTGCTGACCACGGCGGCCGGACTGGGCATCGCCATCCCCTCGCTTCTGGCCCACCGCTGGTTCCGCCGCCAGCATGAAAAGACCGCATTCGCCATGCAGCGGACTGCGGCCCTGCTTCTGGACAACACCATGCCGGGACCGGGGCCCAAACCGTGATCTCGTTCAGGCACCGCACCCCACAACCAGCCTCTCCGGACATCACGCCGCTTCTGGACGTGGTGTTCATTCTGCTGATCTTCTTCGTGGTTTCCGCGGTGTTCACGGCCCGGGGCATGGACATGGAACTGCCGGACGCCGAGACCTCGCACCCGGTTTCCGGCAAATCGCTGGAAATCGAACTGAAACCGGACGGCACCCTGTCCTGCGACAATGCCCCGGCAACCATGCGCGACCTGTCCTTCATTCTGGATCATACGGCGGCCCTGCCTCTGGCGAGCCAGCCACAACGCATCCTGCTCAAGGCCGCGCCCGAGGCCCGGGTGGAACCGTTCGTGCGCGTGGTGGACATGGTGCGCAAGCACGGCTTTTCCAATCTGGTCATCGCCACGCGCACCAATGCACCGCCCACCAGTCTGGACGGAGACGCGCAATGACGCGCAGCCCGGTGCTGACCGCGTGCATCGTGTTTTCCCTGTGCGCCCACTTCCTGCTTGTCCATGCGAAATGGACCTCGACTCCGACACAGGGCGGAGAACAGATTCTCGTGCCTGCGGACTTCGATGTGGCCTCGCTTCCGGCCGGAGATTCCCTGAGTCTGGGACAGGCAGCACAGCCGGGCTCGAATTCGGAAAACGGGGAAAAGGCGCAGGCGAACAGGCGAAGACAGGCGCTCAGGCAGTACGTGACCAACGTGCGCAAGGCCATCGAGCAACGCAAATTCCAGCCCGACCGCCACGGTCTGGAAGACCTGATCGGCAAGGCGAGCTACGCCTTCACCATCGGGCCGGACAGTGCGTTTTCCAACATCAGACTGACACGCACCTCGGGCACACCCCGGCTGGACAGGACCGCCCTGCTCGCCATCCGCGCGGCCAGCGGCATGGTGGAACGTCCGAAAATCATCGGCAGCGCCCCCCTGCACATCACGGTAACCGTCAAGTATCAGTATTCCCTCTAGGGCTCAGGCCCCCTCGAACAACACCCCATGAGAAAACCGCCCCGGGGCCATCGGCCCCGGAGCGGTTTCCACCTGCATACCCTGTCGCGCTACATGCCCAGCTTGCGGGCGCAAATTTCACAATACCCGTTCACCAGATTGGCGCTTTTCGCCCGACACCGTCGGCATTGGCCAAAGGAAGCGGAATGCAATGGTTGCGGTTCGCGACAGAAATTCTCCTTGCCAAACGGCAGACGGACAACACTGTCCGTGCGACAGGCCCGCTCGCACAGTCCGCAATCCACGCACTTCCAGACCGTGAAACGCAGACTGAAACAGCTCTCGCCAGCCACGAACTCCAGTGCGTCCGTGGGGCAGGCACGTACGCACGCGCCACACCCGGAACAGCCGGGATCAATGCGAATTTCAGCACTCGGCAGCAATTCCAGCATGGCTCCGGCCACATTCTCCGGGGCAAGAGCCACAACCTCGCGCCACCAGTCCGGGACAGCGGCAGTCACATCCTGATCCATGGTCGCCCTGCCCCTGCCTCCTCGCAGCATCCCGAACAGGGACCGCCGGGAAACCGCATTCACGGAAACCGTTCGCGCGCCTTTTTCCCGCATGCAGGCAATCCGATCCGCAAGCTGCGGAAAAATCCGACGCACCTCGCCCAAGGCCTTGAGAAAACCGCGACAATGATCGCCTCTGGCACACTCCGAGCATTGCCCACGCACAAACGAGACCTTCCCGGTTCCGGCCAGTGCCGTTGCAAACAGGAATTCCGGGTTCAATGCCGACAGGCACGCGCCGAGTTCCATCTGATCCCCGGACCGTGCAGGCAATCCGAAGCATCCGACAACCATGGGATTTTCCCCGCGGGCAAAGGCCTTGCGGGCAAAGTCGCGCCCAGCGTCGTGACGCAACGCCCCCGAAGCGCAGACCGCGGCGCAGAGGCCGCATCCCGTACAGATGGCCGGATCGAGAACCGGACCATCCGCCAGAGACAACGCACCAGCCGGACATGCGTCAACGCACAGACCGCACTCCCCGCCCCGAAAGGCGATGCAATGCGACTGCACGAATTCCGGCCTGACAGACATGCGGCTCTCCGTCTATGCCGCCAGCAGGGCGGGCAGGGAATCCACGGTGGCCCGACACAGTTCGGCCACGGCACGGTAATAGTCGGTTCCAGCTCTGGCCTCGATCTCCTCGAGACACACTCCGGCCCAGCGCCCGAGATGATCGGACAGAAAGGCCCGGGCATCCGCGAGCATGGCCTCGGCTGTATCCGGATCGTCATTCACCTGAGCCTGCGCCGCACCAACCAGAAGATGCGCCATGAACGCCAGCTCCAGACCAAGATGGTCGTCCGGCTCGTTGTTCAGAAGGGGCGCAGTCAGCCCGTGGCGCGCATAGGCATCGCGCACCTCGAAGGTAGGGTCGCCGAAGAGCAGCCGCTCCCGGGTGGTCCATACGGATTCCCACATGGGCACGGCCCGGTTCGGTGCGACAAACAGGTCGGCATGATCCACGCGCACCTGTTCCAGCGCCACTTCATCCAGAGACTCCAGCCAGTTCTTCAGGGAACCGAGACTGTGCCGCAGTTCTCCGGTCACGGGCAGCGGCCAATCCGCAAGCAGGTCTTCCCGCCGGATCTCCTCCAGCAGGTCTGCGTCCGGGGCTTCGCGCAGCACGCGGCCCAGAAAGGCGCAGGCCACGGATGCGCCCAAAAGATTTTCCGACGATTGCATATATTTTCCAGAAGGGGCCGGAAAGCCGAAGCTCCCCGGCCCCGGTTCGTTCGTTACATTCCGATGCGCAGATAGGTTCCGTAGAAGATGAGTCTGCCCATGATCTCTCCGGCCAGGACCAGACCAAAGGCGCACAGCCCGGCATTGATCATGACTCCGTTCTCATGGGAGACCACCACGCGAAACGCGGCCCACGCAAACACGGCCGTGCCGAGGAAGGTCAGGACCATGCGCGCCACAAGCAGCACGGTGCCGTCCGAAGCCAGCATGGCCAATCCGGACACGTCCAGACCATTCATGGAGTCCAGAGCGATCATTTCCAGAGGCACGCCCACGAACTTCAGCCCCAGACCAAGCAGCGCGGCCAGAATGAAAACCCCGGCAATGCGGCTTCTGGTCTCTCCGGCAAGGGACGCGTCCCGGTTGCTCTGGATGCCGAACAGCAGACCGCCAGCAATGGAACCGGCCACCAGCGCAGTGCCATAGAAGCCCAGCATGGTGGATACGGAATCCCACACCGGCACGGTCACGAGCATGTAGACCCGAGACATCACGTACACGGCCACAAGGCCGAGCAGCATGGTCAGCACGGCCAATCCCGTGGCCTCGGCCTCGGGATTCCTGCGGCGCACCACGGCCAGCGCCACAACGGCAGCGAAAAAGCCGCCCATGGCGAGAATCTCCCGGCTGAGCCAGGACGATCCGGCATTGAGAATGGTGAACACGCTGTGCAGCGGTGTTCCCAGATGGGACAGGGACAGCAGCAGAGCTGCGGCAGTCAGCACGCCCACAGCCGGAAGTTGCCGGGACAACACGGCTCCCACGGGGCCGGAAGCGGTCTTGCGCGCGATCTCGGACACCAGCAGCATGCCGACGGCGGTCTGAGCGAGGACGGTGAAGAGCACGAGGCTCCATTCATTGAAGACCATGATTACACCTCCTCGGGGTTCTGGATTTTACCGGAACGCGAGCCTTCGGGCCGGGCGTTGCGGTTGGGCGAAACAATCAGGTTCGGCCCGGTGATGGACGGGTCCGGCAGCGGCGCGACAACGTTGTCCGCACCATATTTCGCAGCCAGTTCCTCGTATTCCCCGAACTTCAGAGCGCGGGTCGGACAGGCCGCCACGCACGCCGGAGGCTTGCCCTGCTCCAGATAATCGCGACAGAAGTCGCATTTTTCCATCTTGCCCTTTTCCGCATTGAACTGGGGCGCGGAATAGGGGCAGCCCCATTCACAGTAGCGGCAGCCCACGCACTTGTCGTGGTCCACGGTCACGATGCCGTTCTCGTCCTTGTGCATGGCCGTTGTCGGGCAGGAGCGCACGCAGATGGGATTTTCGCAGTGGTTGCAGGAAATGGACAGATAGTAGGCGAACACGTTCTGCTCGTAGGAGCCGTTCGCATTTCTGCTCCAGTTGCCGCCCGCGTATTCGGTCACGCGCCGGAACAGCACGCCGTCCGGCAGATCATTCTTGTCGATGCAGGCGATCATGCACGTCTTGCAGCCCGTGCATGCTTCCATGTCTATGTAAAATGCAGGTCTTTTCAACATTCGCTATTCTCCCCTACGCCTTTTCGACCTGAACGAGGTTGGTATGCTGGGGGTTGCCCTTGGCCAGCGGAGACGGCTTGAGCGACGTCAGCACGTTGACGCAGCCTCCCAGATCGTTGCCCTTGCCGTCCGGGGTGAACCAGGCACCCTCGGGCAGGCTGAGCACGCCGGGCATGATGCGCGGGGTGACCTTGGCCACGGTATGAACAACGCCGCGGGCATTGAAGACCTTGACCTTGTCGCCGTGGGCAATGCCACGGATTTCCGCGTCCACCGGGTTGATCCAGAGTTCCTGCGGCGCGACCTTCTTGAGCCAGTCCACGTTGCCGTAGGTGGAGTGGGTCCGCTGCTTGTAGTGATGCCCGATGAGCTGAAGCGGATAGGTCTTGCGCAGCGGATCGGAAACGCCTTCCCAAGTGGGCGTGTACTCGGGCAGAGCCGTGATCACGTCACCTTCGGGCAATTCCCATTCCCTGTTGATGTCCCAGAGCTGCTTGGAGAAAATCTCCAGCTTGCCCGAAGGAGTCTTCACGGGATGCCCTTCCGGGTCCTCGCGGAATTCCTTGTACGGGACCGGCGGCAGGCCCGGCTTCTCGCGCTTAAAGATGCCCATGGCAAATGCGTCGGACAGCTTTTCCGGCAGTTCGGGCAGCATTTCGCGCGACTTCTGGTAGACGTATTCCACCCACTGGGCACGGGTACGACCCTCGGTGAACTTCTCGCCCGCGCCAAGGCGCTCGGCCACTCCGGCACAGATGTCGTAGATGGTGCGGCTCTCGAAAAGCGGTTCGATCACCTTTTCCGCAAAGATCACATACCCCATTTCCGAGGCGAATCCCTGAGGCGCAAAGTCATCCTCCTCCAGATTGGAGGTGGCGGGCAGCAGATAATCCGCGAACTTGGCACTCGGGGTCATGAAGTTGTCCACGACCACCACGGTTTCGCACTTGGAGTCGTCGCCCAGAATTTCGGACGTGCGATTGCTGTCCGAATGCTGGTTGACCAGACAGTTGCCCGCAAAGTTCCAGATGAACTTGATCGGGGCGACCAGCTTGTCGCGGCCCTGCACACCGTCGCGCTTGGCGGTCATCTCGGTGCCACGCTCGATGGCATCGGTCCAGGTGAAGCAGGAAATGGACGTCTTGACCGGATTTTCCAGCACCGGAAAGCTGGCGAACGGGATGCCGTAGCCGCTTTCTCGCGCACCGGTATTGCCGCCCTGCACGCCCACGTTGCCGGTCAGGATGGGCAGCATGCTGATGGCGCGACAGTTGTTCTCGCCATTGGCCTGACGCTGCACGGACCAGCCCTGCGAGATGTAGCAGGGATCGGCCTGCCCGATCTCGCGGGCAAGCTGAATGATGCGGCGGGCCGGAATTCCCGTGATTTCCGAAGCCCATTCCGGAGTCTTGGCCTGACCATCCGGGCCCTTGCCCAGAATGTAGGACTTGTAGGAAAGCCCGGCAGGCACGCCCTCGGGCATGGAATCCTCGTCATACCCGGCAGTGCAGCGGCGCAGAAAATCATGATCCACCAGATCCTCGGAGATCAGCACATGCGCAATGCCGCAGACAAGTGCCGCGTCCGTGCCGGGGCGAATGGGAATCCATTCGTCGGCCAGCGTGGTGGCGGTGTCCGTGTATCTCGGGTCCACCACGATGATGCGGGCATACCCCTTCTTGCGGGCCTCGATCACGTCATGCACCAGACCGCCGCCGCTCATGCGCGTGGCCGCCGGGTTGTTGCCGAAAAACACCACCAGCTTGCTGTTCACGATGTCGGACAGCAGGTTGCCTTTGACCCATCCCTTGCCGAAGGTATAGGGCAGGGCCATGTCGATCATGGCGTCGCTGTAGGTGCCGTACTGGTTCAGGTAGCCGCCGAGGCTGTTCATGAGCCGGGCCACGGGCGTGGAGCCGGTGGGCCAGGACTTGGACAGCACTGCGCCGAGGTTGCCCGTCCCGTAATTCAGGTAGACGGACTCGTTGCCGTACTTCTCGATGGTCTCGCCAAGGCTCTTGGCAATGCCGTCCAGAGCCTCATCCCAGGAGATGCGCTCGAACTTGCCTTCGCCACGCTTGCCGACCCGCTTCATGGGGTACTTGAGCCGATCCGGAGCATAGATGCGATGCCGCATGGAACGGCCGCGCAAGCAGGCGCGCACCTGATGATCGCCATACACGTCCTTGCCCGTATCATCGGTATCCACACGCACGACCACGCCGTCCTTGACGTGAGCGCGCAAGGCACATCGGCTGCCGCAGTTCACGTTGCAGGATGTCCAGACAACCTTGTCCGCGAACGTTTCCGCACTTTCCACGGACCGGAGGCCACAGAAAACCCCGGCACCGGACAGAGCGGTCATACCGCCCAGAGCCGCGCTCCACTTCAGGAAGCTGCGCCGCTTCAGGCTCGAGCCTGCCGGTTTCCGTTCCGAATTTTTCCTATCCATAAAAGCCCTCATTGTTTTGGCCGCCTTGCTGCAGCGACCGGTCTCAATCCATGGAACGCATGAAACAATAAGCGTGCCAAGCTCCGATTTGACCTCATCAATCTGAAATAAAAGGATAAAAACAAAACCCTCCCTCCGCAGGTCCGAAAAAATCGGAAAGCGGAGAAAGGGATGTCATGCATTTTTTCCGAAATTAATGGAAAGACTCACTCCTTCTCGATGGAATGCTGCTTGAGCTGATCATAGACCCGACTCTTGCCCAGTCCCGACATTTCGCAGGCGCGTTCCACATCCCAGCGGGCCGCCTCCATGAGCCGGGAAAAATACCATTTGTCCGCCTGCTCCAGAACCCGGGCGCGATATTCCTTGTACACGGGCAGTTCCGCGGCATCCTCGGGCTCCGGCTCCGGTCCGGCGCCTGCGGAATCCTGTCCGGACAGGGACTGCCTGATCATGGTGATGCGCACCCGTTCCGGCAAATGCATGGGGTACAGTTCGGTATGGGCATAGGCACTGACCAGCGAGGTTTCCACCACGTTGGACAGCTCGCGGATGTTGCCGGGCCAGTGATATTCCTGAAGCGCTTCCATGAAATCCGGGGAAATCCCCTTTTGCGGGATCATGTTCTTTTCGCTGATGCGCCTTGCCATGAAATGGACAAGTTCGGGCAGGTCCTCCTTGCGCTCGCGCAAGGGTGGCAGCGTGATGGACATGGCTCCGAGGCGATACAACAGGTCTTCCCGAAACGTACCATTCTGAACCATTTCATTGAGATCACGATGAGTTGCGGAGACCAGACGAAAATCACTGGAAACTTCCTGACTGCTGCCCACCCGTCTGTACTTGCGTTCCTGAAGCACGCGAAGCAGTTTCTTCTGAAGGGCAAGGGGCATTTCGCCGATTTCGTCCAGAAACAGGGTCCCCCGGTCCGCCTCCATGATCAGGCCGCCACTGGCATGGTCCGCGCCAGTGAATGCGCCCTTCACGTGGCCGAAAAGCGTGCTTTCCAGCAGAGTTGCGGGAATGGACGCGCAGTCCACGACCACGAATGGCCCTCGACTGCGCTGGCTGTTCTCGTGCAGGGCCCGGGCGAACAGTTCCTTGCCGGTTCCGGTTTCCCCGGAAATGAGCAGGCTGGCATTGCTGCGCGCCGCTATGCCGAGGCGTTCCAGAGCCTGCGTGATGGCCGGCCCGCTGCCCACGATGCCGCACCGTTCCACGGGCATGGCTCCCTTGTCCGCCTGACGCAGATTGTCCCGGTACTTGAGCACGCGCTTGAGCGGAAGCAGAATCTTCTTGGGGGATAGCGGTTTCTGGAGATAATCCCAGGCACCGTTGCGGATGGCCAGTTCCGCGCCGTCCGGATCGCCCAGTCCGGTCAGGATGATGACCTCGGGCGGCAGTTCCTGCTCGCGCAGTCGGGGAAGGATGTCCAGACCGTTGCCGTCCGGCAGGCGGATGTCCAGAAACACCACATCGAACTCGATCTCGCGGTTCTTTGCCAGCCCTTCGCGCACGGTAAGCGCACAGTCGGCGTCATGACCGATGTTGCGCACCAGTTCCATGAGCGCCTCGCAGGTCATGCGATCATCGTCTATGACAAGCACCTTGGCCATATATGCCCCCTTCCCGACGGTTCCGCCGCCGTGCGACGGCTCCGCCTGTTTTTCGAAACTCAGTTTTCCTCGCGATCGAAATCCTCGTCCCGAGAGGAAAAATCGGGCTTGAGGTATTTGCGCACGGCCATTGCCAGCGCCTTCAGGCTGATGGGTTTCTTGAGGTATTCCCGAATTCCCAGTGAGGCCGCCGCGCTTTCGTCGAAACGATGGCTGTAGCCGCTGCACAGAATGACCGGCACCCCGGGCCGGGCTTCGAGCACCTTGCGGGCAAATTTGTCCCCCCGCAGTCCGGGCATGTTGTAGTCCGTGATCACCAGATCGAAATCCCCGGGCGCATTGCAGAACAGCTCGGCAGCGGCAAGGCTGTCGGTCTCGCCATGCACCTTGTATCCAAGATTCGTCAGGAATTCCGAGCAGGAACTTACCAGTTCATCCTCGTCATCCACCAGCAGGATGCACCCGCACCCTGAACATATCTCGGTGTCCCCACGCGTTTCCACGGCAAGCTCGCCGCTTTTGACCATGGCCGGAATGTAGACCCGGAACTCCGCGCCCCGCCCCGGCTCGTTGCGAACCAGAATCTCGCCTCCCC
This sequence comes from Pseudodesulfovibrio tunisiensis, assembly GCF_022809775.1. Classification (NCBI taxonomy): domain Bacteria; kingdom Pseudomonadati; phylum Thermodesulfobacteriota; class Desulfovibrionia; order Desulfovibrionales; family Desulfovibrionaceae; genus Pseudodesulfovibrio; species Pseudodesulfovibrio tunisiensis. Next base: position 1,467,706 of record NZ_CP094380.1, read on the forward strand.
AGGATTTGACGATGCCCTGCACCATGGCCAGCCCGAGTCCGGTGCCCTTTCCCGGCATCTTGGTGGTAAAGAACGGATCGAAAATCCGGTCCACCACCTCGGGCGGAATGCCACCGCCCATGTCCCGCACGGACAGGACCACATGCGGCCCGGGCTTGAGCACAGAGGTTTCCGGCCGATCGCTGCCCACGCTCTCCCCATGCACGGAAATGGACATGGTTCCCCCGGAATTCTCCATGGCGTGCGCCGCATTGGTGCACAGATTCATGAGCACCTGATGCACCTGCGTGGGATCGGCCAGCACGGTTCGTTCCGGCGACGCGATCTCGTAGTCCATGGTAATGGATGCGGGAAGCGACGCTTCAAGAAACTTGATGGTTTCCTTGACGATGGGCCCAAGATTCAGGGGAATTGCCTCCTCGCTGCTCTTGCGCGTGAAGGTCAGTATCTGGCTGACCAGATCCCTGCCTCGGTACGCGGCGGCAAGCATGGCCTGCACCTTGGCGGCCAGCGGTTCGTTCCCGTCCAGATGAAACATTTCGACCATTTCGCCGTTGGCGATGATCACGCCGAGAATGTTGTTGAAATCATGGGCAATGCCCCCGGCCAGAGTACCCAGCGCCTCCATGCGCTGCACGCGCTGAAGCTGGCGTTCCTTCTCGTGCAGGGAAATCTCGGTTCGCTTGCGCTGCAACGCCTCCTCGAACGCGAACAGGACCTCGGCCAGCAGGGAAACCTCGCTCGACACGTACCGGGCCTGCCGCCTGCCCACGGCGATGATCCGCAGATCGGCCCCGGCCAGAATGTGCAGCGGCACCATGATCACATGCACGTCCAGACCATCCGAACCACGCAACGTGGCCTGTACCACCTGACAGTTGCCCAGCGCCTCCATCTGCTCGAAGGAAAGCTGTGCCCCGCCAATGTCCAGCGGCTCGCAAACGGCCCGTTCCCCGCATTCCGTGGCAAGAAAGACCTTGAGCACCCCGTTCCCGGCAACCTCGCCGAGAAACGCGCGCTCGCTCGAGGACATGTTCTCGGCCTCCTCGAGACAGCGAAGCATGACCTCGTGCTCGGTATGGCACTCCAGCGAACCAAGCAGCACCTTGTTGATGGAGCTGAGCGCCATGGTGCGCTGGGCCACCTGTCGCTTGAGGCTGCGGTTCCAGACCAGCACCAGTACCACGCCCCCGAGAATGGCCCCGCACACGGAAAACAGACCGATCCAGAATTTCCAGCTCGCCCAGATGGGGCGGTAGTGCAGGGTCAGCCACCGTTCCTCGATCACCTTGCGCTCATGAGGCAGAATCATGGCCAACCCCTTGCGCAGAATGCTGCCGAGAATGGGACTGGCCTTGAGCGAGGCAATGCGCAGATCAATGGTGTAGTTGGTGATGCCTGCAATGCGCAGGTTGCTGATGCGCGCGTTGGCAATGTAGCGCGAGGCCAGTGCCATGTCGCAGATCAGCGCGTCCACGTCGCCCACGGCAAGGGAGCGAAGGCCGCCGATGTATCCCCCGGCCATGGGCACGATGGTGTATTCGCCGGGATAATGCTTTTTCAGATACCGGGTGAATTCCGGGGACACGGTCACGCCGATGCGCATGCCGTCCAGCTTTTCCAGCGTGAGCTCCTCCTGGAACTCCTTTCTGGTGATGATGGCGGCGGGCACGGTCACGTAGGGCTGGGTAAAGTCCAGATACTCGCGGCGACCTTCCGTCATTTCCAGCGCCGCAACCACATCCACATTCCCCTGCTTCACCTCGCGCAGCACCTCGTCCCGGTTGCGGAAACGCACCGGGACGAAGCGCAGTCCGGTCTTTTCATTGATCAGCCGGACATAATCCGCGCTCAAGCCCTCATAGCCGCCCTTGAGTCCGTATTCCTCATAGGGAGGATAATGCAGGGACACGCCGAGCCTGACCTCCTTGTTTCGCGAAATCCACTCCCGTTCCTCCACGGTCAGGGGGGTGCGCTCGTCAAAGGTCGAGCAGGACGCGGCCGTCATGAGAACAAGGACGGCCAGAAGGACTTGAACGAATCGTTGCATGTCGATTTTTCCGGGACAACCTACTTGCCGAAGGAGCACTTGGGAAAGGTGCAGTTGCTGCATCCCAGACACATGCCGCCATTCCCCATCTCGGCCAGATCGTCGCGGGTGATGTCCACATCCGCCAGCAGACGCGGCAGAAGCAGGTCCAGACTGGTTCTCCGGAAGAACAGGGCGCAGGCGGGCACACCCAGCAGGCGGGCCTTCCCGATTCTTCCGATCAGGGTCATGGCCCCGGGCAGGATGGGCGCACCGTAGACCAGGGAATGCGCTCCCGCATCCACAAGGCCGTGACGGGTGAGATCATCCGGATCAACGGACAGTCCGGCCGTGGTGATGATCAGATCGCAGCCGCCGTCCAGCAGCTCCCGGGCTCCATCACGAATGGCCTCGCGGTCATCCGGCGCAAACACCGTCTTGAACACGGTGCAGCAGTCGAACGCGGCCAGCTTGGTACGAATGATGTCCTCGAAACGATCCTCGATGATGCCGTTGAACACTTCGTTGCCCGTGATCAGAATGCCCACTGTCGTCTTTTTCAGGGGAAGCACATCGAATGCCGGACGATCGCCCAGCACTTCCAGCGCATGGTCGAAATCCGGCTTTTCCAGATACAGTGGAATGGCTCTGGTGCCCGCGATTTCCGCGCCCTTGCGCACCATGGTCCATCCCTTGCGACTGGCCGCCATCACGCCGTGGCAGAGATTGAAACTCTTGAGTCTGCGGCGATCCACGCGCAGCAGGCCGTCGCAATCGGCCTGAAGCGTGACCTTGCCTTCGTGCGGTTCGCCCTTGGCGGAAATGCCCTTGCCCGCCAGACGCGAGGCAAACGCCTTGGCGCAGTCGTCCTCGTGCACCCACTGGGGATCGACCTCGCCCTCCTGCACGTACACGTTGTTCTTGCCCATCTGCTGCAAGCGGCACAGGTCGCCCACGGCAAAGGTCTGGCCATTGCGGAATGCCGCGCCCTTGTCCACGCCCGGCACGATCTGGGTCATGTCATGGGCAGCACGTTTGCCCGCCGCATCCTCGGATCGAATGGTGCGCACCTGCTTGGGCAGGGAATAGATCACGCCGGAATCGGCCACGGCCTGCTCGGTGTAGGGGGACTCTCCGCCGCAGGAACGGCAGACCGCGCCGTGCACGGAGGGGTATGCCTCGCCGCACATGGGGCAGACGGCGATCTCGCCCTTGCTGCGCTTGACCAGCATGGACGCGTCCACGGTAATGGGCTGGATGGAAAGAATATCGGCTCCGGCCATGCCGATCTGATGCCGAAGCAGATCGGAATCCTGATCCTTCTTGGCCTTGGTCTTCAGGAACCACGGCCTGATCTCGGAATCCTCGGGAATCTTGTCCAGATCCAGCCAGACCCGCACGCCCTCGCCCGTGAACTTGTCGTACAGGCTCATGGCATAGCGACCGAAATTAAGCACGCGCATCCAGCCGTTGCCCACAGTGCAGGGCGTCAGCATCTGAATGGCGTCCGGCAGACACCAGGAGGTCTCGGAAATGGCCTCGTACAACACCCCCTCGGGCATGCGCTGCATGGCCTCGGCAACCATGTATCCGCCGATGAGCAGCCCGGGAGCCGGATAGTTGTGAAACAGGCTGGCCATCTCGATGAATTCCTCAAACGTATTGCGGCCCACCATGCGGTATTCCGCAGCCGCGGTAGCATCATAGTCTTTCATGCTGGCATTCTCCGAATAAAAAAGTATAAAGCCGGACTGTTACAAAGAGCATACCAGCACAAGCTTCTGTTTTTTCCTTCTTTTTCAAGCAGATAAAAAACAAACAGATTCCATGCCGTACGCATTTTCCGGCAAAAGCGGAAAGATATATCCTGACGACAGGACAGCCTTTCCACTTTTTCCGGAAGAAAGCAACGGACAATCATCAAAAAACAGAGCGACCAGTTTCTTCAGGCTCCCTTTCCCCCTCCCCAAAAAAACAAGCCCCTGCCTGCTTGCGCAGACAGGGGCGGGAGAGGGGTCCGACACGGATGGTTGTGCCGGATTGTTGCCATTGATCAATCGCCTGCGCCCTGATGCTGTTCGGCACCGACCCGGGGATCGCGGCTCTTGAAGAAGACCGGAATGTCGCTGCGGCCCAGAATGCGGGAACGCAGAATGGATTCCGGCAGCTTGGCCCATTCGGACCTGTTGGAATAGTAGAAGAAGAAGCCCATGGCGACCCAGGCCACCAGACACCAGCGGGAGGCCACGCCGATGTAGGCCGGGGACCCCGGAACCAGCAGCAGCACAATGCACATGACGGAGGTCAGAATGCCCACGGTGCAGCAGAACAGCCGGGTGGCCCTGTTCGTGACATCCGTGCTGCCGAGCAGGACCCGACGTGCGGCAAGGCAGGAGAACAGGTAGCCGATGCCGGTGCCCACGGAACTCATGTCCACGATCCAGACCACGACCGAACGGCCTGCGAACGGGGTCAGCAGCACGATGGCGATGGTGAACAGAATGGCCTTGTAGGGCGAACGGTACTTGGGATGGATATCACCGAACCAGGAAGGAAGAATGCCGCCGCGAGCCATGCTGAGCAGCAGGCGGGACGTGGCAATGTAAAAGCCGTTGATGCCGGTGCACACAGCGCCCATGACCGCACAGGCCAGCACGATGGCGCCGAACTTGCCAAAGGCCAGCTTGGCGACTTCGCCCGTGGCCCAGGCAGTTCCGCCAGCCTCGCGCAGAGCGTCCATTTTGGCCAGCATGTCCGGATACGGAATCGCAATGGCCACGGCCAGCGTGACAAGGCTGTACAGCACAACGCCGCACAGAATGGCAATGATCATGATGTTGCGTGCCCGGGCCGGATCAAAGGAGAATTCCTCGGCAGCCTGAGGAACCGTATCGAATCCCACGAAAAGGAAGGGAGAGATGGCAAAGATGAGCAGCACGCAGGAAAGCATGGTGCGATGCTCGGCAAACAAGGGCATGAGATTGCTGAAATGCGCGGTTTCAAGTGAAGCGGTACCGCCAAACAGGGAAACAATGCCCACGGTCAGCAGAAAGGCAAGAACAACCTGCAGTTTTCCGGCAAAGCTGACGCCCCGATAGTTGAGCCAGCCGAAGAGCAGGGTCGCGCCGGTCATGAGCATGGTTTCGCCCATGTAGACTTCCCACCCTGCTATGGAATAGAGCGGCCCGAACTCGAAAACGCCGGGAAAAAGAAAACGGAAAATCAGGGCGAGTGCGGCAATGTCGATGCCGATGATGGCGATGTAGCCGAGCACGAGCGCCCAACCGCAGATGAATGCCGCAGTAGGGCCGTATCCCACATAGGCATAGGCAAACGCACCTCCGGCAACCGGAGCGTACTTGATCATGTAGCTGTAGCAGACCGCCACGAAGCAGAGCAGGAACGCGCCGACCGCGAATCCGATCAGGGTGCCAAGGGGACCGGCCTGGGGAAGAAACATGTCGCCGGGAAGAACAAAGCATCCCCAACCGACTATCGAACCGAGCGCCAACGCCCAGACCTGTGCCGGGGAAAGCGATTTTTCCAATTTCAACTGTTCGTCTTGTGCCATGGTAGCTCTCTTCAATCTTAAAGAGTTCAAAACAATGTAGCCCGTGTCGTTTTCGGCAGGCCCGTACCAACAAGCTTCCGGGTACGGGTCGGTCGGCCCAAGCGTATGCCGACCGGTTTCTGCCGCGGACGCAACCGCCGGAAGCGTCCGATAACTGGCTGCCATGCAGTCGATTCCACAGTTCGTGGGCGCATGGCCTTCTCATGACCGCAGAGGAGCGAACGATTCCTCCACACTCTCTTCAGGTGAATGCAAATTCGCGAAATGCTGATCCGAAGAGAGCAAAGACGATGCCAATACGTGAAATTCTTCACCATCTTTTCAACTATCTAAAAAAACTATGCTTTTTGAAATCAGTAAAAAAGTTGGTCAATGGAAGAATAAAAAAAATATCTTTTTCGAAAGTTTTCTTTCCTTTTTCGAAAATTTCTTCTCGTTACATTCCGCAAAGCGACATTGATAGAAAAATGGGAGAGCAAAGAAAACCATTATTTTTAAACCAATAAAAACAATATATTACGAGACAAACAACTTTTGAGGCATGTTGTTTGGAGCAAAATGGACAAGCGGCACCGGCTTTGCAAACAGCGCATTCGTTCCTTTTTTCTTTTTCACGATCGTACGAAATGAGCATTTTCCCAATGCGGTATCCGCAATGAGTCACTCCGGAAATCGAACCAAAATGGGAGCCATTAAAAAGCGCTTGAAAATACTGGCAATTGAGGCAAACCTCTCTTGGCCGGCAACGCTCGGGCGCCCCCTTGCGACACAAAGTGAGTCAATGCAGATCGGGAAAAAACGCACAAGGACGACCGTGCAAGCCACAACGATCCGGGAGAAAAAACATGTCTGAAAAATCATGCGAAACCTTGGTACGGGAAATCATTGATCTGGAACTGGCCATGTTTCTGGCCGTGAAGAATCGCGGAGGAACGTCCCTGTGTCAGGAGCATCCGGATTCCTTCCGCCTGATGCGGGAAATCACGCATGCCGTGCTCCCGCTTTCCTTCCTCGAATCGTATTTGAACGATCTGAAGCAGGGCGTGCAGGATGCTCGCAACTTCATGAGTGAAAAATACGCACTCATGGAATCCCTGATCCCTCCCCTGAACACGGACCCGTGCATTGACGCGATCGTGGATGCGGAATCCGCGTGGCGGGCCGAGGTGGCTGCGGAATTTCCCAAGACAGTGCAACCGGAAGGCCGCGAAGGATTTCGTCTGTATCTGGGATGCGAGCTCCAGACCTATTCCCCGGCCACCCTTGCCGAATACACCCGATTCGTGGATGCGGCGCATGCGGAAAACCGCAATCCGGTACGGGAACGGTATGAACTGCTGATGCGCAAACTCGGCTACGGCTCGCTCAAGGAATGCGAAGCCAGCCGGGTGGTGCGCTAGCAACGGGCCACGGAGGCAACATCCAATGCCGGATTTCCTTTCCCTGCTTGTCTTCTGTGCCTGGTTCGCGGGCGGGTTCGTCTCCGGAGTCAGCGGCATCGGCGGGGCGCTGGTGGCCGTGCCGGTCGCGGCCATGTTCATCCCCATGCATGAGGTCATCCCGCTCAGCTGTCTGCTGAACGTGGTCATGGACGGCTGCATAGCCTGCATGCATTTCCGCCACTGCCGCGTGTCCGCGCTGTGGCCCATGCTGGTGGGCTCCCTGCCCGGTGCGTTCGCCGGACTGTTCATCCTCCAGATCGTGTCAGGCTCCATACTGCAGGGGGGCGTCGGCGCGCTGCTGCTCTATTACGTCTATTGGCAGAGCACCTTCAAGGTGAAGCAAACCCATCCGGAATCATGGACCAGAGGCGGAGCCGCCGGATTCGGCGCAGGCCTGCTGGGAACGGCCATCTCGTTCGACGGCCCGCCCATCGGCGCATACGGACTGTATGTAGGCTGGTCTCCGCGCGTGTTTCTGGGAACCCTTGGCGTGTTTTTCGTGCTTCGGGGAACCATGACCTGCGTGCTTCAGGCCTCGGCAGGCATGTACACTCCGGCCCTGCTGGATTACGCCATGTACGGCGTGCCCGCCACCATGCTGGGTACACTCTGCGCCTTCCCCGTGGTCAAGCGCATCAATGTCGAGACATTCCGCCGCGTGCTCACGGTCGTGATCGCCCTTGCGGGACTGGTCTGTCTGGGACGCTCTCTCTTCTGATTCCGAACGCCGGCAATCAGCCCGGGCTGCGCACAGGGGGCAATCAATCCTCGTCCTCGATTCCCAACTGCCTGATCTTGTAGCGCAGCCCGGCTCCGGTGATTTCCAGAATGCGGGCCGCCTTGGCCACATTTCCTCCGGTGACGCGCAGCACGTTGCGGATGCACTGGGCTTCATACTCCTGAACGCAATTCTTGAGCGGAATCACGCTGCTCTTCCTGACTCCCTGATAGTCGAAATAGTTTGCTGCGGACACGACTGGTTCGGCAGCCTTGCGATGCAGGGAAATCGACGACGCGGGCTGCAGAGCCGGAGATGCGGCACACGCCTCGCGAAAATGCCGGGGCAGACAACGCTCCTCGATCAGGTTGCCTTCGCCAAGCAGGGCGAGACTGCCTTCGATGACATGTTGCAGTTCGCGAATATTGCCGGGCCATGCGTATTCGGAAAACACCTTCAGCACATGGTCGGCAATGTCAATGGGGCCGGACGTGCGCACATGTTCGGACCTGTCGATGAACGTACGGGCCAGAAGCGGAATGTCGGTCCTGCGGTCGCGCAGCGGTGGCACGGCGATGCCCACCACGGCCAGCCGATAGAAGAGGTCTCGCCGAAGCAGCTCCTGCTCCACGGCATTGAGCGGGTCCACGTTCAGAATGCTGATGACGCGAATGTCGACCGGTACCTCGGTTCTGGAGCCGAGCCGACGAACGCGCTTTTCCTGCAGCACGCGAAGCAGCTTGGCCTGCAATCCCATGGGCATGGAATTGAGTTCGTCCAGCAGCAGGGTTCCGCCGTCCGCCTCCTCGAAAAGCCCGGGCTTGTCCGACGCATCGGTAAACGCGCCCTTGGCCGTGCCGAACAGGATGCCCTCCAGCAGATTCTCGGGAATGGCCGCGCAGTTCACCGGAACCAGCGGATGTTCACTCCGGGTGCTCGCCGCATGAATGGCCTGTGCCACCAGTTCCTTGCCCGTGCCGCTCTCGCCCCAGATCATGACATGGGAGGAAGCCTGCGAAGCAGCTCTGGCCTCGTCGATCACCTCGTGCAGGGCCTCGTCCTCACCAACCAGACTGTCGAACGTGTAATACTCGAACCTGGCGGCCTTTGCCCCCGAGGCTCTGGCTGAACCGGTCCTGTGCTCCGCCAATGAAGTGGTCCCGGTCCAGATGGTGAAGGCGATGACCCCATCCAGCCTTCCGTGATCGAAAAGCGGAAAGAAATCCGAAACCGTCCCGGCCAGATAATTTTTCGTGGTCTTGTAGAAATAGGACTTCTTCAGCAGCGGCTCGCCCTTCCTGAGGCATTCCATCGTGGGAATGCACTCCAGTTCATGGGGCACATACAGATTGGTGATGTGCTCCCCCACCACGGGCAGACTGCTGAATCCGTCGATGCGCTGCTGGATCGGATTCATGTATTCGCAGATGCCGTCCGCGTTCACCACGGCGACGCCAAGCCCCATGTCATCCCAGATGGCTTTCATCTCCGGAGTCAGCACGCTCTTGCGGTTGACGTTGGAAAATTTCTCTCTATCAAAATACAAATTTCACAACCTCGGCTGATTTGGCTCGAATCAAGGGAACTGCAAGGCTCCTCTCATGCTTTTGCTTGGGGTTCAATGAAAGATTTTTTTCGAAAAGAAAAGTATTTTTTCGAAAAATGAATTTTTCCACCCTTGCCACCATCTCTCCGTGAACGATGCAAATCGTTCTATTCCAGTTGGTTAATCGAAATACCGCCCCCCGGAATCCATCTGGCACACCCCGTGCTAGTGACAAAAGTAACAAGCGAGCGAACACCGCCAATATCTGCTTCAGGTAAAAATTCTTACATGAACAGGAGCATGGAAATGTTGAACAAGGAAAACGAAACCCAGGCCGCCCCCAAGGGCTACGGCATCAATTGGGATACCGCTGAATCCCGCGTCAAGGAACTCAAGGACTTTCTCATGACCGCCCCGCAGGTCATGGACCCGGAACGCCTTCAGTTTCTGAACGAGGTATATGAAAAATATCAGGGCGAATCCGTCTTCTACATCCGCGCCAAGCTCTTCGAACGGGTGCTGACCAGGAAGAACATCTTCCTCGACGGCAACCCCATCGTGGGCACCCTGACCGGCGTGCGCGCTGGCGTGTATGCCTACCCCGAATGGAACGTCGCGTGGATCAAGGAAGAGATGCAGATGGCCAAGATGGCCTCTCTGGGCGAAATGAAGATTCCCGCCGAAACCCAGGAACTGCTGGAAAAGACCTACAAGCTGTGGAAGGGCCGTACCTGCATCGACCAGAACAACAAGATGTTCAAGGAAAAGTACGGCATCAATCCCAAGCCCTATGCCAAGGCGGGCATGTACTACGAGAACGTCAGCGTAGCCAGCGGCTCCGGCATTGCCGACTACCCTCTGGCTCTGAACAAGGGCCTCCGCTGGATGATCAACGACGTGAAGTCCCGTTTCGAGAACTGCCCCACCACGCTGGCCAACAAGGAAAAGCACGATCTGTACCGCGCCATGCTGGTCACGCTGGAAGCGGTCATCGCCCATTCCCATCGCTATGCCGACCTTGCGGAAAAGACTGCGGCCGAAGAGACCGATCCCAAGGCCAAGGCCGAGCTGCTGGAAATTGCGGAAATCTGCCGCCGCGTGCCCGAATACCCGGCCCGCAACTTCCGTGAAGCGATTCAGTCCTTCTGGTTCATCCATCTTGCCATCGAGATCGAGCAGATGGCCTGCGCCACGTCTCCGGGCCGTTACGGCCAGTACATGTACCCCTTCTTCAGGAAGGACATCGAGGAAGGCAACCTCACCCGCGAACAGGTCCTGACCCTGCTCAAGTTCCAGTGGATCAAGCACCTCGAACTGGCCGAATACCAGGGCAACTCCTACGCCCTGACCCTGTCCGGCCACACCGGCCAGTCCATCACCATCGGCGGTGTGGACGCTGACGGCAACGACGCCAGCACCGAACTGGAAGAGCTGCTCCTCGAAACCCAGATCCAGATGAAGAACATTCAGCCCACGCTGACCCTGCTCTATCATCCCAAGATGAAGGATTCCTACCTCCAGAAGGTCGTGGAGTGCATCCGCGGCGGCTCGGGCCAGCCCCAGATCCTGAACAACAACGTGGTGGTGCAGCGCAACCTCGCCCGCTTCGGCCAGTACGAGGGCGGCATTACGCTGGAAGACGCACGCAACTGCGGCAACTACGGCTGCGTGTCCACCGGCATCTGCGGCAAGGGCAGCTTCATCACTCAGGAAGACCAGCCCTGCCTCGCCAAGATCGTCGAGGTCATGCTCAACAACGGCAAGTGCCCGGTCACCAAGAAGAAGGTCGGCGTGGAATCCGGCGATCCCCGCGAGTTCACGAGCTTCGAGGAAGTCTACGAGGCCTACAAGAAGCAGCTCGACCACCTCTTCAACATCTCCCGCAAGCACTCGGACCTGAGCCAGATGGCCCGCCTTCAGGTGGTTCCGAGCATCTTCCGCTCCGCCATGTACGACGGCTGCATCGAAAAGGGCGTGTGCGAGGAAGCCGGTGGCACCCGCTATCCGCAGGTCAACCCGATCATGACCGCAGGCATTGACGCGGCCAACTCCCTGTATGCCATCAAGCATCTGGTGTTCGACACCAAGCAGTTGACCATGGACCAGCTTCTGGAAGCCATCAGCACCAACTTCGAGGGACACGAGGACATCCGCAAGATGTGCTTCGAAGCTCCCAAGCACGGCAACGACTACCCCGAGGTGGAAGGCTTCATCCAGCAGTACTACAGGGACGTCGACGCGATCCACCATGCACAGGGGCCGGACTGCTTCGGCTACCGCACCCCGCTGGACGCATACTCCCTGTCCTACCACAACTACTTCGGCTCGCTCATGGGCGCCCTGCCCAACGGACGCAAGGCTGGCGTGGCCCTGACCGACGGCAGCGTGTCCGCCATGCCCGGCACCGACCACGAAGGCATCACCGCCCTGATCAAATCCGGTGCGGAAGCCATCGACACGGTCCGCTACGGCGCGAACCACTTCAACGTGAAGCTGAATCCCTCGGTACTGGAAGGCCCTGTGGGCGCACGTACCCTGATCTCCCTGATCAAGACCTACTGCGACTTCGGCGGCTCCCACATCCAGTTCAACTGCGTCAGCTCCGACACCCTGAAGGACGCGCAGGCCAACCCGCAGGAATACACCGATCTGGTGGTTCGCGTGGCCGGGTTCAGCGCCTACTTCACCCGTCTGGATCGCGGCGTGCAGAACGAAATCATCAAGCGCACCGAATACGAAAACTAGCGACATCACCGACTGCGGGCGGGACCTCTCCCGCCCGCAGCGAATCTTTCACGAATCCAGCCGCAAGCAGCGGCAATCACGAAAATACATATCTGCGGAGACGGCGATGAGTCAGGGAATGGTTTACAATATTCAGCGAATGTCGATTCATGACGGCCCGGGATTGCGGACCACGGTGTTTTTGAAAGGCTGCCCCCTGCAATGCCTGTGGTGCAGCAATCCGGAATCCCAGAAGGGCACGCCGCAGATGATGTATTTCGAAAACATGTGCACCGGTTGCGGCGCGTGCATGGAAGCCTGCCCCAACGGGGCCGTGATCGCTCTGGACGGCAAGTTCGGACGCGATGTGGAAAAATGTACGGACTGCGGCAAATGCGCCGAGGTCTGCCCGAACAAGGCCCGGGAAATGTCCGGAAAGATCATGACCGTGGACGAAGTCATGGAGGTGGTGCGCAAGGACGCGCTCTTCTATGAGAACTCCGGCGGCGGCGTGACCTTTGGCGGCGGCGAGCCCACGGCTGGCGGCCAATTCTTTCTGGACATGGTGCAGGCCGTGCACGACGAGGGCTTTCACGTGACCGTGGACACCTGCGGCGTATGCCCGGCGGACCGCTTCGACAGGACCATCGAACTGGCCAACCTGTTCCTGTTCGACTGCAAGCACATGGACCCGGAACAGCACAAGAAGCTGACCGGCATGGACAACACCCTTGTTCTGCGCAACATGCGCGCCGCCTTGAGTTCCGACACCCAGGTGCGCATCCGCATGCCTCTGATGCCGGACATGAACGATTCCGACGAAAACCTTGCCGCCATGGCCGAGTTCTTCGGCGAATTCGGCAGGGAGGAAATCGAAGTCATGCCGTGCCACGCCTTCGGGCGAAACAAGTACGTCGCATTGGGCAAACCGGTTCCGGCCGTGTCCCAGTACACTCCCGAGGAACTGAAGGTCGTTCTGGACCGCTTTGCCAGGCATGGGCTCAAGCCCGTCATGGTTTAACTGCAAAAAATGATGGAGAGGAACAATATGTTCACCGTAACCGTTCCGGACGAAATGCTGGAAAAGCTCCGCGCCATGCTGGAGGACGAGGACGAGGAAACCTGTGTGCGCCTGCGCGAATACAGCGTCGGCGGCGGCTGACACGCGAAAATCGTGCTCGGTCTGGGCATGGACGAATTTGACGAAGACGAAGACAGGCAGATCGAAGTGGACGGCGTACCATTCATCGCCGAAGAGGATTTTCTTGAAAAATACGGTTCCGCCTATTCCCTGAAGTTCAATGAGAACGAACAGGTGGAACTCACCGCTCTGAACGCCTAACACCCCCCGACAAAAGGGAATCCATACTGAAGGAGTCCCCGGCCTTTGTGGTCGGGGACTCTTTTGTTTCACGACAACAGCGTACTTGCCGGTCCGCTATATGGCAGACCACGCAACGCTGGTCCCGGCCACCAGAATCAGAATCAGCAGGATGCGCTGATAGGCGACCTGCCCGATGAAACGGGAAAGCAGAATCCCCACCCCGCCGCCGAGCAGGACAGCCGGACAGCCGACCGCAAAATACGTGACGGTTTGCAGGGAGTGAATGCCTGCAATCAATTGGCCGGTCAAAATGAGCGTTCCGGTCAGAAGAAAGCATACGCCCAGAACGCCCTTGACTGTTTCCTTGGGCCATCCGGTCAGCGAGACGAACACGGCCAGCGGCGGCCCGTTGAATCCGAACAGCGCGCCCAGAACCGTGGACGCGAATCCGGCCACGATTCCCCAGCGGGGATTGATGGCATGAGCCTTCCGAAGCCCGGCAGGCCAGCAGATGGAAAACAGGGCGTAGGCGATCAGCAGAAGCCCCATGGCAAGCTTGAGCGACTCGTTGCCCACGCTCTGCAGCACGCTGATTCCGACGGCCACTCCGGCAATGCCACCGATGCAGATGTACTGCAATGCCGCCTTCTGAATGTGCTTTCTGTAGCTCCAGCCCATCTGGCAGCTCAATGCGAGCACGAGCAGCGTGGAACTGGGCACGGCGATATCCAGAGGAATGGCGTAGGCAACAAGCGGCATGGCCATCAGGGCCGCCCCGAATCCGGCAATGTTGTTGATGACGGCTGCCACGAACCAGGCGAAAAAGAACAGGATGTATTCTGACATGGAACCAGGAAGTCCAGCTAAATTAGAGTGATGGAAAACAGCAGTGGAAGCAGGTGCGGCGAACCTCGAAAAAGGATGTGGCAGCATGCCTCAACAGACCATGAACACTGAACAAACAATGCCGTAGCTCCGTGCGGCCCAGTCAGCCTATACATGCCCGGTTCGATTGTCCAGCAGGCCTTGCGTCCAAAAAAAGCGGCACTCCGGAGAGTGCCGCCATATACCCCGTCTTTGCGGGACGCATATCGTACTTCTAGGCCTGCGCCATGACGGCTTCGGTCCATGTCGTCACGTCACCCATGTCCGGATCGCCATCGATCTTCAGGGACTCACCCAGCAGAATCGCACCCAGCTTCCCGGATTTTTCCTCGATGGCATCCACGGCTCCACAAAAGAACTCGTACGAGGAATCGCCGCAACCGAACACTGCGACCTTCCTGTCCTTGAGTCCCGCCTTGTCCAGATCGTCAAAAATCGGGACAAAATCATCCTGCAGCTCAATGGAGTCATCACCCCATGTGGAAGAACCGAGAAAAACCACATCGTAGCCATCGGCCATGCCATCGACCGACACGTCGGCCGCATCCATGACATCGACGCTCCAGCCCCCCTTTTTCAGGACGTTTTCAATATTGTCCGCGACACTCTCGGTATTGCCGGTTGTGGAACCGTAAACGACCAATGCCTTGCTCATGTTTTCTTGCCTCACTGTTTCAGAGTTGCAGTTCACGCGGCTGTGGCCACGATCTCCCAAATACAGTTTCGGCGACAAACGGATATCATGCGCATTGTTCTCCTTGCCGGCTCAATGATGTTCCGGGCGCGGCTGCCTGCGCTCGTTGGGAACAAGCACGACCAGCGTGGCGGTCTGCTTGAGCTGCATGTATTCCTCCACCTTGTCCGGCGCGGCATCCGTCTTGACATAGTACCGGATGAACCATTTGCCGGGATGATCCAGCAGGACCCTGAAGGAATCCCCGGCCACTTCCCTGCCGGGATGATGCAAATCCTCGGATTCGGTGGAATACCCGCCATACGTGGCATCCCAATGCCCGTTTCCGGCAAAGGCCTTGCCATCCTTGAACACCATCAGGTCAAGCGTGTCCCCCGGTTTCAGGGCTGTGGGGTCCTGCATGGGCACCAATTCCAGCGGCAGGCCGACACGGCCCGCAAACCGACCGTCCGGCTCGCCGCAACGAACATAGGACTTGGCGTACTGCTTGGAGTACAGGGATTTGACGATTTCGGACGCCCGATCCCTGACTGCGCTCATGGGCTTGATCGAATTGCGATTTCTTCCGGCCTTGTCCACCCATTTGGTATAATGCCCGGGGTTGGTCTCCGCAGTAAGCACATATACGCCCGGAGCATCATATTCCACCATCTGCGACTGCAGCCCGGTTTCCTCGCGGGGCAGGAATTCCATCACGTTTCCGGCGGGATCATGCACCTTGACAAAGGCGAGCTTGTTGGCGCGCACCCCGTCATCCACAGGGAAATGATGCCCATAGGCAAAAAACAGCGGCGTTTTCTTGCCCTCGGACACACGATGCCGCCCGGACTGGATGAAAAGCGAATGTGCCCGGGCCAGGTCCGCACCCACGAGAAAAAACAGGGAAGCCACAACGGCAACCGGCAACAACCTGATCGATTTCATTCCCATCTCCTTTTTCCGCGCAATCCTGCCCGCGTCCATCCGGCGGCATGGTTCGGTTTCTTCCGTTTTTTCCATGCAAGGGTGACCATCCACGAATGGAAGCAATCACTCTTGACGCACACGAAGCACCATCCCATCTCGGGACAACGAAAACCGGACGATGCAGCCTTCGGCACCACGACTCCGGAAACCTTTTTTCCAACACGGTAAAATCAGCGCTTGTCATTGATAATGAATTTCGATATCACTGATATGCCTTCAGGGTAACGCAGTCAACCACAAATCGCTTTTCCCCGGGCAACGCACGGTTGCCGAAAAGCGAAAACAGCCATGAAGGACTGAAAAAACGACTGTACCCCAAGGCCACTCAAACACGAAAAACCCAAAAGCACTGGAGACCGAAATGACACTCAGACGCGGCATCAACAGCAAGTATGCATCCAAGGATTTCCTGCAACGCGGCCTGCGTTCCATGTTCCCGAACTACAAGACCGAAAATGAGGAAAATTCCGGAACGATCCCCCCCCCTGAACACGGAGAAAAAGGAAAAGGACGCAGTCAAATAGCCAGAAGCAGGAAGGCCCCGACAACATATGTTGTCGGGGCCTTCCTGCTTCTGGAAAACGGCACGGCGTCCCGAACAGGGGGGGACACATTGGGGGTACACTCCTTGTTTCGAGCGCAAAAGAAAGGGGTTACGCGGTAACCACGCAACCCCTTGAAATCTGGCGGAGAAGGAGGGATTTGAACCCTCGATACGGCTCTACACCGCATACACGCTTAGCAGGCGTGCGCCTTCAGCCAACTCGGCCACTTCTCCAGTATGGTCGGGACGTTCGCAGGCAACGTCGCCGAGGCAAAGGGACTACCCTTTCGGGTTGTCCCTGTCAAGCGTATTCCAGCTATTTCTCGGACTTTTCCTTGCGCCTGCGCTTGGAATCGCGCTCCCACTTCTGCTCATGGCGACGGGTCTTTGCACCGCCCTTGCGGTCGCGGCCCGGGCCACGCTTGCCGATGCGGGAAATGCCGCGCCGAACCTCGCGCTCCTTCTTCTCATGGCTGGAACGAAGCACCACGTTGATGGGCGCGTACTGAATGTGACACATCTTGCGAATCTGGTTCTCCAGATACCGGACGTAGGATTCCCGAACAATGGTGTGGTCATTGACGAAAAACACGAAGGTGGGAATTTCCTCGTCCGCCTGAGTCACATAGTAGAACTTGGGCCGCCTGCGCTTGACCACGGGAGGCTGATGCTGCTGAAGCGCGAGCTCGAAGGTGCGGTTGAGTTCGCCCGTGCCCACACGCACCTGACACTCTTCAAGGATGGTTTCGGCCAAGGGAAGAATCTTGCCCACGCCCACGCCCTTGGTGGCGGAAGTCATGACAACCGGCACGTGCGGCACGATGCGCAATTCCCTGCGGAACTCGTCCATGACGTACTGCGTCTCGGCATGCGGTACCTGGTCGATCTTGTTGACCGCAACCATGAACGGCACCTTTTCGCGGGCCAGAAACTCGATGAGCCGCAGATCCTGCCGCCCCACGCCCAAAACCGCGTCGATGACCAGCAGGGTCACGTCGGACCGACGGGAATTCTTGAGCGCACGAATCACGCTGATCTTTTCGAGCTGTTCCAGAATGTTGGAGCGCTTGCGGATGCCTGCGGTGTCCACGAAGGTGAACCGTCTGCCACGCGCCTCGAAGGTCACGTCAATCGTGTCCCGGGTGGTACCGGCCACATCGCTGACAATGACCCGATTCTGGCCAGTGATCCTGTTCACCAGCGAGGACTTGCCCGCATTGGGCCGTCCGAGCATGGCCAGACGAAGCCCCTGATCGCGCTCTCCCTCCTCGTCCTCGGGCAGGCCGAGATCGAGCACGAGCTTGCGCACGGCGTCACGCACCTCGTTGAGGTTGTAGCCGTGCGCAGCGGAAACCGGCATCAGGTTCAGGCCGAAGGAATGAAAATCCGCTGTCGCCTCATGGGCGAACTCGGTACCGTCGACCTTGTTCACGAGCAGCAGCATGGGCTTGCCGCTCCGGCGCACGTATTCCGCGGCCTGCTGATCCAAAGGGTTCAATCCTTCCTTGCCGTCCACCACGAACACGATGGCATGGGCCTCTTCAATGGCCTCGCGCGCCTGTTCGAAAATTTCGTCCTCAAAATCCTTGGACAGTTCGGGAGTGGCCTCGGACTCCATGACCATGCCGCCGGTGTCCACAAGGCCGAAAACCGTGCCCTTCATGTTGCATTCACTGAAGACACGATCGCGCGTGACGCCGGCCATGTCGTGAGTGATGGCCACGGACTTGCGCAGCAATCTGTTGAATAACGTGGACTTGCCCACATTGGGCCGTCCCACCAAAGCAACTATGGGGAGCATATAAGCCTCCAGCGTGCCGGCGTGCCGGACAGAATCCGGGCCGGACGTGAACGTTTTCGGGCGGCGAGAAATCGCATGCCGCGCGACACGAAAGCACCGCGCCCGCCTGTACAGGGAGCGCGGTGATTAGCGTAATCGCATTTGATTGTCGAGTCTATTCTTCTTCAAACAGCTTTCTGATGGCCTGATCATAGGGCGGGTACAGCACGCCCTTCTCCGTGACGATGCCCGTTATCAGCTCGTTGGGAGTGGGATCGAACGCCAGATTGTAGACCTCCACGCCCTCGGGCGGAATGCGATGGTCCCCGATGTGGGTCACCTCGCGCGGGTCGCGGTCTTCGATGGGCACATCGTCGCCCGTGGGCGTTTCGGGATCGATGGTATAGACCGGAGCCGCCACGTAGAACGGCACGTTGAACCGCTTGGCAATGATGGCCACGCCAAACGTGCCGATCTTGTTCACGGCATCACCGTTGGCAGCAATGCGGTCAGCGCCCACAACGACCTTGTCCACCAGCCCGCGCTTCATGAGCAGGGCGCAGGCATTGTCGCAGGCCACCTTGACCGGAATGCCGTCCTTGTGCAGCTCGTAGGCGGTCAGACGCGCGCCCTGCAGAAAGGGCCGGGTCTCGTTGGCAATGACCGACACCTTCTTGCCCTGATCAATGGCTCCCCGGATCACGCCCAGAGCCGTGCCATAGCCTGCGGTTGCGAGCGCTCCGGCATTGCAGTGGGTCATGACCGTATCGCCATCGTCGATGAGCTCGCCGCCGAACCGGCCAATGGCCTCGCACATGGCGATGTCGCCCGCGTGAACAGCCTTGGCGCGCTCCAGCCATGTGGTCAGCAGTTCGTCAAGGGAAACGTCGCCCGCTTCCTTCCAGACGCGGCGCATCTCGCGCACGGCCCAGCGCAGATTCACTGCCGTGGGCCGGGCCTTCTCGATCTGGTCGAGCCTGGCCTCCAGATTGGTCTTCCAGTCGCCGCCCATGCCCTGCACCTCGCGTCCGGCAAGATAGCAGCCGTAGGCAGCGGTCACGCCAATGGCGGGAGCACCGCGCACCACCATGACCACAAGGGCAAAACAGATGTCGTCCGTGGTCCGGCACTCGAACCAGTCCTCGCGGTTGGGCAGGTAACGCTGGTCAAGCAGGATCAGGGCATCCTTGTCCGGGGAATACTGAATGTGTTCGGTCATGGGAAGGCCTCCGGCGCTGTGAAATGTGTTCTGGAGAATATTGAAAATATTTCAGGAAAACCATTGCTTCTGCCGGGACAAACAATTCCCGAAAACGCAACACCCTGAATTTCAGGATTATATGCAGAGCAGGGGCCGTATTCAAACAGCCCCTGCTCTGCTCCTTACGAAAATTTCCTGTTGATGAGCTGGGAGACCACGCCCGGGTTGGCCTGACCGCGCGTCTTGCGCATGATCTGGCCCATGAAGAAACTCATGAGCTTCTTCTTGCCGCCGCGGAATGCCTCGACCTCGTCGGGATTCTCGGCCAGCACCTCGTCAACCACGGCCTCCAGCGCAGACGTGTCGGACATCTGCACCATGCCCTTGGCCTTGACGTGCGCCTCGGGGTCATCCCCGGATTCGCACAGGTCGCGGAACACCTTCTTGCCGATCTTGTTGGAGATCACGTCGTCGTCCACCAGCCTGACCAGCTTGGCCAGACCTTCGGGAACCAGCTTGCATTCGCAGGCCGCGCACTCGGTCTCGTGCAAATACGGCAGCAGTTCCCCGGCCATCCAGTTGGCCACCTTCTTGGCGTCCCCGGCATAAGCCTTTGCCGCACTTTCGAAGTATTCGGCAACGCCGAGATCACCGGCCATGAGCGCGGAATCATCGTCGGACAGGCCGTACTCCTCGCGGAACCGGGTCAGTTTTGCCGCAGGCAGTTCGGGCAGTTCGGAGCGCCACTTTTCGATCCACGCCTCCTCCAGCACCAGCGGCACAAGGTCCGGGTCCGGGAAATAGCGGTAATCGTGCGCCTCTTCCTTGCCGCGCATGGAAAAGGTGGCGTTTTTGGACTCGTTCCAGAGCCGGGTTTCCTGCACCACCTTGTCGCCGTCCTCGATCACGTCGATCTGGCGTTCCACCTCGTACTCGATGGCCTTTTGCACGTGCTTGAAGGAGTTGAGGTTCTTCAGCTCGGTGCGGGTACCGAACTCCTCCTGTCCGAACGGACGAACGGACACGTTGGCGTCGCAACGGAAGCTGCCCTCTTCCATGTTGCCGTCGCAGATGCCCAGATACAGAAGGATGGAGCGAAGTTCCTTGAGATAGGCCACGGCCTCTTCCGAGGAACGGATGTCCGGTTCGGACACGATCTCGATCAGGGGAACGCCTGTACGGTTCAGGTCCACGAAACTGGCGTTGTCCGCAGCGGAATGAATGTTCTTGCCCGCGTCCTCCTCCATGTGGATGCGCGTCAGGCCAACGGCCTTTTCCGCGCCGTTCACCTCGATGTCCACACGGCCGTGCTCGCAGATGGGCAGCTCGAACTGGGAAATCTGGTACCCCTTGGGAAGGTCGGGATAGAAGTAGTTCTTTCGGGCGAACACGGACTTGCGATTGATCTCGCAATTGGTGGCCAGTCCCATCTTCACGGCATATTCCACGGCGCGCTCGTTGAGCACGGGCAGCACACCAGGCATGCCCGAACACACCGGACACACGTTTTCATTGGGATCGTTGCCGAATTTGGTGGAACAGGAACAGAAAATCTTGGTCTCGGTCTTGAGCTGGGCATGGACTTCCAGACCGATAACGGTCTCGTACCGTGGCATGGGCGCTTCTCTCCTTGGCAATCTGCGGGAAAATTCGGGGCTACTTGGCGGTCGCGTACAATTCCGGATTCAGACTCGGATCATTGTACATCTTGAACTGGTAGTAGACCTTGGGCTTTTTCAGGCCCCGGGCATAGTCGTCGAGCAGTTCGAGGATGCCGCGCTCAAGGTCCGCATGCTGGCGAACCATGACGTCGCACTTGCTCTTGCAGGAGGCAATGTGCGCCTCATCCACATCGCGGCGCCGGGTCTGCTCTTCCATGTGGTACCGCTTGAGCGCCAGAATGGACAGGCGGTCGAGCGCGCTGCCGATGGTCTCGGTATTGTAGCGCTCCTCGCCGTTCTCGGGCAGCAGGGGCTGCACCATGCCGATGAGGCAGGCATCCACGCGCTCGATCAGATCGTTGCGCTTCTGATTGAACCTGTCGATCCGATGCTTGCAGTCCGCAATGATCTTCGCGTCCACGTCCTGACGACGGGCGCGATCCTCGACATGCCAGAGCTGGAAATTGACCCAATGCTGCCGGGCCACGAGCTCGCGGAATCCGGACAGACCGCCGAGGTCGTCCGCAGGTTCCTCGTCGTACACGGGTTCTCCGAAATGCCAGTCCGTTACCGAGCGCACCTGATGCGCCACGGCGTCCCGAACGGTTTCCTGTATCTTCTGAATGGTGATGTCAGCCATGTATCAATGCTTTCTTGCTTATGAGGAGAAACACGGTAGCCTTTGTCTTGATGTTGCTGGCAATGGGTTCCACCGCGTCGCCTTCCCCGATGTAGTAATCCAGTCTCGGCCCCTTGATGGCGGTGCCGGTGTCCTGAGCCAAACCGATGCCCGCAACCTTGCGGCGGCCGGACGGCTTGCCGTTCCTGGCCTCGGGAATCTCGGCCTCGAATGCGAGAAGACTGCCGAGCGGCAACAGTTCCCGGTCTGTAGCCAGCGAAACCATCGGCGTCAACGGCTTTCCGATCGCGCCCTCGGGCGGCGCATTGTCCAGACGGAAGAACACGTAGCTGCGATTTTCCGCCATGAGTTCATACATCCTCTCCGGATGCTTGGAGAAGTACTCCCGCACATGCTCTTTGGCAAGGCGGCTGCGCGGCAACAGCCCCTTTTTGTGCAGAATGCGGCCCAGACTGGTGAACGGCAACCCGTTCTTGCTGCCGTACAGCACGTTACGCGTGGTGCCGTCCGGCAGTCGCAGCCTGCCGCAGCCTTCGACCTGAAGATAGAACACGTCGATGGGATCGCGCGCCCAGGCAACTTCCAGCCCCTTGCCGTCCAGCACCTTGTCCACGTCCAGAGCGTGTCGATCGAAATAGGGAAGCACTCGACCGCCTTCCAGACGATAGTACCTGTTCCTGCCGCGCACCCTGCCCCGCCGGAGATCCGAAGGCACGCCGTACAAAGGGTATTCATACCCGGGGCGACGTTCCAGACTGGCCTCGATTTCCGGCGTGAAATACCCGGTCATCACCGGACGGCTCCTCATGCCGAACCACACGAACCGCTTGGCCAGCAGACCGGGATCGGCATCCAGATGCGGCAGCAGGTCCAGAAAATCCTGCAGGCTGGATGCCACCTGCGCCCAGGTCAGCACCATGCCGGGGCGAATCAGCGCAGGCTTGTTCCCCGGCATGTTCAGGGCATACTCCAGACTGCGCTGCACCGGGCTTTCCAAGTCCTTCCATGAATGAAGCCCCTGACTGCGCACGTCCGGGAAACAGCCGGGCAAGCCGTCCTTCCGGACCGGAAAGAACATGTCGCATTGGGGCAGATCCTCGGGCTCGGCAATCGGTTCCAGCGCAGGCAGCACGGCCTTGGTTTCCGGTTCCGGGACAGGCGCGGGCGCTTCCTGTGCCACGACATCACCCTGCGGCACGGCAAGAGGCGGGCACGCCGGATCGGCAACAGGCTCGGCTTTCCGGCCGGGAAGGACGCACCCGCAAAGCAGCACGCCCGCGCAAAGCAGACATGCGGCAAGGGGCCGGACAAACTGGCTCAGGTCGGTTCTCACGTATCAGGTCTCGATGGTTGAAGAATACTGCTTCTCCCCGACCAAATGTCCGGGGCAGCATGGCAGGTCAGCGAAAGCTATTCCCTGATTCCCGCGTCAAAATACTTGCCAACGCCGTACTCCCGCCTGCGGAAGAACTTTTCCGGGCTGGGACCGATTATCTGCAATTCGGGATGGCGGCGCTGCACGTCCAGAGCAATGTGCATTTCCTTGGTGCAGCCCGTGGAATAGGTGGCGTCCTTTCCGGTCCAGACCGGAGGCACCTTTTTTCCGAGCAGCCCGAAGCTCTTCTCAATATCGAAATAAGACTGAAAACGCCAGACGTTGATGTACCCGCTGCGCTGGACCTTTTCCCACATGAACATGAGGTCGTCGCCGTCCATGCCTTCCTCGAAATGCTCGGCCGGGTTGATGATGTAGGTGGCGTCGAGCTGTTCGCGCAGATGCGTGACAAAGGCGGTCATGATGCGGATGGCCATGTCGGTCTGTCCGGGCACGCTGCCGATGATGCCGGAATAGAACATGACGGTGTGGCCCTTGCGCTTGGCCTCGCGCATCTCGCCGATGATCTCGTCGGCCTTGCCCTCGATGTAGTCCTGACTGAACTTGTGCACCCAGCGCGCCCGCTCCCGGAAATGCAGGTGAAAATGGCCGTAGGGGTCGCGGAAGAAGCAGACGATGTCCCGGGTGAACTCGTGGCTGGCCTGAATCACGCGGTTGTAGATGCCCGCGCCCTTGGCCAGCACCAGATCGCACTCCTTCCATGCCCGGGCAAAGGTCACGGACATGCGGTACGGATTGAAACGCTCCCGGGAACCATCGGAAATGACCACGAAGGGATGCCGGTTTATCACGTCCAGCAACTGGTTCTTGGAAAGATTGTCGTCGCTCACGAAATAGGCATCCTTGAGCGCCTCGCCCAGCACGGGATCATGATACCGGTCCCAGAACACCGGATCGTCGAAATAGAAACCTTCCTTGAAGGCCATGACCACGCGGTGCCCGGTACGCAGCAGGGTCTTGACCACTTCGAGATCGAACATGAGTCCCCCCGCGCGGTTCGGCAGATACAGCACCCGCTTGGGCGTTTCGCCATGACGGCCCAGAGCTGCGGCCACGGAGGAAAACAGGCCGGGACTCGCCTTGATTTCCGCCTCCAGCCCACACTTCTCTATGGACTTCGGAGTGAACTGCTCGACCTTCCAGTGATCGGTCAGCGTGGAAAGCCGCATGAGCCGCTCGATTTCCAGCATGTCCATGCGGAAACGCAGATCATCAATGCGGCGGCAGGCCATGACCTCTTCGGGACAGCGATTGACCACCTTGTCAAAGGCCGGGGAATTGACCAGTTCCGATGCAATCCTGTTCAGCTCCATGCGCCGCTCGCGGTACGGGTCGTCCACGCCACTCTGACTCATGAAGATGGTCATGAGCCGCTTGAGCAACCGGGAGGGAATCACGATGGGCGAGGCCAGAGTCATGCGGAACTTGTGGCGGGCCAGAGCAATGAACCGCCGCGCCAGATAGCGGTCCTTGCAATACTCCTTTGCCAGCCTGACAAAGACCTTCCACTGTTCGGTGTATTCGTGAAGAAGCGGCCGGGGCAATCCCTGCTTGAGCAGCATCAGGAACATCCAGTCCGAACACGGGGCGTAGAATTCGCCCTCCCGAAGCGCCACCATGAAACGAATCTGTTCCGGCGAGGCGTTCTTTTCCGGATTGATGCTGTTCTCCAGATCGTTCTCGGTCATGAAATGCAGCAGCAGGCCATCCAGAAGCGCGTCCTTGCCGTAGGATATATCCAGCACCGAATCGTAATTGGATACGTAAGCCACACTATTTCTCCGTTATGAAACCCTTTTCGAGAAGCCGGTCGAAATACCTGTCCTGCCCGGTGTCCACCACCAGCAGGTCCGTGCCGCAGCCGCGCACCACGATCTCGTCCCCGGGCTGAAGGCGATGCGCCTCCTGTCCGTCCTCGGTGAGATTGACCGGGGAAGCCGTCTCCCGGATCGTGATCCGGCACTCCATGTCCGCAGGCATGACCAGCGGTTTGAGGCTGTTCAGGAACGGACAGACCGGGGTGACGCACAGGGCACGCAATCCCGGATGCACCAGAGGGCCGCCGGCGGACACGCCGTAGGCGGACGATCCCTTGGGCGTGGACACGATCAGTCCGTCCGCACGCAGGGACGCGGCAACACTGCCGCCGCACGCCACGTCCAGCCGGATGAGCCGGGCAAGCTCGCCCCGGCTGACCACCACGTCGTTCACGGCCCTGCCCTGACGCACGATCCGGCCCCGGCGCACCACGTCGTATTCCAGCACGATGCGGGGGGACACGTCGAATCCGTGATCCAGCGCATGCTCCAGCCATGCACGACACTCTTCCCGGCCCAGCTGGGCCAGAAATCCTACGTTGCCGAGGTTCACGCCCACCACGGGCACGCCAAGCGGGTTCATGCGCCGAGCCACGCCAATGTAGGTACCGTCGCCACCAAGGACCAGAATCAGGTTCAGTCCGCCATGTTCCTCGGCCTTGGACACGCAGGTCCCGCGCCGATGTTCGCACAGCAGGACCTCGACACCGCGACGCTCCAGAAACGCACGCAGCCCCGCCCCGAAATCCGTGGCGTCATGATCATCCGGCTTGGTCACGATCAGAACTTTTTTCAATTTGCGCGACATATTCAGGAATCTATTTATTCTTGGGAAAACATTCAACCTTTTTAGCTCGAAACACGGTTTTCAGCACCTCGGGGCGTTCCCGGGAATGGATTTTTTTCCGGTTTACCCCTAAAGTTTTTTCGAGCAGCGCCGATCATTACATTCAAGGAAAGGAGAAAACCCGTGAATGCCCCAGCGAATGTTCGCATAATGCTGCGCACCTATGGTCGGCAGCTGACGAACGCAAAGCGCCTTGCGCGCTTTCGGCGGGCATTGAATCTGGATGGAACGCAGGAGGAACAATCCGTTTCCAGACAGGTCAGACGACGCGGTCTGGTGGAACGCATTGCACGGGAGATCATTGAAAATCTGATCGTCAACAGCCAGCAGACGCCCATTGTGGCCGACATCCTCGACCAGTTGGAACAGGAGTTGGGCGCGCGGCATATTTTCGAATATCCGCTGGACGGCAGTGACGTGCAGATACTGAGGGAGACCGAACGCGGTTCCCATGAAATTGTCGGGCAGGAACGCGACAGGGTCATGCGGCGACTGTGGGAGATCACCCTGTCACGCGTGGATGAAACCATGCTGTGACGGACCCCGAAATCTCGGGAGGGAAGATTATGGTTATCAAGAACATCGTAGGGGACATGCACCCTTACGCAAAGAAGAAGATCGACAGCCCCGACGCGCAAAAGGCGCAGCGGGCCCAGCAGACTTCGCAGCAGGCGTCCAGGGCGTCTGCCGATACTGCGGACCGCGTGGTCCTTTCACCCGAGGCGCGGCTCAGAGGCGCAGCACTCAAGGGCGCCAACGACGCTCCTGACGTACGCAGTGAAAAGATCAGGGATCTCAAGGAACGGGTGCGCAACGGCACGTATGAGCCGGATATCAAGAAGGCCGCCGCAAATCTGATTCGCGACGACCTGGATCTTCTTGTGTAGAAAAAGGAAAAACGTTTCCGACGACTAGCTCACGATCGGACGAAAGTGAGTGGGATACTCCCCGTCCGTCTGCGGAACCTGAAGACCCAACCGCTCCTCGGTGTTGATCACGATCGGCCCCTGGAGATTCAAGGTGGTGTTTTCGGGTCTGTTCTGCGGTATGGTCACCGTGACCAGCACAGCCACCTGCCTGACATTGGTTATCTTGAGGGTCTTGCGCTCCGGATTTTCCAGCTTCACGTCGTAATCGTCGAGAAAGGCGTACGGGTCCGCCACGAGCAGGCCCAAACCGGGATCGGTCACGCACTGGAGCAGCAAGAAGGGGGACTTTTCCTCCTTGACCGGAAGCAGCACGTATTCGCGCTTGTCCTCCAGGCCCACAAGTCCCCGGGGAAAATAAATAATGGTGTCCGGGCTGATTTCACGCTCGCCCAGGCGGGTCATTATTTTTTGGGTTCGAGACTTTGCCATAACGCCGCCGCTGCAAGCAGATCCTGCTGGCTGCTCTCAAGCGCCTGCCGGTTCTGCTCCTTGATCTTGAGGTACACCTCTTCCCGGTACACGGTCATATCATCCGGAACGTCAAGGCCGATCTTTATCTGCTTGCCTTGAACGCTCAGAATCTTGAGCTTGATGTGGTCGCCCAGGTACAGGCTCTCTCCGGGTCTCCGGGTCAGTATCAACATACACAATCCATTCGCAAAAAATAGCAACCAATGTTCGGGACTTCCACCCTCTCAGCTCGACTATCCCACCACGGGCCGGAAGTCCAGCACATTGCGCACTTTAGATGAACTTGGACAGGTTGAGCTGCATGATCATGGACGTGGTCCGCAGCACGGACTCATACACGATCTGGGACTGGGCCAGTTCGGTCATGAGCTCGCTCACGTCCGCATCCTCGATGCTGCTGAGCAGTTCCTTTTCGTTCAGATCCAGCCCGTTGATGATGTTCTCGCTCACCTGGAGCCGGTTCTCGCGCCCGCCCACCGTGGCCAGACTGTTCATGATCTGCTGGTGCACCTTTTCCAGATCGCCCAGACACTGCTGCACTCCGGCCTGATTGTTGGTCTCGGCAAAGGCCACCAGATTGCCCATGACCTCGAACATGTTTCTGAGGTCGTTGGCCCCGGAACCGCCGGTGCGCAACAGCCCCATCTTGGGCGCGGCAGCCGACAGGAACGCCACTCCGGCGTTCGAGCTGCCAAGTGTCAGAATCTCTCCGTTTGCGGAAAGCACCACGTCGTCGCGCATGTACACGCCACCGAAGATGTCCCGGCCCACATCGTTGAGACGCACCCGCTCACTGGCTGAAATATCGATGTTGATGTCCGCGGTCCTCGGCCGGATCACGAACTGCTGACCGGGCTGAAGCTGGCCGGTCGCGGCATTGGACAGGGTCAGGATGCCGCCGTTGCCCACGCTCAGCACGGCCTGATTGGGCGAACCGTCCGCCTGTGCCACATTGCCGGTAATCCAGTTGATGCCGCCGTCGAAGCTGTAGGAATAGTTGATGTCCTCGTCCATGCCCACCGAACTCGTGTTGTCGATGCGCACCGTGACGTTGCTTTCCAGAAAATGCCCGGAAGCCGAGGCTGCGATGTCCGAAACGTTCGGCCCGACCTTGTCCACCAGCGGAGGCGCGTCATTGGTGTCCCCGAGATATCTTGCCGAAGGCCGAAGCCACAGCCAGGTTCCCTCGCTTCGGCTCGGGTCGGTCGCATCGCTCACCTTGACGTCCGCATCCGAATGAAAATCCACGGATGTCCCGCCCTGCGGCAGGGTCACGCTGGCCCCGCCCCCGGCAAAACCGATGGAGCCGTCCGTCAGCCAGGAGTCGCCGCCGTCCACGCTGTAACGAACCCGAAGGTCGGGATCGGAAAGCGTGGTCGTGGTGCCCGGAGCCGCAGGAGGCGTGCCGCCGTCGTAAAACTGCACGAGCACGGTCTGCTTGGACGACCCGTTGATGGTGAAATCCGTGGATGCGAAATCCGTGTCGTTCGTGGTCATCCACATGATTTCCTCGAACGCCTTGCCGTCGGCCTTGTGCCCTGCGTAGATGCTGTTGCCTTCGAAGTCCGAGTTGGCCAGTCCGACCATCTGTTCGAACAGGCTGCGCAGTTCATAGCTGACCTGTTCGCGGTTGTCTCCGCTCACCGTGCCCGTGGCCGCCTGACTGGCCAGTTCCTTGGCCCGGGTAAGCAGCACGGAAACCTGCCGCAACGCTTCGTCCGACCGGCCGAGCCACCCTTCGGCAGTGGAAATGTTTTCCTTGTACTGGTTCAGGGACCGCAAGGTGTCGCGATGGTCCAGAACGCGCACCATGCCGGTGGGATCGTCCGAAGGACGGTTGATCCGCTTCTGGGTCTGGGCCTTCATGTTGAGGTCCATGAGATCCGTCAACGACCCGTTGAGGTTGTTGACGTACCTGTCGAAAAGCATCATCTGGGTGACACGCATGCCGGTTCTCCCTGCTTACGGCTTGAGGGACAGAATGGTTTGCAGCATCTGGTCCGCAGTGGTGATGAGCTTCGCCGCCGCAGTGTAGGAATGCTGATACCGAATCAGGTTGCTCATCTCCTCGTCGAGGTTGATGCCCGAAACCTGCTGCTGCCGCTCGTTGAGGTCCTTGGACAGGGACTCGTAGAAATCCCGGTTGAACTTGACCCGGTTCGTGTCCGTGCCCACATTGCCCACAATGCCGTTGTAGTAGTCCTGTATGGACTGCGAGGTGGTGCCTTCCACCACCGTGGAAATACTCACGCTCAACTCCCTGAGCGCATACATGGCCAAGGCGACCGTATTGTCGTCGGAGTTCATTTCGCCCGCACCGTTCACGTGTCCGGTGGCCAGATAATCCAAGTCCCCGGTCACCTTCTCGTTCACGTTCAGATCCGTGGGCTTGGAACCGCGAAAGAACGTATTCAGCCCCAGAGCCGCATTCAGGCCCGCCGTGTCGTCGCCGAACGCAAAGGAATATCCGTCTCTGGCTTCGAGACGCAGCTTGTTGTTGACGATGGTTGCATTGACATAGGTGCCGAAAGTGTCCTCATAGGCCTGCCGCACATCGTTCAGGCTGTGAATCTCCGGATTGAAATTGGTCAGTCCCGGAGGCACGATGCCGCTGAAATCCAGCATGCCGCTGGCATTGGACATGACCAGCCCGGTATTGGCGTTGTAGATGTAGAGCTTGCTGCTGCCGGACTGAAGCCTGTTGCCGAAGACAAGTCCCGTGGAATCGCTGCCCAGCGCCCGACTCGCGGAATCCACGCCATAGGTGCCATCCTCGACCACGAAAGTCTGCAACCCTGCGCCCTGACTGTGCCTGCGGTTGGTTTCCCAGACAACGGTCTCGGTCAGGGCTTCCATCTTCTCCCGGTACCTGCCCACGTAATTGTCGCGGAAGGTGATGAGCGCGCCCAGACTGCCACCCGTGATCCGACGATCATTCTCCTCGCCATTGAAATGCAGTTGCGGAGTGATCTCCTCCTTGTGGGAGGTGTTCTCCACCCAGTAGAGCCCCTGATGCGGACTGATCACGAAACGGTCGCCCTCGGAGAAATTCTGGGTGGGCGAGGTCTTGGAATCCGTGGCCGAGCCGAACCATATCTGGAGACCCTCCACGTTGACCCGGTTGTCGTAGGGTCGGGCAGAGAAATGCTTTTCCGAACCGTCCTCGTTCGTCACCCAGGTCACGCCGCCGTCGAGCGACACGCGATACATGGCCGCGCCCGCGTCGGAACGGACTCCCCCCGGGCTCCCGGCATCAACGATTTCCACGGTGTATTCGAAGTCGTCGTTGCCGTCGAAATAGATTTCCCCGTCAAACTGGGAACCGGACCGCAAATCCTTGGTGGAATGGGCGGCATTGAATTCAAGGCTGAAATGGGATTCCCCGTCCACCAGCGTATGCCCGGCCTTGGTCATGACCGTGAAATTGCCGCCTCCGTTGTCAATGGTCTTGACGTCCAGAAGCTCGGAAAGCTCGCGAACCTTTCGGGCACGTTCGTCATACAGGCTGTTGGCATTGTTCTGCCCGGGAATGTCATGAACCTGAATCTCGTTGTTCAGATCCGCGATCTCCTGCATCAGCTTGTTGGCCTCGCTCACCTGCGCATCCACGGCCACGTTGATGCGCTGCTGCATCAGGGAAAGGTCCGTGTCCACCTGCTTGAGCGTGGAAACCAGAGTAGCCGCGTTATTGATCACGCTCTGGCGCGCGCCGTAGTTGTCCGGCCGCTGGCTCACCTCGTTCCAGGAATTGAAGAACTGCGAAAGGGAATCACTCACGCCCGTGCCCGTGGACTCGTTGAGCAGGCTTTCCACGCTCCTGAGCTGTTCGTACAGGGTGCCCCACTTGTCGCGCATGGTGGACTGTCCCAGATACAGCTCCTCCACCATCTTGTCGAAATGGCGGACGACTTCCTTGGCCTTGACGCCCGTGCCGAGCTGGCCCGGGGAATAGTCGATGTACGGCGCCTCTTCCAGCACAACGGACCGACGGCTGTAGCCCTCGGTGTTGATGTTGGAAATGTTCTCGCCCGTGACCTGAAGCTGCACCTGGGACGCGAAAAGCGCCCAGCGGCCCATGTCGAGGATGGAATTGGCGCCGAAGGACATCTAGAACCTCCCCTGAATCAGGCGGGCACCGGTGTAGCTGTTCACGAAACGCCCCTTGGCGGAATAGGCGTTCTTCGGCTTGGGACGAACTTCCTCATGCATGAATCCGAGCAGTTTCCTGCTCTGATCATACAGAGCCGTGACCAGCCCCTTGTTCTTCCCGGCCTGCACCGCGCACCTCTGCTCGGTATCGTCCAGAATCTGCAGCAGGCCCTGCAATTCGCCCCGGACCGTCTCGTCCACGGCGGGATACAGGTCGGACACGCGTTGCGCCCCGGCATGAACCCGGCCCACGAGCCGACGCAGGGAAGCACGCTCGACCGCGATCTGGCGCATGAGTTCCTGAATGGAAAGCTCGATCTGGGAAACGCTTCTGGGTTCGCCCTTCTGCAGACGGGAAAATTCTTCCTCAAGCAGGGCGGAAAGCAGCAGCATGGCCTTGTTCTGCCGGACAAGATTTTCCACCACGAAACGGATCATGCTCTTCCTCTTTTTTTACAACCAACTGGATTCAATGCCTTTACGCCTAAACACATTCCTTGTTCAGCCTTGCGGCTCACCCTTTTTTTGCAATAATCCGGCCAACCGAAGCCGTTGCGTCGGTTCCGTCCCGCTCCGCCTCAAGACGGCGGGTCAAATCCTGAATTCTGCGCTGCACTTCCGCATCCGACAACCCGTTCCGCCCCGAAGCACGCCGTCCCAGCAGACCGGACACGATGTCATCCCGGGACATGGCCGAATCTTCGGATTTTCCGGCGGGTGCCGCGTCCCTGCCCGGCTCCTCCACATCACCGCCCCACTGCTCCAGAACAATGCCCCGGCTGCGATCCTGCAGGGGAATGGGCGAGCCGTCCCGGTTCAGGGCAATGGGTTGGGACTTGACCGGCTTGATGTCCACCTTGCCGGTCAGTGCGTCCCGGCTGGTCTCCTTGAGCTTTTCGCTGAGCTGGCCGTAAATCATGTCCGCAAGCCCGATTCCGCCGGCCTTGGCCATCTTTTCAGA